>NZ_JBFOEY010000001.1:0-510334 GCF_040886985.1 Enterococcus sp. C76 | reverse complement strand
CAAACCAATAATGGTTAGCGCTTACAATAGTTGGATCTTCTAACTTCAAATGATAGTATGCCCACTTCTCTACTTGCTCTCTTGTTAAATTTGTGGTATCCACTTCGCTTTTTGTCAGTTGTGTAATAAAATTAGTCGCCGGATGGTTTTCTAAATCCAATGTTTCTACATTTGGGTAAAAGAATTTGCTTATTATAAAAAATGACACGATGATGATTCCTGCTATACAACATGTGTAATAGACGATTTTTCTTCTACGGGTTTTACGCATCGTTTTTATTTGGTAATTTCGCGCTTCTCGATCTCGCCATTTTCGTTGCTGCAAAGCTGTTTTTTCTTTTTCTAAAAGATAGCCGAGTTCACGTTTCTTTTGTGGATTGTTTGTCCTAGCGATTTCTAATTCTAAATGATAGATTCTGCTTTCTTCTCGCCAATAGGGATTTGTGGTTTTTGCCATATTTTCTCCTCTCCAAATTATTTTCTTACTATTATTCTAGCAAACCCTTTCTCAAATTAGAAAGATAACCTTTGTAATTCACTAGATGAAACATTCACAAAGACAACCGTTATACTTGAATTTTTTTCAAAATAGAGTTATTACATAAATAGGGATAAATAAAAAATACTCTATTGAAAGGATGATCAACAATGGCAAATGTACCTAGCATTCGCGACATGTTCCCTGATTTCAATGATGTGTTTAGTCCAGCGTTCAATGATTTTTTAGGTGTTTCAAGTTATCCAAAAGTAGATTTAGTTGAAAACGAAAAAGAATACAAACTAACAGCTGATATGCCTGGCTGTGACAAAGAAGACACGACAGTTGAATATTCAAACAACACTTTGACGATCTCCGCCAACCATGAGTCCCATACGGAAGATAAAGAAAATGGCAACTATGTACGGAAAGAAAGACATTCGGTCTCTTACAAACGTTCATTCTATCTTCCTGATGTTGATGAAGAAAAAATCACCGGATCCTTTAAAAATGGTGTACTGAAATTAGCATTACCTAAAACGGCGCATCATCCAAAAGAAACGAAAAAAATCGAGTTAAACTAGGAACTTTCGCCTCTCCATGAATGAGAGGCGATATTTTTATTTTTGATAAGAACAAAGTGATTCTAATTGAAATTTATAGTTATTCAGAACTAATTCAATAATCCTAATTAAAATTTCAAACGGTACAAAAAAATATTTTGTTTTGGCGGTAAAGATGGTATGATCTCTCTTGGTAAAAAATATGGGAGTTGATCATTTGATTGTCTTAAGTAAACTTTTATTTTGGATACCATTCATCATAATGACCAGTATTTTCTTTTACTTATTCAAAAAACCGAACAAATACTTACTTTTATCTGCTTGTCCAATGATTTATTTTATCCATAAAATCAGAGGATTTTATTATTATGACTCTGGTATTTCATTGTTTTACTACGAAATCGGTTTATTAGCTTCGGCCATCTTTTTCATTTGTGTGTTAGGATATTTCAGAAAAAAATAAGCTTCCAGCCAATTTTGGCTGGAAGTTTTTTATTTTGGTATAGATCTTTTCATTTGATATTCATACAAGTTAATCCATTTTTCTATTATTAAGTACATACCATTGTTACTCTTTGAATGTGGGGGAGAAAAAAATAAAAGGAGCTGGTATTTTGTTAGTTATGAGTAAAGCTTTGTTTTTACTTCCCTGCACATTCATGTTTATTGTTTTATGTTATTTCAAAAGGAGAAAAAAATGGTGTTGGATCGATGTTTTGCTATTTCTTCCCTTTTTTCCGCTTATTTATTTTCTGGAAGAAATTTGGGATGACATGGCATGTGATTCTGCTTTTCTTTTTAGTCATTCCTTGGGGCTTATGCTCTCGCTTATGATCTTTGCCATTGTGCTATTTTTTTTGAATAAAAAATAATGTATAAACACGTTTTTCCCAACTACCGAAATATGATTTTGGTAGTTGGGGGCTATCTTTTTTGAAGTATAAAAAGATCTCAAATCAATCCACTTTTCTATCCTATTATGTTATTCATAGTAACAAAATCCCACCTAATTTATCTTGTAACTTGATTTTTTGCATTAAAACTAAATAAAAAGATAAAAAAGTGCGGTATTTCGCACATTTTTATTATAGATAAACGTTTAGACAAATTGGATTACTTTTAGGTTCATGATACATTGGCATAGAAATTATTTGCAAATTATAAGTTTACATCATTTAATTATAGTTACATACTATTTTCTCCCCTCATTCTCTGATATTCCAAAGATAATTTCTACTTTGTTTTGATTTTTGCAGTGATTCACATGACAAAAATGTTCGACTTTTCGATTGTATTTCTTACTTCAATTCATTAATAATGTGATTGTCACTTGTTTCATTTATTTAATTATTAGGAGGGAAAAATTTGAATACTGTTCGTTCGAAAAGAGGACTTTCTACCTTTGACTTGAAAATTTTAGGGATTACATTGATGTTTGTCGATCACATTCATCAAATGTTTTATCCGTTTGGTGCCCCCGACTGGCTGGATTGGTTTGGTAGACCAGTTGCTACTTTGTTCTTTTTTATAAGCGTTGTAGGCTTCTCACATACACATGATAAAAAGAAATATATGCAGCGGCTTTATCTCTCAATGGTACTTATGGCCTTCTTTACTTATTTTTTAGGTAATATCGTTCATTATGATGAAGTGGTATTGATGAATAACATTTTCAGAGATCTGTTTATTGGTACGGTCATGATGTATGCAATCGATCTTTTCACTGAGGGAAAAAATACAGGAAGTTGGAAAAAGATTGTTACAAGTATTTTCTTATTCATTTTACCAATCTTGCTCTCATTATTTATCCCGTTGTTATTTTCTAGTCCTGTTATCCTTCAAAACAAAGTTGTTTTTATGCTGATTACATCATTTTTACCTGCACTGCTTTTAGCAGAAAATAATTTTATGGTTCTTTTGATTCCTTTGCTTTATTTAGCAAGAAATCACCGTAACATTCAATGTGTCATCATTTCGATTGTTGCTGGAATATTCTTCTTTTTAGGTACGACCCAGTGGATAATGATCTTTTCAATCATCCCAATCTTGCTATATAACGGACAAAAAGGAAAAGGAATGAAATATTTCTTTTATATCTTTTATCCGGCACATATTGCCCTATTATATTTGCTGTCTGCCTTTTTATATAAATACTAGACTGATGAATGACCATTTCGATTTAGTTCCTATCTTTAGTCTTTTTTACCCATTCCATGTTACAATCGCTTTGCAATCGATCTCAAAAAAGGAATCAGGAGGGAAAAAGATGAAGCAACTATTACCGTTTTTGACATATAATGGTCAAGCAGAAGAAGCAATCAATTGGTATCACAAAGCTTTTCCTAACTCCCAAATCACCAAGTTGAATCGGTATGGAGATGCCAATAAAGAGGAATCGGATCTTATCCTTGAAGGCGAACTTAAATTAGGCAATCAAGTAATTGGATTTTTGGATATGTCAAAAGATTTCCCTGCACCTGTCTCCACCTGGGCATCTACCATTTTGATTGAAGTAGATAATCAGGAAGAATTTGATCAGGCATTTCATACATTAAAAGATAGCGGAACCGTAATGATGCATGAAAAAATTACGAGAAGTATACGGAAGTTTGCTGGGTGACTGACAAGTTTGGCTTTACTTGGCAACTGTTATTCTAGTAATGAGATAAAACGAAAAAGCGATAGTTGACTTTCCATATTTAGTGGATGGCAACTATCGCTTTTTCTCTCGAGTAGCATTACTTTTCTAATTTGAATAATTCGTCTAATGCATTGGAGAATGTTGTTATTTCAAAATCTGGAAATTTCTTTTTAAATTTATCAGAATTAAACTTGTTATCATAATGATATCTAGGTAGTAACTCTTTTAGCTCTTGCATATTTTTATTGAATATAGAACCAAGATCAAACATCCATTGTTTGATCACTTTATATTTTACCGGTTTGCACAACTTTTCTTCCATCAACTTTATCATCTCTTCATATGTTCGACTTACATCACAAGGTAGATGCCAAGTTTGGTTATAAGTGTCAGGATGATTTGCTAAAAGTGCCATGGCTTTACTAGCATCAGGTGTCCAAATCAAGGTCCTTAAAGTTTGATCAGAAATTGGTACCAAAGCAGTCTTATCGTCTTTCACTCGGTTAAACAATAAACTGTTTGTAATACTTTGCGTCTTATTAGGTCCATAAAATTCAGGAGCGCGACAAATCATCACATCGATGTCAGGATTCTCCATTTCAGTCACTAGCCGATCTGCCATTTTAGCTCGAACAGTGGATTTGATACCATCATAAATAAATTTGCTATCCTCAAATTGTTCCGTGTCATTTTTTTCGTACATATAAGTGTTATCGAAAAAAACTAATTTCGCCTTTGTTTCTTTACAAGCCTGTATGACATTTTCTAACATGATTTCAAATTTTGTTTTCCACTGTTCGGAGTCCATTGGTAATCCTGCAGCAAAATAAACAATCTCACTTCCTGCTACAGCACGAATAGTTGCCTCACGATCTAAAATATCCGCTGAGATTAGTTCGTCTGTATCGTTGATTGATTTCGGATTTCGACTAACTAAGCGCAGCTGTTTCCCGTACGTTTGATTGAGTTCTTTTGCTAATTCGTATCCAATTTGGCCATTACTGCCAATAACTGTTTGCATTTAGATAACCTCCTTGATGAATGTTCGTGCTAGTTCTCTTGTTGAATACGGGTTTTGTCCAGTAATCAGATGTCCATCCTTTACCACATGACTCTTAAAGAAACGCTTCTTGATAAAATGTCCTTTTCTCCTTACAGTCATCTCTTCATTATCAAAAGGAACTACTTTGCTTTTCATCGCTAATCGTTCCTCCGTTTTAGTAAAACCAGTCAATTTTTTATTTGCTATTAAATAGTCATTATTAGCAAGTCTGATATTCAATAAACCTGCTATACCGTGGCACACAGATAATACATAGCCATTTGATTCATAAATATCACTCGCTATTTTTTGTAATGCGTTATTTTCTGGAAAATCCCACATCACACCATGTCCTCCGGTAAAGTAAATAGCAATATAATCTCCACTCTTTACGTTTGCAGGAGACAACGTATTCCTCAAACCTTTTTCAATAAATATTTCATTAGAATAAATGTCCATAACATCAGGATCTAGATTTTTCATACTTCTAGGATCAATCGGCACATAGCCACCTAACGGACTAACAAAATCAGCTTCAAACTGATATTTATAGATTTCTGCTAAAAATTCTACTGTTTCTCCTAGCCAAAGCCCAGTAGCTTTATTTGTTCCTTTATATTGATTGACGTTTGTTTCAACGATCAGAATTTTCTTCACTGTCTTTTAGCTCCTCTATTTCAGTTATTACATCATTCAAAAAATCTCTTAATTTGTATATATTTTTATTTTCGTGTTTTAGATAGTAAAAATTTTTAGTTCCTTCTTCTCTGACCTCTAATAAATCGGCGTCTTTTAAAATTTTCAAGTGGTGCGATACTGCTGGTCTTGATAAACCTGTATCGTCAGTTAGTTCTCCTACTTGCAAACCATGACAGCTTTTTTCATTTAATAGTCTAATCAAGATCAATTGTCTTTTTGTGTCACCTAACGCTGCTAAAAAACCACTCAATGATTCTAGTTCTGCTTTTAAACGGTCATGTCTAATCATTGTAGCTCACCTCTTTGGTTTATATGTTTAAACCATTAAACCGTATTTTGTAAAATATGTAAATTCCTTTGCTCAGAAAAGTATCTTCTTTATGATTTGACGGTTTCAGAAAAAACTATCAAAGCAAGTAAAAACTGAGTAACAGAAAATAAACAAACTAAAGCAAACAATAGTGTTAAACTTAATCAATGAACGAAAAAATCCCTCACCTAATACTACAGTGAAGGATTTTTTCTACCAACATAAACAAAAAAACCACCTCATATGAGGCGGTTAACGTTCAACATTATTTTACGATATTTATTGCTTGAAGACCACGTTGACCTTCTTCAATATCATAAGTAACTGCTTGGCCTTCATCTAAAGACTTAAAGCCTTCTCCTTGGATCGCTGAAAAATGAGCGAATACGTCATTTCCATCTTCACCAGTGATGAAACCAAAACCTTTATCTGAGTTAAACCATTTTACTGTACCGTTATTCATATATATTTCCTCCTGATACGTATATAATACGTGTTTTATTGCAATTAATATTACTTGGTAAAAGGAGTTTTTATAGTGTGAATATATCGCTCAGATTACGTTTCAAATTAGATTACTTATTTACTGTAACACGGATATAATACTAACACAAGGATAATCACTCGATATAAGGTTTAAAGATGTAAAATTTCAGGAAAATCACAACAATTGGTTAATGAACGAGCGAGAACTCTGATTAATAATCTCATATCTATCTACTTTCTGTTGATTCTTCGTTAACTACTTGAGTTTTCAACCCGAATGATGGCAAAAGAATTATAGCGGCAATACAATTGCTCGCAACTTTATACGCTGCTTCTGTAGGAACACCGTATTTTTTAAACTTTGCTTTTATTGCAGTTAGTTCTGGTTTTCTGACTTTTTCATTCTGGGATGTTTGTCGTCCATTCGGAACCATTATCCTTAATATTTGGTTATTAGTCGATAAAGTGCTATTATCCTAATTGACATAAGACGATATGGGAGATGATACGGTGGTCACATTTAGCATGCTTTTATTTTGGATTCCAGTCTGTATTGGTATCAGCTCTTTCTTTTACTTCACTAAACGTTCTAGAAAAACAGTTATATTAATGCTTTCTTTTCTTCCTACAGCAATTTTTATCATAAAAATAGTGAAATATACATTTTATCAATCGCTTTCAGCATTATTTTTTTACGTAGTTGGGTTGTTTTTATCCCTTATTCTTTTCATCGTTGTTTTACGTTATCTTTATAAGAATGATTAATTGTTATACTTTTATAACTACAAATTTTTTCACTTGTTGTTTTTGTCTTTATACTAGTACTATTAATAGACATCTATCTATTTCATCTTGATTCTTCTTATTTCTGCCAACATTTTTATTAAGGTATTGACTACAAAATGAATAAGAGATACTCTTTTCTAAAAGTGATTGGAGGTAGAAACATGACACCTATCAACAAACTTAACACTAATATATTTTTATACATCGGAATGATACTTGTTATTCTTAATGCTATTTTTTTAGATTTCCATTTTTTTGTAAATATTTTAGGTCTTGCTCTTATCTTATTTTCTAGCAATATTATAAAATTGATTGGTAACTTTCTAAAAGACGATCACTAGTTGATTGTCTTTTTTTCTGAATGTCTATGTAACTAAAAAATAAAAAAGAAGCTGTTTATCTTTTCACCTAGCGATAGTCACTAAACTTTCCTTGCCTTATTTTCTCTTCAGCAAAAATATGGATAGAAACAAAAGCATCATGTATAATTAAATTAAAATTAAAATAATTAGAGAAGGTGAAATTATGGATGAATTCCAAATGATAAAAAGTACTCTTATGTCTATAAAAGAATATGTATCGATGATAAGTAGCTTTCCTAATGAAAGTGATAGAAACAGTGTAATAAGACAGTTTAATATTCAGTTCATAGGAAAAGAACGTAAAAAAATTATTTCTATAGAGATTGCTAATTATTTAAAATTAGAAAATAGTATATTTAACAAATATATTCAAGAAGTTGCCAAAGAACTCCACATCAAATTAGAAGGACTCCATAAGGTAAATTCTGCTACTTCGGAAGCTGATGCGTATTATATCTATCTTTGACAATAAGTAATTGATGTATTTTAAATAAACGTAACGTCAATGTTTATAAATTAATAGACAGCAACGGTTGAAAATAGTAAGAACAATTAGGAAGAGTTGAAATTCACCTCCTTGTTCTTACTATTTCTGTTGCTGTCTATCGCATTTCATCATTCTTTCAATCCGAATTAATTAGGGTACTTTATCGGCATATCTAGTATTAAACCGTCTATACCATGACTACTAGCGTAACATCTGTCTTTTATTTTCATTCCGTTCCCTCCCATTGACGAGCATCATCTTATATAGAAATCCAAGCTTACGAATAACCTCACTTGCAATAGCAACACCCTGACTTGCCGCTTTATATACTTCTTCTGTAGAAACTCCGTATTCTTTTTCAAATGTTGTCTTCAGTACGTTCGATTCTTGTTTACTCGATTTATTCATTGCTGTTTTTCCAATTCTCATCAATCAATAACATTTTAAGTCGATTTTCTGAACTTATGTATCAATGATCATATAGCTTGAAATCGTTCTTATTATACTGTAGTAATCTACGTATCTAAGCAACCCTTCATTTTTGTATAAGTCTTTTATTACCGACTTCCCCCTTCAATCTCATTTATTTCTCATGATCAATAAATAATGATAAGATAAATATATTGCGAAAGAGAAAAAATAAAGGGGATATAACTTTGTTATTTATTAGTAAAATTTTATTCTGGGTTACTTGTGCATATAAAATTATTGTTCTACACTGTTTAAAAATATGGCGTAAAAAAGATTGTTTACTGATCGTCTCATCCCTCCCATTTATCTATTTCATGATTCAGATTTGGGATGATTCAGATGTTGATCCCCTTTTTTTATCCAATTATTTAGTTGGGTTAGTATTTTCGATAGTATTTTTTATTTGCATACTAATTTATCTGAATACAAAAAATTAGGTTTTCCATCTCTTACGGCTGGCTTTTTTTGTTTCTAGTCTATTTTTTTTAAAAGTTACTTAAATAAATACACTTTTTGAGAGATTATAGACAAACTATTTTTTAAAACAGCTAGGAATTTTGCGCTAACTTAAACGACATCACTCAGTTTATACATGGATTCTTTTGATTAATCCAAAGTTGTTTCCGACTAATCCTCTGATTCCATGGCATCCAAAACATGATTAGATGGACACCTATTCTCATGTGACGAAGAAAATGAAAAAAGACACTGTCGACATCTTTGAACAGATGCTACGCGACAATGCCTTTTAAAAAATTACTTCAATTGATTAATGTGGAAAAAATGTGGGAAGATAGCTATTAAATGGTATATTCCAATCGCCAGACCTCTGTCTACTTCTTACTTTCTTCTTCATCCATTTTCGATTCCGACAACCAACCTTTAATGACCGGTATATCAATAACTAAGTTGAAAAAATCGTTCATGACAACCCAATGACAGCAATAAATCGTTAAAAATCAAACAGAAAATTTAGTAAACTCATCTGCTAGGGTTTGGTTTGTTTCTGGATAAAGATGACCATATTTATCTAATGTGGTCTTAATTGATGAATGTCCTAAACGTTTTGAAATAGCATAAACATTTTTATTATGCTCAATTAAAAAAGCAACATGAGAATGACGAAGACCATGTAAATGAATAGGCTTTACCCCTGCTTCTTCTGCCAATTTTTTGATACGATTTAAAAATGTTTTTGGTGAAGGCGGTAAGCCATCAAAAGTAAAGACAAAACCTAAGTCATCTCCAATTGACTTTTGAATCTCTTGCCATTCTTTCAAGTCTTCAATAGTTTGTTGATCTAGGGTGATAGTTCGGATACTCGAAGTGTTTTTCGTATCGGAAAATTCATAATCCGTCCTTGTCCGAATATAAAGGGATTTATTCACGCTGCAAGTCCCTTTTTTAAAATCAATATCCGGCCATTGTAGAGCAAAAAGCTCTTCACTCCTGAGACCCGTAACAAACAAAAAACGCATCATCCTTTTGTAGAAAGTCTCCTGGAAATCGCAGAGATAAGAACAATTGTATACTTTTTTAAATTCATCAACTGTCCAAAACTCTACTACTGAACGCTCCGTTCGAATCTTTCCAATCGTATCTACTGGATTTTCTTCAATTACTTCCAAAATTACCGCACGCTTAAAAATAATCCGTAACTTGTTAAAAATCTGTTTAACGTAATTGTTTGATAGAGGGCGTGTTGAACCATCTCTGTTTTTAACTGAACACTTCTCAACTAGATACTGTTGCAATTCTTGAATATGAATTGGTCTGATCTTTTCCATCTGCAATTTTCCAAAATAAGCTAACGCACGTTTTAAAGTCTTATCTGTTTTTACATAGGTTTTTTCGACTGTCCCCAGCTTATACCAAGGAAAGAAGTATTTCTTATAAAAATCTCGAAACGTAATTCCTTGCAGATAGATATTTTGAGAATCAGAATAATTCTTTTTCAATTCCTCCATGGCTTGCCTGGCCTCTGTCTGAGTTTTAAAATCTCTTCTGGTAGGCTGAATTCTCTTACCAAAACGATCATATCCTAGAGACAATGAAAAATACCAAGTACCTCGTTTTTCATCTTTGTACACATTTGCTATTCTTCTCATCGTACTATTCCTCCCAAGAAATATGCAAGACTTCTTCAAGTATTGAGACAGGTATTCTTTTTATCTTAGAATTTCGATAAAAAGAATAGCCCTTTTTTATAAGAAGAATTTTGCATTCCTTGAAAATTTTGTCAGCGTAGTACTGAGAAGATTCTAAGTTGACTATATCCTGTCGTGTGACTGTCTTCATTATACCGCCTTCTTTAATATTTGTCGCACTCTTTTAAGCTTTCAAATGAGATAACAATTAGACTATACTTTAATGTTTTTATCTATCAGCTGCTTTACTAAAGCACATAGGAATTTCACCTCCCCCCATTAATGGCGGGCCTATTTGGTTACGGAAGTATCATTATCTAGCTTTCAAATCAAAACCAACTATTTTTCGTTCAAGTCAATGCTTGTCATGGCGTAGTATGTGTTTTTTATTCAAAAGACTAATGTACTGATAGAGTTATATTTACTTTTCAATGAACATATAAGCTTTTCAGCCTATGAAAACTTTATACTTCGGATCTGTGTATAAAACTTACATAGAATGAAAAACAGAAAGAGGAAAGTAGCTACTAGCGGGTTACATCAAATTTCATGACTTTTTCAATCAATTTACTTTCAAGACTTCTACGCAGAAAATCATCAATATAAACTGAGGATATAGTACCGTTCTCATACTTATTTCTTAGGCAAAGGCTAGTAATATAGTTTTGATAATGATTTAAAACTTCACTCATTGCGTGTGGTTCACCTGAAGAAGCAGCACTGATTATTTCAGGTGATAATAAAGCATCAGAATAGTCAAGCTCACACATAATACTTCTCCTCCAAGATATCTCTTAATTCGGATTGAGCTTTTTTTCGTTGATACCAGACACCCCCACCACTCATTCCGATTACTTGTCCTATTTCACGATCATTAAAACCACCAAAATAGTACAAAAAAACAATTTTCCGCTTTATTTCATTAAGTTGATGAATTGCTTCCGCTAAAGTGAGGTTGGTAACGAGCAATTCCATTCCAAGAGCAATAAAAATTTCACTATTTTCTGCAGATGCATCAACCACTTGGAATGTTGACTCTAGCTCTCGAGGTAGTTCAGTTAATGAAATTTGACGTTCTCTCAATCGCGCATATTGTTTCTTGATGTTTCTTGCTTCATTTCGAACTATTGCTTTACAAAAGCTATCAAAAGTATGAGAAATATGTGAATCGAACGAATGAACCATTGAATTTCCTCCTTTAAAAACCAAATAGAGACTTCAACATATGGCTTTCCTCTTTCCACTACTACTACAATCTGAACGAGTCCATTTTTCGAAGTTTATAAATTTTTCCGAAGAAAATAGTGTACAGACTAAATTGCCTATACACTGGGGGTCAGTAAAATTTATTCAATTAGTGACACCAAATCCTATCCATTCGAGAACGTTTACATTATTTTATTATTGAAAATAACTATTTTAAATCATTCATTTCCTTCTAGTTTTAATACTTTATCATAAAGTAGTTGTTCTTCTTGTGAGACTTTATGAGCTACCTCAATCAACGTATTAGGACTATTGATAAAAGTGTTTCTGATATGTGCTGCTGTGATATTATCTAAAGAAGAAGTTGCTTCATCCGCCAATATAATCGGTCTATTGTACAAAAAAGCTCTTGCTATTTCTATACGCTGTAGTTCTCCTCCTGAAAGATTCTGCCCATTTTCAGCTATTATGTAGTCTAATCCCTTTTCCGAGATAAATTGCTTCATCCCTGCATGATTAAGTGCAGTAAAAATGCTATCTTCAGAAAATGAACGATCAAGAGTTACATTAAAACGAACCGTATCATTAAACACAAATGGTGTTTGCAAAATCAATGAGAACTGCTCACTTAATTGAGAAACAGTATAATTTGAAGTTGAAATTCCATTATACAAATATTCTCCTTCTAATATCGGAACATTCCCTTGTAAGACACCAAGAAGCGTTGACTTTCCAAATCCCGAAGGTGCCATTATTAGCATTTTTTCTCCAGCGTTAATGGTTAGATTAAGCCGACTAATCACTCTTTTATTGCCTAATTGAATAGTTACATCACGTAGTTCTAATTTAGAAAATGGAGATATAGATATTGATGCTCTTTTAGAATCACTCTGTTCTAATAAACGATTTGTTTTGCTATCTTTTAAAACTCGATCAACACGTTTTTGAATGTCTCGCGTAGTTTGTAATTGATTTCGCATCTCAAGTACTGATAAGAGTGGTTTATTCAAATAATTTGACAATTGTACTACAGAAATAAATGCACCTAATGTTAGACTACTGTTTATAATTCGTAATATACCGATTCCAAACGGAAGTGTTAAGGCACATAGTGTAGCTAACACAGTCACGACCGCGTTTGTATAACCCACTGTCTGATTCATATCTTTAAGAGCATTTTCTGATTCCCTTGCATAATGTGACACCCGTGCTGCCATTTCTTTTTCTACTTGATAAGTTCTTATTGTGCGTGTAGCTGTTAAAAAGTCTTTTAACCGTGAAAGAAATCTAGAGGTTTCTTCCGACCATTTTTCTGATTTTCCTCGGATCTGTTTCTTGGTCACATTCGAAATAACCAGTGGAATAAGCGATCCTATAAAAAAAGCAGCAGTAGTCCAAATATCGTATTTCAGTGAAGAAAAAAGAGCAAATAGAAAGGTAATCGCACTTGTTGAAATTAAAAGCACGGCATTTATGCCGTTTGTTTCTAATAATTTCAGATCATTCATAATAAACGACAAATCACTTGAAACATCAATTTCATATATATCTTTTTGGATTAAGTGTTCAATTGCACGTTCTTTTATTTCTATATTGACAGACTTAATATAATTTGTTCGAGCACTTACATTAATCAGCATAACGATTCCAAATAGAGGTATACCAATAACAGCAAAAGTAACATTTTTCACAAAAAAATTCAGGTCTGCATTTGTAGCTGCAGTAATAAAATTTCCTATTATAAACGCTTGGAAAATATACTGTAAACTAGATAAACTTGTCGAGATCAGAAATACTGCTAAACGTAATTTAGAACCATATTTTAAGATAGTCATCATGTGCCTCTTTTCAATGTTTTTTATTATGAATAGAACGTGATAATTCATATTCATAAACAACGAACAGAGAAATAATTTTTAAAATACCAATGTTTCCAAGGTAGGTGAACTTATATTACTATGAATGTGTCCATCCTTTAAAACAATTGCTCTTGAAGATTGACTGGCTAATTCCAAATCATGAGTTACCATAACAATTGTCTTCCCTTTGCTTACTAATTCTTTCAATACTTCCATAATAAGGACACGTGAGTGAGTATCCAATGCACTAGTAGGCTCATCTAAAAATAATATATCTGGATCCGCTAATATTGTGCGACCAATTGCAACCTTTTGTTGTTCACCACCTGAAAGAGCATCAATAGGCTGGTGTAAATCCGCTTTTAATTCCAATCGTTCCGCCAGAGAATAAACATTTTCCTTTTTTATTTTGTGACCATTTAAAGTTCCTGGAAGGACCATATTATCATAAGCGGACAATGAAGGAATCAGTTGAAAATCTTGAAAAATAAAGCCAATTTTTTTGCGGCGAAACTTTGCTAATTTCGCTGCACTCCATCCATAAGGTGATTTGCCATCGATTAACACCTCTCCATCTGTAGGAGGTAATAAGCTAGAAATACAATAAAGCAACGTTGTTTTCCCTGAACCAGAAGGTCCTACAATTGACACAAACTCTTGTTGCTCTACATCAAAAGAAATATCAGCAAGCACTTGTAAAAGATTTCCTTTAGCAAGCTCTATTTCTTTTTTTAATTCTGTTATTGAAATAACTATCTGTCTCATCAAAATCAACCTCCATAAAATTTAATAATACTAAACCTACTAACTGATAACGGAATATAAAAAATCAACTAGAATTTTTGTCAAAGTTTTAATGTCTCCTTGAGGTAATCCCCCATGACTAGCTTTTGGGTTAATTTCTAAATGTGAAGAGACCCCTAACGCTTGAAGTTTTTGTAGCCAACTTTTCACATCCTCATTTGAAATTTGCTTATCACTTTCTCCGCAAACCACAAATAAATTTGTCTTTGATCCTTTGGCTTTTTTCACATTTTGCATTGGTGAATACGAATGAATATATTTTCGTACTTTTAAATCAGTAGAAGGATTTCCCCATTCTGCTACTTCCATATGCGATAAATAATCACGTTTATATAGCATAGTATTATAAGGATCAACAAATGGCGAAGCTAGTAACATAGATTTAAACAAATTCGGTTCTTCATTCAGACTAGCTCCAGCAACTATTCCTCCAGCACTAGAAGAAATTAAAGACAATCTGTCAGAAGCCACTATTCCCTCGTCAATTAAATAGTGACAACAGTCCAAAAAATCGTAAATTGAGTTCCATTTATTCAAAGTTCTCCCCATATGATGCCATTTCTCGCCTAAATATCCGCCCCCTCTAACATGAGCAATGCAATAAACAAAACCAAGTTCTATCATCGCTATCATCATGGGATCTAGATTTCCTTTTTGTTCTCTCGAACCATATGATCCGTAGACATAAATGATACCAGGTTGTTTTCTGGGTAATTGTTTTGAGTCTCCCTTCCAATATATTGTTAACGGTATTTTCATCCCATCAACAACAGATCTTACATAAAAAATTTTGCTATGAAACTTTTTTACGTTAAGATTGGGTATATTTTGGTTGCTTTTAACCAAAGCTAATCTCTCGGAAAGGTTAGGATTGTAGGAATATAACATATTAGATACACAATCGTCTTCACAAAATAGGTATGTCAAGTTCTCATCATTAGTATTTTGACAAAGGTGAACTTCACCTTGTAACGGAATGCTGAAAGTATCTTCGATAAAATCAACCTTAGTGTTTACTAAATTTTCAATGGATATTATTCCAGAATTCAATTTATTTTCATTAAAGTAACGAAGGAAAATATAGGTATGATTCGCTTCAACAGTAAGAACACTTATATTTTTTTTTGTAGGAATAATTTGATATTTTTTATCATTGCAATTATAGAGAATTAATTTATGATTCACCGATTTCTCTTTCCTGCATATAAATAATATGTAGTCTGTTGAATACTTTGTAAATCCTATAACATGAGCAATTCGCTCACTTTTTTTGGGCCAAATAACTTGGATAGGATTTTTTTCTTCAGATGAAAAAAGTAAGTATTCTACGTTATTTTTAAACAAAGATCGATTTGATAAAGATGTTTTAATTAGTTTTAATTGATGTGTACTCCTGCTTTCGCAATAGCAGACTTTCTCTTTCAATTGTTCGAAATTCTTTTCTAAAATTTTATTTGGTCGTCCGTCTTCGGTATGACCTATAAAAACAATACGGTCTGTGTGTAACTCAAACACAGGAAAATGATCAAGACTGGTTAGAACTGTAGTCATTACTTTTTCTGAATTCAACTCCATTACTTCAATTATATAATTACTACCAGAAATAGAAATCATCGTTCGAAATAAGTGCACTGGATCAAGAATTACTTTTAGTACCTGTTTATTAGGATATAAGCGAACATCGAAAAGTAGCTTAGATTTTTTTAAATGAATTCTTTCGGACTCTGTTATAATTAGCTCTTTATTTGCATCATTCAGTTGTACACTAATGCTTCCAGAGTGCGGTAATTTCCAATTTTCAAAGCTGTAAATGTAATCATTGATTTGGACCTTATGATTATAAACTTTTTTATAATCAAGTAAGCAAGATTGAATAGTCGATGCAAATTTTTTTTTTTATAAATCATTGATGTTCACCTACTTCCTTGCTTTTTATTATGGATAAATTTACCTGAAATGATCTAACCACTTTAGATTTATTACAAAGCTTACTCAACATATTTTTTTAACAGTTTATATTCAAACCAATAAATCAAAATAAAGAAAAGACTGAACAAAAGAAAAGCCCCAAGTGCTAACAAGATATTAACCGACCAATTTGCTTTGAAAATATTGCCTCCTCCTAGGTATGTGACTCTAAGAAGAGGAACCGCAAACAAGATGGTTCCGACTAAAGTAGTCAATATAGAAATTATTGAGATTGAACTAATTTCAATAATTCGTGTTTTGAAAATCCAATTTGGTGTACATCCCGTGTAAAAATAGTTTTTTGATTCAATTCTTGTTTTCATTCTAAACAGACAAATCGATGCAAAGATATTAGCTAAGCTAATAATTATTGGAGCGCCAAACAAAAATTCAAGACTGAGTATTAAATCAGATATATAAGAGCCGCTATTAGCACCATCAATCAATAGCCTTGTATTAAGAAATAGTGCAATAAAATTTCCCGTCAACAAAGTGATGATACTAACTGGACGAATTAATTTAACCAAACCTTCTACATTGTATTGTATATTGTAAAATGCAATACGAACCATTGGATACTTTGATATTTTAGGTAGATCAACAATTCTATTTACTATTGCTCGAAATATTGGTCGTACTAAAAAATTCATAGCGACAAGTAAAGAAAGCCACAAAAGAAGTAATACATTCATCGAGTTACTCATACTTTGCGTGTATTCTTTCAAAACCGATGGATCTGGAACATTTTTTAAGTATAAATAAAATGTTCCCACTACACTGATGATTAAAGCAAGTATTCCAAAAAAACTACCAATAAATTTTCTTTTGATTGACGCACTGTACGAGGAAAGAATTCCTTTTCTTTTTTTGAAGTTTTTAAGACAATAACGCATACAGGTAATAGTAATGATCGAAATTTGAAGCAAAAGAGTAATAAACATGACGCTCCAAGACAAATGAAGAGTTAAATGAGAAAAAGATTGCCTAGCAGAAAATGAAGGTAAAACACTAAAAAATGCTTGTGCTGCTGGTATAGAAAAAAGACTCCCGATAAAGGTACCAATAATACCAATCAATAACATTTGACTTGTCATTAGGAAACTCAATTGTAATGGTGAACCACCTAAAAGAAGAAGTATATCATTTGTATCATCAAAAAAATCTATACACTGTTTCATTGTATTGGTTGTTAATAGAAGTAATATAACAGCGCCAGTGATTATAGGCATTTGCATGAAAACACTATAATCATTAATATCAACACTATTTATTCCCCTCATTCCATTTATTATAGTAAAAGAAGTGTTAAAAACTAACCCTGATGCAAAGAAAACAGGTAGTACAGATAACCATATCTTCCAATATTGCACGAATTGTTTCGTAATAAGTTTAATCATCGGTCTGTCTCCTATAACGTTTTATATCATTACTATCACAATACCATAATAGAAAAATATCGCCATCGTTCTTAAGTCTAATTATTATGGAAAATAACAAATTTAATCACAAAAAAGAATATGTACTAATTAACTACATATAACAAAATAAATGGATGAGAGAAATGCATTTTTAGATATACTTACAAAAACACTTTATTCATAAACAAATCATCCTAATTAGTTTACATTACAGTAATTAAGACAACGCCAACTTAATATACTATTAAAAATATAAGCTAATTAGGATACTCTTAATTCTTAGTATTACTAATAATATAAATTTACAAAAGTCTTAGCGCAGTAGATCAATCATTAGTTCACCTTAGAAATGGCGTAATTCAGCAACCTACTAAACTAATATGGCTAGGTGTTGTATCACACCATCCCCAGCTTGCAGTGCTACCACGTTCACCCTCAACTTCTTCCATCAAATTATCATCAATTTCAAGTGATTGAAATTTTAAAATTTCTGTAGACATTATTCTTCAATTCCTCTCTATTTATTAGATTGTTAGTAAAAATCTATACAGTACATAGACTTCTAGCTACATATGGTGCTAAACGGAAAATCATTCAATTTTTTCTGTCTTTTTTAGTATACATAATCCATATCCCATTGTTTGGATTAACAGAAAACCAAACTTAGATTACTTGGAGAATTATCACACCAACTAACACTAACAGCACTATCTCGTTCTCCTAATTCTCTATCCATTACATCATCTTCTATTTCAAGGACTTGAAACTTTAAAATTTCTGTGGCCATCGTTCATCACCTTCTTTCTTTAATCAACTTTGGTAACAATATAAAATCATCTGATGTAATAGACTCAAGAGCCAATATTACACCAGCAAAACCTGAAGCAATATCTGTAGTTATACGCATACCATTGTCGCCTGCAAAGCATAACCCATCGCTAAACTTTATCAAATGTTGAGAAAGACCGGAACAAGTAGACTTATTTATTTCCAAACATGAAACTTTTTGTAGGTTCTTGTTCATAAAATATTGACCTAGTTTTAATCCTGCATAGCCATTATATAAACCTGGCGATACACAGAAATTTGCATCAACAGCCCTATACAATGATTCCAGTATTTTTAAATGATGATCAGCAATAATATCAGCATTTGTTGATATAAGAATACCTAGCCCAGCACTTCCCATCGACAAATACGGCAAGACTCGGTGCCCTTGTGAATACTGCATCATGCCTTTTTGGTCTGTATAATATCCTTGAAGTTCATTACTAATAGAACAATCTAATCCTGTAAGGAAAATATCTTTCTTAGTATATCTATATAGCTCTGCAAAAAGCCATCCGATTCCAGCATGGCCATAAAGTAAGCCAGCACCAATTTTATGCGGATCATTAGATGCATATTTACCTTTTCCGATAGGAGAATAATTATCTGGAACCGATAAATATTCTTCAGCAAAACTCATTGCTAAATTCAAAAAGTTTTCTTCAAAAGCTTTTTTAAATAATCCCGCACTTGCAAATTCTAATCCTACCAACATTATACCTGCCTGACCATCATAAATATTCTTACTCTTAGTGTGTTTCCACCAATATTCAAATTTTTCTTGAAAAATTTCAGATACCTTTTGAGATAGACCTAATTTATACATTACCCATAAGGTACCAGAGATTCCCTCACCAAAACTAAAATTTAGAACTTCATTATTATCTATTTCAGTAAATAAGTTATTAATTATTTTATTTTGCAATAGTTTGAAATCATCAGACAAGGTTACACCTATTCTTTTACTAGCAATATGATAGATCCATAAAATACCCAAATCAGAGAATGATATACCATGTTGAACAGTTAGTCCATAATAGTGAACAGGAAAATTTCTATAAGAATATTTCCACCTTCTTATTGTTTTATCAAAACCTTGAATCAATTCTTTTTCTAGTTTCTCAAAATCGTTATTCTTATTATTGGATTCTAAATACGGATGTAGATTCTTCTGATCAGTTAATACATGGGCAGTTCCTGATTTCTCCCTTAATCTTTGGAGTATTAGTAAGAGTTCCTTCAATATCTTTTCATCTGCACCAAGTCTAAGAAACAAGTCTTTCCCAGATTTCTCTTGTTGTTCAGAATAACCATAAACAAGGTCACTTTGAATAACGACTGGAAAGAAAAGACTGTGAGCAATCTGCGAAACACCATACCAATCTATTTCTGTAGGTGTCTTTTCTCCCCAATGTCTGAAACCAGGAGCAGCCACTGTATGATATTTTTTGTTAGAACTATCAAAAACAGCCTGTTCCCAATCAATTACATGAAGAAAATCATCAGAGTCAATAATAAAATTTCTCGGATGAACGTCTTGATGGAAAACTTTTTTTTCATGAAATGATTCAAAAATTTTTTCTATTTCTTTAACAATTTTATGGGCTCGATTAAGATAATCCGTTGCAAGATTAGGCTTACCATCTAAATAAATCGGATAATTTTTAGCAATCCATCGGTTTAATGTTATTCCCTCAATTTTCTCCATGATAAGATAATAGTGTTCCCAAATTTTCCCCTCCCACAATAATCTTGGAACTTGTGGAATATCTTGCAACAGACTTAATGCTTTTGTTTCTGTAATAAGTTTATCAACTGCTGTTTGTTTCGTATCATCAATTCCTGTGTATGGGCGAGCCTCTTTTATAAAAACTAATTCATTTCCCGATTTAGGATAGTATCCTTCATAGATACCGCCACAGTTTGAAAATCGAATCGGTCTTTCTATTTCAAAAGGAATTGAGTCTGATGAAGCATCTTCTTTCACATTTAGCCACTGCTTTAGAAACTCAGGGGTTACACTATCATCAGGCCTCACAAAGAAAGTTTCCCTTTTGTCAGTGACCATTTTTCCATCTATTTCAAGTTCATCACTAAAGATTCCTTCACTATTTGGCGAACCTTTCTTGAACATTCCATATCGTAAATATATCGGTCCTTTTGCCCAACGTTTATCACTTAAAATATAAGGTCCCGGATAATCATGTAATTGGTCTTCTAAATAGTCCAGAAATTCTTCTAATATTGACTCATCAGGATAACAAGTGATGAACTTTCCAGCATGCTCTCGAGGCATTTGTTTTCCGTTGCGATTAACAAAACGTTTAACTGTTGATAAATGCTTAAAAACAACGTTTTTTTTATAGCAATACTCAGAGACAATCGTTAGTATCTCATCTGTACATTCAAGAGTTGAACTGATATGGACTTTCCATCCTTGACGTTGCATATTGTTTTTTAGAGGAATTATATATGTCCACTCACTTTCACGAAATTCCTCCCAATTTTTAGGGATCGGTACTGAAAAGGATTTAGAATTATCTGTATCGTATTTCGAATCTGTGAAAAAAAGTAAATCCCCCATTGAATAGTTACCTTCCACTTGATCCCCTCCATATATATAATTTTTTAATTATCTGTTGTATTGATTACATTAATAGTTTATCAAAGAAAAATCGTTTGAACGTAATGTGTAACAAAAACAAATTTACACGTAACGAAAAATAAACATTTATTTCATTAATAAAATTCCAATCTATAAAACTGTCAACAGTTACATTCAAACGAAAAATCGTTACAAGTTACTAAAATTATACGTTTTTGGTGTAAAATAGAACTAAATAGTTATGGGAGATGACCGCATGTTAAATATAGCAATTTGCGACGATGAACCTTCATTTCTAGAACAAGCCGAGCGCCAAATTATATGTTATCCAAATTTAAAATTCGACGTGGATGTTTACACAGACAGTAATCAATTGTATAAAAAACTGAAAAAAGACAAATATGATATTTACTTCTTAGACATTGATATGCCTAACTTAGATGGTATTTCTTTAGCAGAAAAAATAAGAGAGAAGGATGACTATGCCATCTTAATATTTTTTACTAGTCATAAAGAATATATGGAAAGCGTTTTTAAAGTTCGACCATTCGATTATCTGTTAAAACCTTTAGATAGAGAGAAAACTTGGGAAACTTTGACAAAAGCTATTCGTCATCTGAATGAATTTCCAAATCAATTTTCCTATTTAAGTGAAAAAACTAATTTTATTACTGCTACAAATGACATCTTTTTCTTTGAAAAACAGAAACGAAAAGTAATTATGCATGGGAAAATTGGCGAGAAATCTTTTTACATGGATACAAAAACACTTATGGAGAAATTAGGTGACAACTTTGTGCAGATTCATACTTCATATATCGTCAACTCATATTATATTCGAGCTGTAAAAAAAAGAGCCGTTGTTGTTCAAACTTATAATGGTTCTGAAGAATTACCTATTAGTGGAAAATTCAATGAACAATGCAAAGAACAAATCCTAGCTATGTTAGGAGTATAAAATTTATGTCAATTTATTTTATTAATATTATTTTCACTATCATTGACTGTATATTAATGGCTTATATCTATAAAAAATCTGGTCTTACACAACCTACGAATAAATGGATAATTTTAGTATTTATTTGCTTAATATTAAGATACTCAGCATTTATATCTATACTTGAAAATTTGGGCTTAAGAGAACCCATTAACTTAATTTCATCGTTACTTATTTATATTTTTGTTGGAATTATAATGGAAGTTGAAAAAAGCAGTATTATACTTTGGCCTTGTGTATTTATGAGTATTGCCCTAGTTTCTGAGAACATTGCAGGTCTTATTCAACAAAGTTTTTCTGCGCAACATTGGTTTCCTACTTCTGCCACATCAATTACTCAATATTTTAGCGGATCTCTAATTTCAAGTGTTTTAAGAGTAATATTGATTAGTATAATCTTTTCGATGTTGTCTCATAAGCAACTTGAACAAATACCAAAGCTTCCTGATAAAATGGTATTGATGCTGTCTATCATTCCTATATCGTCAATAATTGTTTTATGTACGATTACATTATGGTGGCATAGTAGCTTTTCTTTACCGGTAATTGGAGTTCTAGGAATAGATTTTGGAATTGTGGCAATAACTATATTTAACCTGTTCATGTTCAAATTGATACAAATACGAATTATCGAGTTGTCTCAAAAACAAACTAGTAAAGTTGTTGTAAAAAAAGAAATTCAATATTTTACTGACTTGGAAAATAAAGAAAAAAACATTCGAATGATGCGTCATGATTTAAAAAATCAGTATCTCATTTTAGCTGGCTATATTGAGGATAAAGATTATGACACAGCTTTAAACTATATAAATAAATCCATCATAAAACTGGATCATTCGCAAACCAAATTTTATACGAATAATCCTATTCTTAACTATTTATTGAATCAAAAAACACAACAAGCGAGAGAAAATAATATACAAATGAAAATCAAAGCATTTATTCCAGCTGATTTCCATATAGAAAGTTCAATTATCGCTTCGATTTTAGGAAATTTAATTGATAATGCACTTAATGCATGTATTAGACAGAAAAGCTTCGAAAGGAAAATAAACATTTCACTAAAATTATCTAATAATAATCTCATTATAAACATCGACAATACTTTTGATCGTAACGAAATTCAAACAAGAAGATGGCGAATGAAAGGAGGTATTGGATTAAAAAGCGTTCAGAATATTGTAGATGAACAGAATGGATTATATAGACATTGGATCGAGGGTGAAACTTATTATACGTTAGTCGTTCTGATGAAAATATATGAAGGAGAGACAAAAGAAAATGATGAAAAATTTGAAAAATCCAGCTTTGAAAGCGATCAAGAAAGCAGCATTGAAAGTGGCAACTTATGAAGCAAATACTATGTGTAATTTTATGTATGGCCAACCAACACTTCCCTCAAAAATAAAAAAACTAAGAAAGTTCTAGTAACGGTATATGATTAACAACTTTTCCAACCATATTGTCTTGCGCTTAGTTGAGGCTCATTTAATTTCTACAGAAGACAAAGAAATTTATACTTTTGGTTTAAGTCAATTAACCCGTTATGTAATATTCCTATTAGCTTGTACTTTTCTAGGAGTTGTGAATCATAATCTATTGGGAATTACTTTTTTTGTAATCTTTTTTATTCCATTAAGAAATACGACAGGAGGTTTTCATTTAAAAGGAGAACTTTCTTGCTTCTTATTTTCTATTTTAACCATTGTAATCTATTCGTTACTTCAAACTTGGTTAGAAATGTATTCTCACCGCTTTCTAGGTATGTTTATTATAATACTTGCAATCTTACAGCTTGTATTACCTTCAGTGGATCATGCTAACAACCCAATACATCATACAGGATTTAAGTTGTTTAGATTTTACAAAATCAAAGTCATTATTATTGAAACAATTCTTAGCTTTGTAGCGATCTACTCAAACTATTGGATAGTTCCAAGAACAATAATGATAGTTTTATTGTTTAACCTCATTTCGAACGTCATTGGATTACTTATTAGAAGAAAATCATTGGTTCAGTAAATAAATACTTTTTTGTTAATAATATTTATTTATCAACAGCAGTGTTTGAGTTTTTATGGTTAACTTTCTTTAAATACTGCCGTTGATATTTAAATAGTTTTAGGAACAATTTCTGTCACTTTTCCTAAGTGGCATTTTTTCTTCTTAAATAACAAGCATAAGATTTGTCTATAAGAAGTACATTACACAAGAAATGAGAAATCAGAGCCTTCCGGACTACGATTTCTCATTTCTCATAAGGATGGAGATGAACGATTTAGAGACATTTATACCACCTGTATTAAACATTCTCATTTATTAATCTAATAATTCTGGATGAACCAATAAGAAACTAATGATTGGACGACCTATTTTTTCAGCAAGATATACTGGAACGGCATTACCAATTTGTTTATATTGTTCATTCAATCTATGATTTTTTGAAACAACCTTTACCCTGTCATCTTCACCATCTGAAAAATCGTACCAGTCTGGAAATGTTTGAATACGCGCAGTATCACGAACAGATAATCTTCGGTTAAAATCACCACTAAATTCCCAATGATCGGGACCAACTTTTATCATTGGCTCTCCGGCAGGGTGTTGGGGTGCTTGTCTTCCTGAAGCTTGAATTGTAAAAGATTGTTCATTCCAAGATTTCTTCCTATTTCTCGACATATATATTGAGCTGTAATCTGAATCAAATACATCATCAGCATCAAATTGATTTAATAGGCTTTTCAATTTGAAACAAGCTACTTCTTACTTTCTTCTTCATCCATTTTCAGAACGGCCATGAAGGCTTCTTGCGGAACTTCGACGGAGCCGATTTGTTTCATCCGCTTCTTCCCTTCTTTTTGTTTCTCTAAGAGTTTACGTTTACGAGAAACATCTCCACCATAACATTTAGCCAAGACGTTTTTACGCAAGGCCTTGATGTCTGAACGGGCAACGATTTTTTGTCCAATAGCTGCTTGGATTGGCACCTCAAATTGTTGGCGTGGGATTAGTTTTTTCAGTTTTTCAACGATTGCTTTTCCACGTTCATAGGCAAAGTCTCGGTGAACGATAAAGCTTAATGCATCGACTTTTTCTCCATTCAGCAAGATGTCCATCTTCACTAACTTGCTTTTTTGATAACCAGACATTTCATAATCCAATGAGGCATAGCCTTTTGTGCTTGATTTCAATTTGTCGAAAAAGTCAAAGACGATTTCAGAAAGCGGAATATTATAGACGACATTTACTCGGTAATCGTCTAAGTAATCCATCGTAATGAATTCTCCACGTTTTCGTTGAGAAAGTTCCATGACTGCACCGACAAAATCATTGGGCACCATAATCTGTGCTTTGACAAATGGTTCTTCTACATCTTGGATCGTTACAGGTTCAGGAAAATCTGCCGGGTTATCAACTGTAGCAGTCGTACCATCTGTTTTATTAACATGGTAAATAACGGATGGTGCAGTCGTGATCAATTCTAGATTGAATTCTCGTTCCAAACGTTCTTGGACGACATCCATATGAAGAAGTCCTAAGAATCCGCAGCGGAACCCAAATCCTAATGCTTGAGAGGTTTCTGGTTCGAATTGCAAAGCAGCATCATTCAATTGCAGTTTTTCTAAAGCTTCCCGCAAATCGTTGTAACGAGAAGTATCAATTGGATAAAGACCACAATAAACCATCGGATTCATTTTTCGGTAACCTGGTAAAGCTTCAGCGGCAGGATTGTCTGCTAACGTTACTGTATCCCCTACTCGAGTATCTTGGACAGTTTTGATACTTGCTGTGATATAACCGACATCACCGACCATCAAAAAGTCTCTAGCAACTGCTTTTGGCGAGAAGACCCCAACCTCTGTAACATCAAATGTTTTGCCATTACTCATCAGTTTGATTTTATCTCCTGGTTTGACCATACCGTCCGTGATCCGGACATTTAGAACAACACCGCGGTAACTATCATAAATAGAATCAAAGATCAAAGCTTTTAGCGGTGCGTCTAAGTCTCCACTTGGTGCTGGCACATATTCCACGATCTGCTCGAGAATATCTTCGATCCCAATCCCTGATTTGGCACTGGCTAATACAGCTTCACTAGCATCGATTCCGATTACGTCTTCGATTTCTTGACGGACACGTTCGGGATCTGCTGCAGGTAGGTCGATTTTATTGATGACTGGCAGGATCTCCAAATCATTGTCTAACGCTAAATAAACATTGGCCAATGTTTGGGCTTCGATTCCTTGGGCTGCATCGACCACTAAAACGGCGCCTTCACAGGCAGCAAGGCTTCGAGAGACTTCATAGGTGAAGTCGACGTGCCCTGGAGTGTCAATCAAGTGAAAGATATATGTTTCTCCGTTTTTCGCTGTGTAATTGAGTTCTACAGCATTTAATTTAATCGTGATTCCACGTTCACGTTCCAAATCCATCGAGTCTAACAGCTGATCTTGCATTTCACGAGACGTCACAGTGTGCGTCATTTCTAAAATACGATCGGCCAATGTAGATTTTCCATGGTCGATATGAGCAATGATCGAAAAATTACGAATCTGCTCTTGGCGTTCTTTCATTTTCTTTATATCCATAGCGTCTCCTCTTTTCATATAATCAGCACTTTCCATTATACCAACGAAAAGCAGTAATTTAAAGACTTTTTAATTAGTCAGCTTTAGAAGTTTTTTTGGTAGAATTTTGCTATACTGTTATCAAGCTAATAAATGGAGATGAAAAAATGGAGCAAAAAGATTTTAGAGAAAATCTTGAATTAAAACCAGTCACTCAAGAACATATCGATCAGTTCAACGAATTACTTTCCTATGTGTTCCAAGTGACTGAAGCAGATATCGAGGAAAGCGGGTTTGAGAACAAACGAGCTTTTATCCGTTCCAAAAGACCGATTTTAGAAGTATCGAAAGTGTTCGGGTGGTTCCATGAAAACAAACTGATCTCTCAAATCGCTATCTATCCTTGTGAAGTCAATATTCACGGTGCACGTTATAAAATGGGGGGCGTGACTGGAGTTGGAACTTATCCAGAATATGCGAACCATGGATTGATGCAAGATCTAATCATCGTTGCATTGGATAATATGCGCAAGAACAAGCAATGGATCTCTTATTTGTATCCTTACAGTATCCCCTATTATCGGCGCAAAGGATGGGAGATCATGTCTGATAAACTTTCCTTTAAAATCAGAGATACACAGCTACCTAAACAAGTCCCAGTAAGTGGTATGGTTGAGCGATTATCAGTTGATCATCCAGACGTATTTGCCGTTTATGACAAATTTGCCCAACGAAACCATGGTGCTTTATTCCGCAGTGATTTTCATTGGGAAGAATATTGGCGTTTCGAAAATGAAGATGAGCGCACAGCCGCTGTCTACTACGATAGCAATCATGAACCAAGAGGTGTTCTATTCTACTGGGTAGCTGAAGAAATATTTCACGTAAAAGAAATGTTCTATCTTGATCAAGAAGCTCGAAATGGCTTATGGAACTTTATTTCCGCTCATTTTTCCATGATTTACTGGGTACATGGAGATATTTACAAAAATGAGCCCTTAGCTTTTTTGATTGAAGACAGTCAGATCAAAGAGCAGATCGAACCATATTTTATGGCTCGGATCGTTGATGTAAAAGAATTCCTTCAACGGTTTCCGTTTGTTGGAACAGCTGATGCTTTTCATTTCATCATTGAAGATCCTGTCGCTCCTTGGAATAATGGCGTCTTTGCTTTAACATGGGATGAACAAGGAAAAGTCCGTGTCTTGAATGAACCTATAGGAAACCCTGTTCGATTGAATATCCAAACATTGACTTGCTTGATGATGAATTATCGACGTGCTTCTTATTTGGCAAGAATCGAACGGTTAGAAACAGATGAAGAAACACTGAAGTCACTAGAGCGTATCATTCCAAACATGGAAGCTTACTTTAGCGATTATTTTTAATAAAAAGGATGATGTTTAGATGAAAATTTATTTTGCCGCACCAATGTTTGCTAAAAGTGATTTGTTATATAACGAGCAGATAGTTAAAGAAGTCAGAGCGCTCTCTCCTGAACTTTCAATTTATCTTCCTCAAGAAAATGAAGCAATCAATGACAAAACTGCTTATGCAGACAGTCGGATGATTGCTCTTGCCGATACAGAAAAAGTGTTGGAAAGCGATTTGATGATTGCTTTATTAGATGGATTGACGATTGATGCTGGCGTAGCATCGGAAATCGGTGTGGCTTATGCGAAAGGTATCCCAGTGATTGGCTTGTATACTGATACTCGGCAGCAAGGCGGAACCCACCCGAAAAAAATCGCTGCGCTACAAGAAACAGCTGAGAATCAATTTCACTATCTGAACTTATATACAGTAGGACTGATCAAATTGAACGGAAAAGTGGTTTCTTCAGAGACTGAGTTGCTTTCAGAAGTAAAAAGATTTTTAGATGGAGGGACTTTCAGTGATTAAAGAAATCAAAAAGGTTCAAATAGCTTTACTTGCTTTTGGTGTATTCGTTGTCTGCTATAATTTTTATGAATTTATCACCCAAAAGTATTCGACTTCTCAAGGAATCACATTTATCGTGGAATCTTTATTAGGGATTGCATTGATTTTCATGCCACAAATCATTTTGACAGTTTTCAAACTTAAAATTCCAGCAGCAATCGTTTTGTTTTACTGGTTTTTCTTATTCATCTCTGTCTTTTTAGGTACAGGAATGCATTTGATCAGTATCATCTCTTTTTGGGACAAAATCTTACATGCGGTGAGTCCGATGGTCCTGACAGCTCTTGGCTATGGATTGATTGGTTACTTGATGAAAGATGCTGAGATATCAAAAACCAGTCCTTGGTTGTTCCTCTTATTCGGCTTTGCGTTTGCTGGACTTTGCGGCGTGTTTTGGGAGTTCTGGGAATTCTTATGCGACCAATTCTTAGGTATGAATCTTCAACGTTTTGCTGCTTCTGATGGCACACTGTTTGTCGGACGAGCAGCATTGATGGATACGATGGGCGACTTGCTGACAAATACGATAGGTGCTGCCTTGATGGGATTGTTTGCATGGTCTCAAAGTAAAAAAGATGAGCGTTACTTTGAAAGTTATAAATTAGAAAAAGTGAAAAATACCTAATAAAAGAGATTGTGACAGAAGCGGGCAGCTTCAAGAAATTTCGGCTTATTTTTCGAAGAAGCTACTTCTGGAACACTGTTTATTTGAAAAAAAGGAGGTCTGACACTAGTTGTGTCAGACCCCTTTTTTCTTTTATAGTCTCAATGGAAGATTAGACGATTTCTTCTAGCTCTTCTGTTTTGAAATGAAGTTGTCCATCAAGTAAAGTAATCGTTACTTTTGATTTAGGCATAACATGTCCTGCAACGATTTCTTTAGCTAGTGGTGTTTCTACTTCCTTAGTGATAAATCGTTTCAATGGTCTTGCACCATATGCTGGTTCATAAGCATTTTCAGCAATCCACGTTTTGGCTTCATCACTGATCGTCAACAGGATTTCTTGATGTTCCAGACGTTGTGCCAATTGCGCCACCATTTTATCAACGATTCCTTTCACGTTGTCTAGGCTCAATGGTGTAAATAAAATCGTGTCGTCGATTCGGTTCAAGAATTCTGGTTTGAAGTTTCCGCGTAATAGCGTGTTGACTTGTTCAGCCACTGCTTCTGGAATCGTTCCATCAGCAGTCACACCTTCCAACAGTAACTGTGAACCGATATTGCTGGTCATGATTAAAACCGTATTTTTGAAATCAACGACTCGCCCTTTTGAATCAGTTAGGCGTCCGTCATCTAGGACTTGTAACAAGATATTGAAGACATCGGGATGCGCTTTTTCGATTTCATCCAACAAGACGATTGTATAAGGATTTCGTCTGACAGCTTCCGTTAATTGACCGCCTTCTTCGTAACCTACATAGCCTGGAGGAGCTCCGACTAGACGAGACACAGCATGTTTTTCCATATATTCACTCATATCGATCCGTACCATATGATCTTCTGAGTCAAACAAGTTCTCAGCTAAAGCTTTCGCTAATTCGGTTTTTCCGACACCAGTTGGTCCTAGGAAAAGGAAAGAACCTAGAGGACGATTTGGGTCTTGCAATCCAGCACGTGAACGAATCACCGCGTCACTGACCGCATCAACTGCTTCATCTTGACCAATCACTCGTTTATGAAGTGTTTCATTCAATTTAATCAGTTTTTCTCGTTCGCCTTCTACAAGTTTCGTTACGGGGATACCCGTTAATCTGCCAACGACTTGAGCAATCTCATTTTCTGTAACGGACTCTTGAACCATCTTAATCTCGCTGTCTTTTGCTTTGGCTTCTAATTCCTTCAATTCTTTTTCTAATTGAGGTATCGTACCATGACGCAATACAGCAGCGCGTTCCAAATCATAGTTATTTTCTGCATCTTCTAATTCGTGTTTTGCTTTATCGATTTCAGCACGTTTTGCTGAAACAGAATTGACCTCTTCTTTTTCTGTTTCCCACTGCATCTTCATTGCATTTGCTTCTTCACGAAGTTCAGCTAATTCTTCTTGCAAATTTTTCAGTCGTTTTTTACTTGCATCATCTGATTCTTTTTTCAGTGCAGCTTCTTCGATTTCCAACTGCATCAAACGTCTGGTCACTTGATCTAATTCCGTTGGCATAGAGTTCATTTCTACCCGAATCGTTGCACTGGCTTCATCGATCAAATCGATTGCTTTGTCCGGTAAGAACCGATCAGTAATATAACGGTCAGATAAAGTAGCTGCTGCTACTAATGCGTTGTCATGGATGTTAACACCATGGTGGATCTCAAAACGTTCTTTTAATCCACGCAGAATACTGATCGTATCTTCCACCGTTGGCTCTTTGACTAATACCTTTTGAAAACGACGTTCCAACGCTTTGTCTTTTTCCATATATTGACGGTACTCATCTAAAGTTGTGGCACCGATCAAATGTAATTCACCGCGAGCAAGCATTGGTTTCAACAGATTTCCGGCATCCATGCTTCCTTCTGTTTTTCCTGCCCCTACGATATTGTGGATTTCATCGATGAACAAGATGATACGTCCATCACTTTTTTTGACTTCTTTCAAGACTGCTTTTAGTCTTTCTTCAAATTCACCGCGGAATTTTGCTCCAGCGATCAATGCTCCCATATCTAATGAAAAAATCGTTTTATCTTTTAAATTTTCAGGAACATCTTTGCGTACGATACGTTGAGCAAGTCCTTCAACGATCGCCGTTTTCCCTACACCGGGTTCTCCTATCAGAACAGGATTATTTTTTGTTTTTCGTGAAAGAATACGGATGACATCACGGATTTCTTCATCACGACCGATGATTGGATCCATTTTTCCACTTTTGACTTGCTGTACTAAATCAACGCCGTATTTTTCTAATGCTTTGTATTGTTCTTCTTGGTTTTGCGAGGTCACCCTTTCTCCTCCTCTCATCTCTTCGATGTTTTTACGCAATTCTTTTTCAGATAATCCGTTTTTATTCAAATAAACAGTTAACGGATAATTTTTTAATTTCATCAACGCTAAAATAACGACTTCCGTTGAAAGAAACTCGTCGCCGAAGCTTTCGCGTATTTGGTCTGCTTCATTCAATAATCGAAAGAAGTTCTGGCTGAGGTTTTGTCCATATTGGACGTTTCCACCAGAAACAACTGGATACTCATCCAGTAGACGATCGATTTCATGTTCAAAAGATTCGACATCCAATCCGGCATCCGTATAGAAATTTCGGCCAAAATGATTAGGTTGTAAAAAGATTTTCCATACATGGGCAATGTCGATATCTTGGTGTTTTCGAGTGACCGCAATCTGTTGAGCTTCAGCAATTGCTTCTTGAAGCGTCGTAGTCATTTTCTCAATATTCATACAGGTATACCTCCTAATTAAAGGTAAGATCAATTATTTCTTTGATCTTTACAAAAACTATTATATCGCTTTGGTCAATTTTGGTCAAAATATACACATAGTTTTTTGACTTTTTTTCTCGTCTTATATAAATCTTAAAAAAACAAATTTGATTGTATGTATACAAAAAAAGAGCCAAGCAAACGTAAAATCATCTTACCTATTATGGTTATTTGGCAAGCATTCTTTTTCAATAGAAGAATAATATTTTGGCTGCTTGGCTCTTTTTTCATTGATTATTTACGTTAAATACTTGCTTTTAATAACTATATTTTTCACCACTGCGTTTCTTCCATACGATCTTCTAATTCTCGAATCGTGTGAGACAGTTCTTCTATTTCTTCTTTTATTTCGTCCAGTGTCATGCCACTAGCACTGTATACTTTATAGTAGGCAGTCATATAGTCTGTATCTTCTAGTCTCTGGAGCCGATTTCTGAGATTTCCTAAAAGTTCTAGATCAAATTCATCGTATAGTCCATTCGTGTTCATTTCTGTCCCTCCTTGTTAGGCTAATGCATTCGGACTTGGAAGCTGAGGCCCTTTTCCTTCACGAGCTAATACCCAATCGTCATTGTCCCACATTTCCGTTTGTCGGCGTCCGTGAAAATAATCCCATCTTGAGTCGATTTCCATCTCAATGAGTTTGCCGTTGGCTCCTAATGTAACCCAGTTGTAGCTTCCATTTCGATGAGCAAATTTGATCCATTGAACAGGAAATGTTTGTTCCACGCTGTTTTCATCTATAAAGCTACGCTTTTGTTGCTCTATGCGCATAAATGTCAACCCTTTCGCATAGGTTGGATTGAACTTATGAAATATCTTTTCAGCTAAAGCTTTGGCACGTTCGATTGATAACAATTTTCCTTCAGGTATTTCGGTCAGATTCTTAAAACTGACTAAATGCTTTCCTTCTATGACTTCAATGATTCTTGGTCCATTATGAAGATAGATTCCTTGATTTTGATAACGGATGATGTTGACTTTCTTTTTGTTTCTTTGTTCTATTAATTCATTGACTAATTCGTAATGATTAGGAATTTCTACTAGTCCCTTTAGTACATTGGATGTATTTTCCATGAGGATCACCCTTCTACTCTTCTTGTGCCAACTTTCCTAACAGATACTCAAATGTTCCTTGCTCATCAGCTGTCAATTTTGACAGAAAATTCTTCTGAGCATTTTCTACAGATTCTACTACTTGAGCGTGAAGTTCTTGTCCTTTTTCTGTTAATTCTAAAAGAAAACTTCTTCGATCTTGTGTATTTTTTTCTTTTGTCACTAACCCCATCTTCGTTAACTTCTGTATTGTTCTGGTGACATTGCTTCCATCCAATCCGGTCAATTTGATTAATTCTTCTTGTTTCAATTGGTGATAATCATGGATTTTCACAATAAAGTAATAATTCGTTGAATTTAATTTGAGCGGAGCTAGTGCTTGGTCTAATTCTTTTTGATAAATTCGGGTCAATTTGGCTAACCACTTCAAATTGCTTTCGCCTTTATTTTCCATTCTTCTCCTCCTTTTAGTTGACAAACTATTCTCGCAAGGCATATAATTGCGTGCGCAAGCATATTCTAAAACAAATCATTGAACTTGTCAATTTGTAGGATGCTTAAAAAGATTTTTAGGAGGAAAAAAGATGAGTCAAACGAAAAAAGGATGGATTTTACTAGCAATCTATCTTGCTACATTTATGACTGCAGTCGAATCCACGATCGTCATCACAGCTGCTAATGCTATTGCTAATAGTTTTGGTCGTGAAATCCCGATTGCCTTACTGTTTTCTAGTTACTTATTCTCCAGTGCATTGTCAACACCTGTATTCAGCCGTCTGGCGGATCAGTATGGAAAGAAACCGATTTTTATCATTGGATTGCTCTTGTTTATGGCAGGTACTTTTCTTTGCGGTATTTCCCAATCATTTTTTATTCTGGTATTTTTTAGGCTGGTTCAAGGAATAGGTGCAGGAGGAATCATGCCCATTACTTTCTCTCTGATTGGTGATTTATTTGATTATGAATCTCGCGGAAGAATAATGGGATTGAATAATTCAGCATGGGGGATTGCTTCGTTAGCTGCTCCTCTTTTAGGAGGGCTATTGGTCGAAAACTTTAGTTGGCACTGGGTGTTTTTTATAAACATTCCTGTTGGCTTAATAACGATTCTGATCTTACTTTTATTCTATGATGAAGAAAAACGTCCGTCTGTCTCTTTTTCTTATCAAGAACTGGGACAATATCTCTTTCTGGTTACAAGTTTATTTCTTTTACTAGTTGGTATCCAGATAATACCAGATCATTTTATACTTGGTGGCGGCGTGTTCCTTTTTGGCATCCTTGTTTCTTTCATTTTGCTTTCCTATGAAAATAAAGTAAAGGAACCAGTCTTACCTGTCAAAACATTGAGATCATCTAACTTTCTTTTGTTCAACCTCGTTACTTTTCTCATAAATGGAGCAATGATGGGGTTTCAAGTATATCTTCCGTTATGGATTCAGACGCAACTTTCTTTATCCCCTAGTCTTGGTGGTTTAGCACTTTTACCTTCCTCTGTCTTTTTTATTACTGGATCGATGATTGCTGTGCCATTAGGAAAACATTTTGGAACGAAACGTTTATTAACCTTCTGTATGGGGGTGAATGGTTTAGTTTTTCTTATTTTAGGATTTCTACCACAAATGACACCTTATTTCGTTCTTCTTATCTTAGCCTCTTTTTCAGGATTTGGTACTGGCACAACGGTTACTACAAGTGTCTTGTCTGCACAAGCTTTAGCTACAGATAAAAATATCAGTACGGTATCTGGTTTCATCACCCTTTGCAGAAATCTAGGTCAAAGCTTTATGATCACTTTTTTTGGTATCGTATTCCAATTGTTTAGTAAAGGTACTTTTTCCATTGATGGTTATCAGGGAGTATTTTTTTCTGCTTTGTTTGTTGTTCTATCAAGTATCTTAATGGTTCTTTTAAAAAGAGACAGTCTAGAATAAATGCATTGGTAGAGTTGCCTCAAGAAAAAATGTGTTTTACATGTTCAAGTGACGCAGCTTCCTAATGTTTTTCTTTTATTAAAAAAAGGGTAGATCTTATAAAAGACCTACCCTTGATTTTCTTTATTCTCTTTTTTTACTTCTATTATTTCTTCTTTGATCACTCTTCGCCGTTCAGTAATCACATACACAAATCCATAGAGAAATGGCAAGATAAAGGAACTGAAACGATACAACAAAAGCGAAGAAACTGCGTCAACTGTTCCAACAACTGGTCTAAACAATAACAAGTAGACAAATTCAAAGGATCCGATACCAGCTGGCGTAGGAATAACTCCTGAAAGCACTACTGCAAAGCTGATAAACGAAATGGTCAGTAGAAAATCTATTTTAGGATGGTTTTCAATCAGAATCAAATAGGGAAGTACATACCAAAATACAAGTTTCAACATATTCCATAGATAGATCCGCAATAGCGCAGTCCTGTCTTGGATAATGGTTTGGACCGTTTCCCTTAAAGAGTAGATCTGCTGATTACATGTATCCACCCATTTTCGCAAACGCTCACTCTTAAATAACTTATTCGATAAGCTGACAAAAAATATTTGGACATTCAGACTGATGGACATTACCAATAAAAAGGCAACAATCACGATTGTCAAAAGAATTCCAGCAATAATAAACCAGATCATTGACGGACCATTAGAATAAAAAAGAGAGAATTGGATGAGCAAGCCAGCTAACGCATAGGTAATCACTGCAAGTTTGTACATGATCATATGGAGTGCTGTCACCCCTGCTCCCTGAGACAGTTTCATTCCTTTTTTATTATAAAAATAGATCTCCGAGATCAATGTTCCTGTACCAAATGAAACGATTCGATAAAATGCAATATAGCTAGAGGTCAGGAACCCGTCTTTCGTTGTAAAATTCGGCGCGAAAGGTTCAGCAATCTCTTTGATCGAGCGCCCTTCAGCGATTTGGTAAACCGTCCCTAATATAACAATGGCTGCTAAAACGACAACACTAGTAGACAGTAATTCGGCAAAGATATCTGCAAATGATTGATTGATTAAATAATAAATAATAGCAAAAATCGCAATCAGCAAAAGCAGATTCAGAATGATTTTAATTTTCGTTCCTTTAGATGACATCTCCCGCTCCTTAATGGAAAAAATAAATGAGAATCAAATCAACAAGCACACCCGCAGTGAATCCTACGGTAAACTTCTTTTTCCTTGTTTTATGATGAAAAACTTTCCGAGAAATCAATCCTCCCAAACCACCGCCTAATAGACTGACAAATATCAAATTATTTTCAGGTACACGCCAGCCGCCAGTTCGAGCCTGATGTTTATCATATCCCATCAGACAAAATAAATAAAAATTTACAATGAATAGATAAAACCACAAAGGATTGTGCAACAATACATCCATTATTCTTCCAACTTTCTATTAACTACTATTTCTAATCTTTTTCTTCTTTTTTTGGTGAATAAACTGCTAATCCTTTTGATACAACAGATAATTCAACTGGAAGATCATCTGTCGTGTCTCCATCTGTCCGAGTGCCAACAGATTTTTCCTGTGCTTTGATTTTCATGCGTTTGGCTGTGAAATAAGTGATGCCAGGTATCGTATAGAATTTTCCTCTCATGATTCTAGGCAAATAAAAAATAAATCGGAAAATATCTAAGGAAGGTACGATCGTTACATGGAATTTTCCATCATCTGGGGTCGCTGAGTCGTCGAAATTTGTAAAGCCGCCTACGGAGTTAGACATCGTGACTGTCAATAACTGGGATTTTCCTTTCCAATGCTCCTCATCTGTTTCTAAATCCAAATGATATTTTTTCTTCTTCAGCAATAACTTAAAGAATTTCTTGATAAAAATCCACGAGCCATAACGCTGTTTTTCTTCTTGACTGATCCAAACTGCTGTATCCGCTAAGATACCGATTGTCAGTGTAGAGATAATGACTGCATCATTGACTTGACCATAGTCTATTTTTCGGACATTTCCTTCTAGAATCACATCAGCAGCCTCTTCTTTCTTCAAGGGAATTTCAAGAACACGTGCGAGATTATTGACTGTTCCACCTGGAAGTAATCCGATATGATACTGAGATAATGTTTGCTGGAACGCTTGAACGATATGATGGATCGTGCCGTCCCCTCCTATGATCACTAGCGTATCGGCTCCTATAGCTTCTGCTTTCTTGACTAAATCCGCATGGTCAATCGACGGGCCAGTTTCAGCTAAATCTACAAATAATTCTGGTTGCTTTTCTTTTACATAATCTTGAAACCAGCGTGCTAATTTCTCACCCTCATCTTTCCCTGAACTTTTGTTATAAAAAACTAGCAGCTTTTCCATTCTTTACCTCCTATTTACTCTTCAAAAAAGAGGGCGGGACAATCCATTCCATTGTCCTGCCCTTTAGCCTTAGACAGATGACATTCCATCATCGGACGAACGCCTTGTCATAAGCTGTTCTTTTTCGATTTTAACTCTTTGTGTTCAATTCTGCAATTTTAACAATCACATCTGTTGCTTTTTCCATTACTTGTAAAGAAACGAATTCGAATCGACCATGCATATTTTCTCCTCCGGCAAATAGATTTGGCGTCGGAATCCCCATGTAAGAGATTTTTGAACCATCTGTTCCTCCGCGAACTGGTTCGATCACTGGAGAGATCCCAAGCTCGATCATTGCTTGTTTCGCTAATTCCACGATGCTCATATCTTTTTCGATGATTTCTTTCATGTTGTAATATTGATCATACATATCTACTTTGATTCGTTCTTGATCAAATCGTTGATTCATTTCTTCTTGGATATGTGTGATTTGTGCTTTGCGTGCTTCGAATTTTTCACGATCATGATCGCGAATGATATAACTCATAGAAGCTTCTTCAGGATTCCCATTCAATGCCATTAAATGGAAGAAACCTTCGTATCCTTCTGTTTTTTCTGGAACTTCATCGGCTGGAAGCTGATTATGAAAATCAATGGCTAGCTGTAAAGCATTGATCATCGTATCTTTTGCCGTCCCCGGATGTACATTTTTCCCTTGGATCGTGATATTTGCTTGAGCAGCGCTGAATGTTTCATACTGCAATTCACCTAAAGGACCGCCGTCGACTGTATAAGCAAAATCCACATTGAATTGCTCAACATCGAATTTATCCGCTCCGACACCGATTTCTTCATCAGGGCCAAAAGCTACTTTGATGGTACCATGAGGGATAGAAGGATTATTGATCAAGATCTCCATTGCAGTCATGATTTCCGCAATCCCTGATTTGTCATCCGCTCCCAGTAAAGTACTGCCATCTGTAGTGATCAATGTGTGGCCTTCATAATTTTTCAAATTTGGAAAATCTTTTGTATTCAACGTGTAACGTTCTTCCCCATCTAGTACGATCGTAGACTCTCCATCATAGTTTTCAATGATTTGTGGATTGACTCCTACTGCATTAAAGTCTGCTGTATCCATGTGGGAAATAAATCCAATAGAACGCACTTCATGATCGACATTGCTTGGTAATGTTCCCATAACGAATCCATTGTCTTCATTATAGAAAACATCTGATAAACCTAACTCTTCCAATTCTTTTTTCAATTCTTGTGCAAAAGCAACTTGTGTCTGAGTCGAGGGGGTCGTTTTGCTTGTTGCATCGGAGCGTGTTTCTGTTTTGACATACCGTAAAAAACGTGGCAAAAGATTTTCGTACATAGTATTCTCTCCTTTAATTAAATTGAAATGGGTTTGTATTCGTTTCAGAAACGAAAAAGTCAATAGCCCAATTTTCTTCTTGTTTCCAAGTCTCAAACTTCTCGATGAACCGTTCCTTGCATAACGATTCAATATAATGTCCGGGATCAATTGCGATCAATCCGGCGCTTTGCATATCATGAGCCGTATGATAATAAATGTCTCCGGTGATATAGACGTCTGCTCTTTGGGCGATTGCTTGCGGATAAAATTTTTCGCCGCTTCCGCCGCAAATCGCAATACGCTTGATGGATGATTTTGTTTTTTGAGGCTGAACGATTCTCAGTCCCTCTAATTGGAAAACTTTTTTTACTTGTTCCACAAATATTTCTAAGGGGATTTCTTGCGGTAATTCACCTATTCGGCCTAGCCCAAACTTTTCGACTGGTGCATCAATTGCGAAAAGATCATAAGCAGGTTCTTCATAAGGATGAACTGATTGCATGGCATCAATCACTTGTTTTTCGATTGTTTCGGGCAAAATAACCTCGACTTTTGCTTCTTGGACTTGTTCTGTCTTCCCTACTTTCCCAATCGCTGGTTGTGCACCAATATTCGGAGTAAATCGGCCGTGTCCAATCGAGGTAAAACTTGTACCGGTATAATTGCCTTGCGTACCAGCACCAGCTGCAGCTAATGCTTCACGCATTTTTTGTGCATGATCCACAGGTACATAAACCGCCAGTTTTTTATAATGGATTTCATGAGTCTTCACTAAATAACTCTCCACTTCAATACCAAGCAGTTCGCAAAACCAGTCATTCAGTCCGTCCCAAATAATATCCATATTCGTGTGTGCCGCATAAACGGCAATATCATGTTTCAACAGATCTGCATACATTTTTTCTTGCGGCTGATCAGTAGTCAGCCGTTTGACAGGACGAAAGATTGGGGGATGTTTCGCAATCAGCAGATCGATTTTTTTCTCGATTGCTTCTTCGACCACTTCTGGGCGAACATCCAATGTCATCATTACCCGTTGAATCGGTTTATCTAATGTTCCAATATGCAGTCCGACTGGGTCTCCTTCTTCAGCTAGCCATTGAGGACAATAGCTTTCAAACTTTTGGATGAAGGTATGTCCGCTGATCGTCATATCTCTAAAACCTCCTCAATCATTTGGATTTCCTGTTCGATTTGTTTTTGACGTGCCTCTTGATTAGCTGCTTGTTTGAGCTGTTCACGGATAGCTTTTCTTTGTTGAAGCTCTCTTGTCCATTTTGATTTGAAGATCTCACTTTTCTCTTCAAGCAGAAATGGACCGAACATCAGCTCCATTTCATTGTAAGTAACTGGTTTTTGTTCTTTTTCGGCTACAATGATTTCATATATTTTTTTGTTTTCTTCAAGTATTTTTTCTGATTGGATTTTGTATTGGTTTTCTTGCAGCCAAGATCGTAACGTACGCTCTCCGATATTTGGCTGAAGGATCAAACGTTCTTGTCCACTTAGGCGTTGATGCAACTTGCCAGCTTCTAGGATCTCTCGGATCAGCGAACCTCCCATACCCGCGATCGTGACAGCCGTTATAGCATCTTGCGGTTGGATCGCATCTAGACCATTTGCAAGACGTACAGTGATACGGTCTTCCAATCCATCTTTTTGGACTTGCTTACGTGCTGATTCATAAGGACCTTGAACAACTTCACCTGCAACTGCATATTCGATTTTTCCTTTTAGCATCAATGCAACAGGTAAGTATGCGTGATCTGATCCGATGTCTGCTAAACGAGCAGATTCAGGGACAAATTCACCAACTGCCGCTAAGCGCTGAGATAAATCTAAATGGTTCATAGCTTCACTCCTTCTAGGTAATTATAGCATTTTCCATATAAAATAAGGAGACTAGGAATAAAAAAATTCCCAGATCTCCTTAAAAAATATACCTTTTTGTTCTATAAAACAACATTTTCTTATTTTTGAAAAAATGTTGTTGATTATTTGTTCAACGAAACGTCAATGATCGAATCTCCAGGCACTTGTGGTGGGATAGACATCGTCATGATCGGCATCTCAACTAATGTAAATTGGACTTTGTCACCGATTTTCAGTTCATCTATGTCCACGCTTATTTTTTCAGCAGTAGCATTCAAAATCACTCCGTCATTGCTGAATGATGTCCCCATATTCGCTGGATCTTCTTTTGCCATGACATCGACGAGTTTCAGCTGAATCGTTTCTTCTTCCGCTTCTACTTGAGTGATGCTTTCAATCGTTCCTACAAATATGCTTTGTCCCTCCGTTTTTGTACTGCTTGTTTTTATTGTTTGACCCGCATCAATCGAATCAAGAGAACCTGTGTTGCTGTCTGCACTACCGCATCCTGCTAAAATAAAAAATAGACCAACTACAGATATACTAGAAAAAATAGCCCTCATAAAAAATCCTCCGTTTAAGTTTTTGCATTACTTGTTGCGGTGATTGTCTCCGGTCATTTCTGTCCATGTAAAGATTCGCTGACCTGCTTTTACTCCTTGGTCAAATATCAGTTGGACTTATCAACTGTTCAACCATTGCGGCGGTTGCGACCAGTCATTTCGATTTCTTTTGTCAAATAACGTATGCGTTCCATTATGCGTTTCGCTTTCAACGGCTCTTCATCTCCACGTTGAGTGACGGACAAATGCTGTTCCAATTCATCCATTGTGAAATTTGATGAGAAGAATGTCGGTAGCTGTTCCTGCATCCGATATTGAAGGATGACGCCAAATACTTCATCCCGTATCCAACTGCTCATCGCGTCTGCACCGATATCATCAATCATTAAAATGGGGGAACGCTTCACTGCATCTAGCTTTTCTGCCACTTGATCTTTTCCGATTGCCTGTTTCATCTCAACGGCAAACGTTGGAAAGTGGACTAATGTCGTGGTAAATCCAGCAATCGCTAGTTCTCTCGCTGTTGCTCCTAATAAGTATGTTTTTCCAATACCAAAACTCCCTACCAGATAAAGACCTTTATGATACCCTTTTGGATCTGCAGTATATTTCTCTACGAAATCTAGGGCTTCCAAGCTTGCATATCCTCGTCCATCTGTACGCTCAAAGTTTTCAAAAGATGCTGATTGAATATCTTTTGGCATATCCATTGCTTTTACTCGGCTTCTGATTTCTTCTTGTCTTTGCCGAGCTAACAATGCTTCTGTTGGTACATAAGTGACATCCACATAATGAAAATTCAACGTCAACTTCGGCTCGTATCCTGGAGCGATCATCGTTGGATCGTTTTTTTGATATTTACGCTTTTCCTGCACGAACTCATACAATTTGGCGTAGCTTTTTTCAATATCCGCTTGTGTCAGTTCTTCTTGGTGTGCACTTAGAAAAGCTTGAACATCCGTATCATTTAGGACGTCAGCAATCATTTCAGCATATTTTTCTTGATAATTACGTTTGCTGATGATCCTCTTCAATTCTTTGCCTACGTCTTCCATTAGATGTCACCCTCCTTTTTCGCCAGGTATTCTTTAAAACGGCGGTCAATCTCTGCTTTTTTCTCACTACTGATCTGTTTTTCATCTTTTGGCTGGTTGACCCAATCAGGAAGCTTTTCTCGCCGAACATTTCGCTTGCCATTTGGATAATTTGTTTGCTTTTTTTGTTTTGATTGTTTTGCTTGATTGCTTATTTGCCGAATATGCTGAATCGCTTCTTCTGCTGTGGCGATTTTCTTTTGTGCCCATTCATTTGCCACTGTATTCACATAACTAGCATTTAAGCTAGCATTATTTTTGATCACCAATACATAATTCAGCAAAACATTGATCACACTGCTGGAAAGACCTGATTGAGAAACAAGGTCTTGCAGTAACCAAGTTTCTTGTTTCGAAACATATCCGCCTTTTTCTGACTTGATTGCTTCCAGATATTTCATCGGCGGAATGCTCTGTGCTTCTTTTATCAACTGAAGCGCTGCATTTGTCAAATGTTCGTTCGTCGGAGATTCATTGCTGTTTTCAGCAACAGCGACTGTTTCCTTTATTTGCTTCACTGGTCGTCTCTGCATTGCCAAAACAGCTTTTTGCAGCTCCTTCATGGATACTTTTTGTTCGCTAAAATCATAAGATTGACTGATGAGTTCACCAAGAGTTAGTTCATCGAATCCATAAAGCTGATGATACATGTCGACTTGTTTGAGGATTGAATCATCAAGAACAGTCATATGTTTTTTTGCCAACCAATCATTCAAAAATTGCCAATCGAATGTCGAATCTGTTTCAAGTAATGCTACTGGCTCAGATTCTTCAAAAGATTTATTCAGTGATTCGATGTTTTCTTGATTAGCAGCGTATACTGCTTCATTGAAGCGATAAACATCTAAAAATTTTTTTGTGATTTTTTGATATCCCTCTGTTGTATGCCTTTTAGGTTCAAACAACTGGGTAAGCTTCTGGAATCGTCGTTCACCAACTTTTTCCAAAAGAAGAAATGCCAGAACAGAATCTTTGAAAAATGCTTTAGGAACGAGTGGCTCTAACAACTCATAAATAAAACGCGGCCCCAGATCGCTATCTTCTTTAAAATAAACATCCAGTAAGCCGATTCCTTCCAGCTTTTTTCTTGCATCATAAAATTGAGGGATCCCGCAGCCTAGACTACTAAGTAAATCTGCATGCATCCCTTCAGGACCTTCGCCAGATTCTTGCGAGATCTCTGATAACAGAGTGAAATAGATACTCAAGGCTTCTCCGCCGATCAGTGGCTGATAAAGATACAGCAACGCGTTCTTGCTGTCTTCTCTCAGCGGAGCTGCTTTTCTTCCTTGGTAAATATTTTTTGGTTGAAGCTCTTTCCAAGCATTTTCCAAGGAAATGCCTCCTTTTTGTTTCTTAATTGTTTTCTTTATTATTCTCTTTATTATTTTCTTTTGCTTTATCCACGATATCTTGCAGCTCTTTTAAGAAAACAGACATATCTTTGAACTGGCGATAAACACTGGCAAAACGGATATACGCGATTTCATCTAAATCGACTAAATCCTCCATCACATATTCACCAATCAGATTCGTTGATACTTCGTTTTCCCCAAGACTGCGTACGCGGTTTTCGACATGGTTGACGATTTGTTCCATTTGCTCCATAGCTACAGGTCTTTTTTCTGCTGAGCGGATGAGTCCTCTTAAAATTTTATCGCGATTGAATTCTTCGCGTTCCCCGTTTTTCTTGATGACTAATAACGGAGCAGCTTCAATTCGTTCAAAAGTAGTGAAGCGGAACGAACAATTCTCACATTCGCGACGGCGACGGATCGCACGTCCATCATCTGCTTGACGGCTGTCGATTACTCGTGAATTATTATGTTGACATCTGGGACATCTCATTTTGTCTCACCTCTTGCATCGCATTTTTATATAAAGGATGTGTCTTTCTTTACAACTAGTTGTATTATAACACGAAACAAATCACAAACGCGACTGTCCTACCCAAAAAAACACGGATATAAGAACAATTTTTTCTATTTTCATGCGTAATTATGTCCCCTGTCCTAATCCAATTTCAATTTTCCAGTACTGATGACCTTGATTGCTGAGAAATGACTCGCCCAAAAGCTGATTTAGTCGACTAGCACAAAAAACTTGAAGCAGATGAACATCTTATCATCTGCTTCAAGTCACGTCTCTATTTCTTACTATTTTATAACTTCTCTTCGATTCCTGTATAGTGTTTCATTCGTTGTTCCTCGATCTTTTGTTCATCAGGAATGTGTTCACTTTCTGGGAGCGGTGTCTTACTACGATCAGGGGCCGGATTTTTTCGTTCTTGAGTCAAATCTTGCTGTTTCGCTTCTTTTTCTGCCTGCTGGTCTTCTATTTCATCGATTCTTGCTTGGTACTGCTTTTCTTTCTCTTCTGCTGTTTCTGATTGCGTACGACCTTCATCGATTAGATTTTCTTTATTGAGTATTTCGCCGATTTTTTCTTTTGCGTTACCTACGACTTTATCCTTTTGGTTTTTAAATGATCCCATCGCTATCCCTCGCTTTCTATATACTCAGGATAGCAAACTTGACACAGATACTCAAAGAAAGCGATTAGCTGAAAGCCAATTTTCGATTTGTTCCACAAGTTCCTCTTTCGTTCCGTTGTTGTCAAACAAAATATCCGCACGCTGCTTTTTTTCTTCGATTGGAAGTTGACTGCTAATTCTCTGCTGCGCTTGTTCTAGTGTTAGCTGATTACGTTTCATCAAGCGTCTGAGTTGAATATCTGGCGTGGTATAAACGACAGCTACTGCATCCATATAGTGGTCATAATGACCTTCGTAGAGCAATGGGATATCTACAATTACTAAAGGATGATTGGAACTTAGAGAGGCGATTTGATCTTTTATCGCTTTTCGGATAAACGGATCTAATAGCTGATCAAGTTTTTGCCGTTTCTCCTTTGATGGAAAAACAATCATCCCAAGTTTCCCTCGATCTAGCTGACCATCAGACTGCAATATCTCTTGACCAAACACGGACACAACCTTCCTCAGAGCAAGCGTTCCAGGCTCAACAGTTTCTCTGGCAATCACGTCGCCATCGATCAAAGGAAATCCATGAGACTGAAAGACTTTGGCTGCCGTACTTTTGCCAGTAGCTATTCCGCCCGTCAAACCTAAAACAAAGCCTACTTTTCGATTTTCAGCCTTTGACAATTCGGACAATAGTGAGTCCCCCTTTGTGCCACTTTTGTTTTCACGATCGGTGTCCCACAACGTATACATGGTTTGCCAGTTTGCTGATAGACATGCAGTGCGACTTGGAATCCGCCTGATTCTCCTAATGCATTCAAATAGCTGCGAATCGTGGTACCTCCGGCTTCTATTGCACGATTCAAAACATCAATGATCGATAGACGTAATTGTTCTATCTCTTTTGGATGTAATGTATTCGCCGGTTGTTCTGGATGAATCTTCGCTTCCCATAATGCTTCGTCTACATAAATATTACCTAGTCCCGTTACTAGACGCTGATCTAGCAGTAAAGGCTTGATTGCTTTGTGCGATTTTTTCAATCCAGCTGCAAAATCTGCTAATAAAAAGCTGTCAGGCAATGGCTCAGGTCCTAATTTCATGATTCCTCGGTAAGTTGCACTTGCTCCTTTTTCGACGATTGTCATACGACCAAATTTTCGTACATCGTTGTAGCGAAGTTGGCTCCCGTCCTCAAAAAAGAAAAGTACATGCGTATGTTTATCGATTGGTGTATTTTCTTTCGTGAATTGATATTTTCCTTCCATTCGCAAGTGTGAGATCAGTTCATAATGATCGAGATGAAAAATCAAAAACTTCCCTCTACGTCCAATGGATTGGATGGTTTCGCCAACAAGAGAAGCCTCAAAGATGGGTGTCTCTGGTTGCTCGATGATCTTGGGCCACAAGACTTGCACTTTCTGAATCGTTTTTCCTACTACTAACCGTTCCAATCCTTTACGAACGGTTTCTACTTCTGGTAATTCTGGCATTTTTTCTTTTCACCTTCATTATATTGCTCTGTTTTAAACAATGTTTATTTTGCTTCGTACCACGTTTTTCCCCAACTGCTGTCAGTGATCAGTGGTACATGGAGAGAAACAGCTTGTTCCATAACTTCCTTCACCAATTTATCTAATGATTCAAGTTCTTTTTCAGGTACCTCGAAGACAAGTTCATCATGAACTTGTAACAGCATCGTAGCTTGAAGACCTGTTTCTTTCAATCGTTTATCCAATTCGATCATCGCGATTTTCAAAATATCAGCAGCACTTCCTTGGATTGGTGTATTGATAGCTGTTCGTTCCGCAAAAGAACGGATATTGTAATTTCTTGAATTGATGTCTGGCAAATATCGACGGCGGTGATACAGCGTTTCGACGTAGCCTTGGTCTTTTGCTTCGCGTACGATTCTTTCCATATATTCTTTGACACCTGGGTATTTTTCAAAGTACGTATCGATGTATTGCTGTGCTGCTTTTCGGCTGATGCCTAAATTTTGTGAAAGTCCGTAATCAGAGATGCCATACACGATACCAAAATTCACTGCTTTTGCCTGCCGACGCATATTTGGTGTGACATCCTCTGCTTTTTCGATTCCAAATACGCGCATCGCTGTGCTGGCATGGATATCTTGACCTTCTAGGAAGGCAGCTTTCAAATGTTCATCATTTGAGATATGCGCAAGTACGCGTAACTCGATTTGTGAATAGTCAGAAGAATAAATCAACCAGTCTTTTTCTCTAGGAACAAATGCCTGACGTATCTTTCTCCCTTCATCTAATCGAATCGGGATGTTCTGCAAATTAGGATCAACAGAGCTTAATCGTCCTGTTTGGGTCAATGTCTGGACATAACGGGTATGCACTTTTCCATCTGATTGGATCACTTTCAGCAGTCCCTCGACATAGGTAGATTGAATTTTTGCGATTTGACGATAGGTTAGGATATCCTCTACGATTGGTGCTTGTTCACGAAGCTGTTCCAGTACATCTACGGCTGTGGAGTACCCAGTTTTTGTTTTTTTGATAACGGGTAATCCCATTTTTTCAAATAAGATCACTCCTAATTGCTTTGGTGAATTCAAATTGAATTCTTCGCCGGCTTCTTCGTAGATTTTTTGTTCGATCTCTCTTAAGCGAGCAGAAAACTCGCCCTTCATTTCTTGTAAGCGAGTCGCATCTACTTTGATCCCGCTTATTTCCATCTCTGCCAAAATGATAGACAATGGCAATTCCATTTTCCGGAAAAGATCTTCTTGGTTTTTATCTGCCAGTTCTTGGCTCAATTTTGGTGTCAACGCATTGATTGCAGCTACTTTTCGCGCTAAATGAGCAAAAAAGAGTTCTTCTTCTGGTAAACCTTTTTTCGCCCCTTTGCCGTATACAGTTTCATCTGACTGGATATCGTTGTATCCGTAATGTGCAGCTATTCCTTCGATATCTGTGCTTTTTTCATTCGTATCGAGAAGGTATGCACCTAGCAAGACATCAAAATCGATTCCTTTTGTTTTTCCAGTATAGCGATTTAAAGCAACATAAGTTCGTTTCGCATCATATACTTTTTTCAATCGGGTCGGATCAGTGATCCAAGAATGGAACGCTTGGTTTTCGAATACAGACAGATCATTCGTGACATAGATTTTCTTTTCTGTCCCCCACGCTACTCCGACGATTTCCTCTGTATGGTAATTGTCGCCCATCATTTCCACGTACAGTGCCATATCCGTAGGAAACATTTCCTCTTTAAATTCATGCACGACTTCAAATAAAATATCATCCATTTTTACTTCTTCTTCAACGATATTCAGTTTAGAAAGGAACTGATTGAAATCCATTTCTTTATAAAATGGAACGAGTTTATCGAGATTTTTCCCTTCATACTTCAATGAGTCGATAGAGACCTCCACAGGGGCTGAAGTATTGATGGTCGCCAATTTCTTCGATAAGAAAGCTTGCTCTTTGTCATTTATCAGATTTTCTTTCATTTTGCTTTGCTTCATTTCATCAATATGCTCATAGATTCCTTCGACTGAGCCATATTGTTTCAATAGCTTGATAGCTGTTTTTTCACCGATTTTAGTCACACCTGGGATATTGTCAGAGGCATCTCCGGCTAGTCCCTTCATGTCAACAATCTGTTTTGGTGTCAATCCATCATATTTTTCCGCCACATGTTCTGGTGTATAACTTTCGATATCGCTGACACCTTTTACAGTGATATCCACTTTTACTTCTTTACTAGCTAATTGAGTCAAATCCCGATCACCGGAAAGTACGACGACATCAAATTGATCTTTGTCTACTTTTTCTGCCAAAGTACCGATAATATCATCCGCTTCATAATTGGGCAATTCGTAATACTGTACACCTAATCCCGTCAACAAATCACGGATATAGGGCATTTGTTCTTTGAATTCGCCTGGTGTTTTAGATCTTCCGCCTTTGTACTCCGCATACATTTCTGTCCGAAAGGTCGTTTTTCCTGCATCGAACGCAACCAGAACATGCGTCGGTTGCTCTTTTTGCATAACATTTTCAAACATCGTATTGAATGCATAGATTGCATTTGTATGAAGACCGTTTCTGTTTTTGAAACGTTCAAGGGAATTGTGCAGCGCAAAGAATGCGCGAAAAGCCACACTGTTCCCATCAACGAGTAATAATTTATTTTTTGTCATCTTCTTAACTCCTTACTGTAAAGTTCTTATTCATTCTAACAAAGAATCATGCGGAATGCGAAAAGAAAAAGCGGGACCATACCAAATATTTTGGTATAGCCCCAACTGATCAATTTTTTCCTTTTTTAGTTGTTCCGTCCAAAGATTCTTAAAAACGCCAAGAACAAGTTGATAAAGTCCAAATACAGCTTCAATGCCATGAATACTGCAATGCCACTATGTGCTGTTCCATTTGTCTGGACATAGATATTACGAATGCTTTGGTTATCATAAGCTGTGATCCCTGCAAAGATGACGACTAAAAGCAGTGAGATAAACAACTCAACTGCGCTACTTCTCAAAATGAAGATGTTCAAGACTAGTGCAATGATCACTCCGATCAAAGCAGCCTGTCCTGCTCTTCCAACCCCGCTAAGATCTCGTTTTGTTGTCACTCCGACGACAGACATCCCTATGAACATCAAGGTAGCTGTCAAGAAAGCTTGCGTTACTGTTCCAATATCGTAGAATGCAAGAGTAACTGCTAATGTTACGCCATTCAAAAGAGAGTAGGCAATAAATCCACCGATTGCTAAGCTCGGATTCTTTTGTGCTTTTACGCCTAGAACCATTACTAAAATCAGTTCAACGATCCACAGACCCATAAAGCCTAATGGAAAGTTATTGATAAAAGTTGCTAGTTGCAAAGGAAATACCCAAAGAGCCAAGTAAGAAGTGACTGCGCTAAGGGCAAGTCCCATACCTAAAAAGCCATAAACTTTTGCATAAAAACGATTGATACCTGACATTGATGTACTTGGATTATTCATTTAATTCACCTTCACTTTCGATTGCTATTTCCAATTCAGGAACTTGTGGCGGTTGGACCATAACAACAGCATCCAACACACGATCTTCGTTCGTGTTTTCCGCTTCTACAGAAATCGTCACCACATCCTTCATCTTATCTACTTTTATGACCTCAAACTGAAAAGTCAGTGTTTCATAATGGAAAACCGGTTCAATAAAATTGACAGAAAAATTGACAACATGTGATCCTGGTCCAGGAAGATGCTTTGAAATTGCACTTGTGATGATCCCCATCAGCATCACTGATGGAACGATTGGCTGATGATATTCTGTTTTTTGTGCAAAGTCATGTTGGATATACAAAGGATTTGCATCATTCGTCAATCCCAAATACAGCAAAAGCTGGTTATCTTCAATAGATTCTGTTAAGGATAACGAGTCGCCTTCCTCGATTTCATTTATTGTTTTTCCTAGTTTTCTCGGCTTACCTATGTTCAAGATAGAAACCCTCCAGTTTATTTTTAATCATACATTATTGTACCAAAAGCAGCGCAAAAGGCAAGTTCTGCTCCTTTGATTTAACAGATTCCTATAGTTTAAAAGGTCGTGAAAAAGCTGTCCTGCATCAAGTAATAAGAACAGTCAAGAAAAAACAGCTTCTCATGTTTTTGATTTGGCTGGGCTTATTACCGCAGATGCAAGCTTTTGAACACCGTATATCTGAGGTCGTGAAAAAGCTGTCCTGCATTAAGTAATAAGAACAGCCAAGAAAAACAGCTTCTCATGTTTTTGATTTGGCTGGGCTTATTACCGCAGATGCAAGCTTTTGAACGCCGTTTATCAAAAGTTGTAAAAAAGGGAGCATGACAAGAATTTTGCCACTCTCCCTCTTTCTATTTTTATAAGGACACTGCAGTAATTGTATTACAGTACATTTTTCGTCGTGCTGCTTAAAAGTTTTTCATACGCTTGTTCAAATTTTTGAACATCTCCAGCACCCATGAAGATTACTACTGCATCATGATAATCTAATAGTGGAGATACATTATTTTCTTTGATGACTTCTCCACCTTTTTTGATTTTCGCTCCAAGGTCTTCGATCTTAACGTTTCCTTGTTCTTCCCGAGCCGAACCAAAAATATCGCATAAGTAAACTTTATCAGCTAAATCAAGTGCTTCTGCAAATTCATCCATCAATGCAATCGTACGCGTAAACGTATGAGGTTGGAAAACTGCAATTATTTCTTTATCTGGATATTTTTGGCGTGCGCCATCAATCGTTGCTTTGATTTCTGCAGGGTGATGCGCATAATCATCAACTACGGTCATGTCTGCTACGATTTTTTCACTGAATCGACGTTTTACTCCTGGGAAAGTCAGCATTTCTTCCGCAACTTCCTTCAGATCCAGTTTTTCGAAATACGCGACTGCAATAACACCTAAAGCATTTAAAATATTGTGTTTGCCGAATGCTGGTACAGTGAAATGTCCAACAAATTCATCCCCATGATAGACATCAAAAGCAGAACCGGATGTTGTACGTTCGATGTTTCGTGCTTGGATATCATCATTTTCTGTGACACCATAATAATAAATCGGCACATCTGCTTCTAATTTGCGTAAATAAGCGTCGTCACCGTACGCAAAAATAGCTTTTTTCACTTGTCCAGCCATTGTTTGGAAAGCTGTAAATACATCGTCGATACTTGTATAATAATCCGGATGATCAAAATCGATGTTTGTCATGATCGCATAGTCTGGTGAATAGGCAAGGAAATGACGGCGATATTCACAGGCTTCAAATGAAAAGAATTCCGCTTGCGGATCACCATGCCCTGTTCCGTCTCCAATTAGATAACTTGTTGGACGGACACCACTCAATACATGAGAGAGCAGACCAGTCGTACTTGTTTTTCCGTGAGAACCTGTTACAGCGATACTCGTATAGTTTTGGATAAAATGACCAATAAAGTCGTGATAGCGAATCACTTCCAAACCTAATTCTTTTGCTCGCTGGATTTCTTCATGTGAATCAGGAAATGCATTTCCTGCAATAATCGTCATACCTGGTTTTACATTCTCTGCGTTAAATGGCAGAATCGTGATATTTGCTTTTTCTAAATCTCTTTGTGTAAAGAAATATTTTTCAATGTCTGATCCTTGGACATTTAAACCTTGTTCATGTAAAACAAGAGCCAAGGAGCTCATTCCTGAACCTTTGATACCAACGAAATGATACAATTTATTTTGATTTTCCATTTGAATCCTCTTCTCTTATCTAGCGTCCATTCTTTTAGCTATTACATTCAACACGCTCCTCATTATCTTATAAACGATTGAAAATTTCAACCAAATTTATTTAGAAAGGAGGATTCGCCTGCTAAAAAGAAGGTCATGTACGTGAAAAATCCGTTTTTATTGACTGTTTGATTCTTGTATAAGAAGACCAAACTTCTTCTGATATATCAATATGAGGAATAAAATCTTTTCCTTTCGGACCATAGCCATTCTCATCGTCGTGGAGTCGCTCCATTTCTCCTAACACCAGTGCATAGAAATATTCCTTCGGCCATTGGTGGTTCAGTTCTTTTACTGTAAAGATGATCTCCTCAGAAAAGTGAAGGATTTCCGGCACAAATGGCACAGCATTTACGAAAACAGTTTGTTCATTTTGCCATACTTTCTCAAAAGTTGCTCGAGTCCTGCGTTGCAGTGTCGGATCATTCATCAATAGGACTTTTTCTGGTACAGCATCTAAGGAATGAAGAATCTCCAGTGAAAAAGTGGCGTTCTCTCCAGAATTTGTAGACTTCGATTCTATCAGGAAAGCCTTATCGGGCAAATCATAGACTTCTTTTAGATACTGACGACAGATTTCACTTTCACTCATGCCTTCTTCAAAATGAAATCCTTGCTTTTCAAAATTCTCATAAAGGATCCTAGTCGCATGACCCACACCGCCGACCAAAAACAAACGTTCTACTTGACCATTTACATACATTTGTGCTGCTTTATCAGCTAAGATAGGAAGACCGTTTCCAGCTAAAATAAGTGTAGGTGCCGACAATTTCTCAAAATCTTTCTCATCAGGTGCGGCTAAAAAGGCTAATAACTGATTCCAGTCTTTTAGATTTCTCTGCTCGTTTTTTTCCAAAAACGCTTCATCCTTTCATCTGATTTTTTATACTTCATTGAGGCTTTCTCTCTTTGTCTCAATCCATTTGATTTCCCCATGACATCTTCCACAACGATATTTGTGTACATCGATTCTTCTTTTGCGGCAGATTGTGGCAGAACAATCTTGGCATTGATAATATTCGATCTTTATCTGTTTCTTCGTCAAGGCTGGCGCATAGCGCAATCCTCCTGTTTTTTTCAAAAGATACTTGAAATCCATATCTTTATGACGATATCCTCTTCCAGTTAAATGAAGATGGTAATGGCAAAGTTCATGTTTGATGATTCCTGTAATCGTTTCTTTGTCTGACTCTTCAAACAGCTTTACATTAAAATCTAAATGATGATCGTTTAAATGATAGCGCCCGCCAGTTGTACGCAAGCGTGGATTGAACATTGCTTGGTGCTTGAAAGGACGCTGGAAGCTTTTTAATGATATCTCTTCTACTAACTGCTGCAGTTCTTCTTGTGTCAATTTTTGTTACTCCTCATTGTTACTCTTCATAAGGGGAAAGCATCGTCAAACTGATTCTGCCTTTTTTCGTATCAACTTGTTCTATCCAAACCGTCACGATATCTCCGACTGACACGACGTCTGTAGGATGCTTGACAAATTTTTTGCTAAGTTTTGAAATATGGACAAGTCCGTCTTGTTTCACACCGATATCGACAAATGCGCCGAAGTCGATGACGTTACGGACCGTTCCAGTCAATTCCATCCCTGGTTTCAAATCTTCCATACTCAACACATCTGTACGCAATAGGGGCGCTGGCATCTCATCACGCATATCTCGTCCAGGTTGTGTCAGCCCAGCTAAAATATCGGCTAACGTTTCTTCTCCGACTGATAAACTTTCAGCCAGTTTCTCCGCGGATAACCGTGTCAATTTTTCTACTGCTTCTTCTGTCCCAAGCTCTTTTTCTGAAAGATGGACGGTCATTAATATGTCTTTCGCAATAGAATAACTTTCGGGATGGATACCGGTGTTGTCCAAAATGTTTTTCCCGCCAGGAACTCGCAAGAAGCCGATTGCTTGTTCATATGCTTTTGGTCCTAAACGTGGCACTTTTTTCAGCTGAGTTCGTGCAGTAAATTCTCCATTTTCTTCACGATAACTGACAATGTTTTGGGCAGTCGTTTTATTCAATCCTGATATGTGCTGCAAGAGCTGTGGACTAGCCGTGTTCACATCCACGCCTACTTGGTTGACCGCTGTTTCCACGACAAAATCCAATTGTTCAGCCAAACGTTTTTGTGAAACATCATGTTGGTACTGTCCTACACCGACAGCTTTAGGATCGATCTTGACTAATTCAGCTAAAGGATCTTGCAGACGACGGGCAATAGAAACAGCACTTCTTTCTTCTACTTGTAGATGCGGGAATTCTTTTCGTGCAATTTCGCTAGCGGAGTAAACAGAAGCGCCAGCTTCATTAACAATGGCGTAATAGGCTTTATGGTCGGCTGATTTCAATTGCTCAGCCACAAAAAGTTCTGATTCCCGACTGGCTGTTCCATTCCCGATAGCTACCATATCTACTTGATATTTATTGATCAATTGGATAAAAGCTGGACCAGCAGCTTCCCTTTTCGCTTGTGCTGCAGGTTTATGCGGATAAATGACTTCGATTGCCAAAACTTTTCCTGTCGCATCTACGACTGCTAGTTTACATCCAGTACGATAGGCAGGATCAAATCCCAGTACGACTTTACCTTTTAGCGGTGGTTGCAACAAAAGATTGCGAAGATTTTCTCCAAAAATAGCGATGGCTTGCTCATCCGCTTTTTCAGTCAATTCATTACGCAGTTCTCGCTCGATTGCCGGCTGTATAAAACGTTTATAACTATCTTGATAGGCTTCTCTTACAAAGGAAGAAGAAGGAGAGGCAGGATTTTTCACTAATTGGCGATCCAAGTAAGCTAAAACTGCTGCTTCGTCTACTTGAAGGAATACTTTGAGAACCTCTTCTTTTTCTCCTCGATTAGTGGCCAATATCCGATGAGAAACCATTTTATGGACAGGTTCTGCAAAGTCATAATACATTTCGTATACGCCTTTTTCATCTGTTTTCTCATCCTTGACTTGGCTGACATACATGCCTTTGTTATACGTATAAGACCGAATCCAAGTCCGAAACTTTGCATTATCGCTGACTTGTTCAGCAATGATCTCATGCGCACCTTGCAACGCTTCTTCAGCAGAAGAGACTTCTTTTTCTTTATCGATATATTTTTCTGCTTCCGATTGTACCTCTCCATCTGTAAGCTGCATCAGCCACAGCGCGAGTGGTTCAAGTCCTTTTTCTTTAGCAATCGTTGCTTTTGTCCGTCGTTTCTGTTTGTATGGACGATATAAATCTTCCACTTGTTGCATTTTTACGGATTGCGTGATTTCTGTTTCTAACTCTGGGGTCAGCTTCCCTTGTTCATCGATCAGCCGAATCACTTCGTTTTTTCGTTTTTCTAAGTTTTCAAGATAGGCATACCGCTCTTCGATTTCACGAATCTGGACTTCATCAAGACTTCCCGTCATTTCTTTTCGATAACGCGCGATAAAAGGAACGGTGTTTCCTTCATTTAACAAATTAAGTACAGTCGTCAACTGCTTGGGACGATAGTCTGAAAGCTCTTTTTGTACAAGCTGAATGATTGTCTGGTTCAAATTTTCCGTCATTAAAATGCCTCTTTTCTGCTAAAAATTGCTTCTTTATTCTATCATACTTTTTATCATGGGTTAAACTGCTGAAAGAAACAATATTCTCTATACAAATAAAAAGAGCCGCAACAAAGTCGCAGCTCCTTCATTCTTTCCATTCGTCAGATTCCTTGCCAAGATCCTTCGTTGTTCTGATATTCAATGTCTTGAAGGATACCTTCCTTGTCAAAAACAACCCCATGCAATGACCCTCCGAATACAGCTCCACCGTCCATTCCGATTTTATGATCCTGAATCCAGAGGTCTGTTGTCTGCATATCTCCATGGAGCATTGGTGTAATCGTATGTCCAAATACAATTGTCTTACCTGTATTGTTTTTCCCTTCATGAAAGGGTTCCCGTATCCAAATAAAGTCTCTTGGACTTGTCTTACGCCAGTCTTTCTTTGTCAAATCCACTCCAGCATGGACAAACAGATAATTTTCCCATTCATAATACAAGGGGCGCTGGACTAAAAATCCAATCAGTTCTGGGTATCTTGATTGGATCATCATTGAGATTTCAGTCGGGGAGTATTCCTCCGACGCACCTGGGTGAAGTAGGCTTTCAAATGTTTCTTTTCCACCATTTCTGATATAAGGCGCATACCAGTCCTCCGGTGCTTGCAGAAATTGCAAAAAATATTCTTCATGGTTGCCCCGGAGATAAATGGCTCCTGTTTCTTCGACTAATTGCTTTCCTAATAGAAAACATTCCTTTGTACGAGGTCCTCGATCATTGAGATCTCCTAATAAAACAAGCTGATGGATCGTCGGATCATAATAGTGAATAAGTTTTTCAAAAAGATCATATTTACCATGGACATCGCCAATAGCATAAATCAATGATTTCATGTGGATCACCATCCTCAACGATAGTATAGCGCACATCGGAAATGGTCGACAATCAAAACTATTGTTTTCTATTTATTTAAAGCTACAAATCGCAGTTCTGCTTCTTCTGGAGAGATTCCATGATCTTGAACATAGCGGTTGCGTGGATGTTTCGCACACTCTACGCTACATGCTCCTAAATGTTTTTCTTCATTTTCAATAGAAGCAAGAATCTGACGATTGCACTCAGGATTGCTACAATTGATATATCGTTCACATGGTGTTCCGTCAAACCAGTCGCGACCGACGATTTGTTTATCTACTTGGTTGATATCGACAGCGATCCGTTCGTCAAACACATACATCTTGCCGTCCCATAATTCCCCTTTAACTTCAGGATCCTTACCATAAGTAGCAATACCGCCATGCAGCTGTCCGACATCTTTGAATCCTTCACGGACAAGCCAACCAGAAAACTTCTCGCAACGAATACCACCAGTACAGTAGGTCACTACCCGTTTTTCCATAAATTCTTCTTTGTGCTCGCGAATCCAGTCTGGAAGCTCTCGAAAACTGCGTATATCTGGGCGTACAGCCCCTCGAAAATGCCCCAAGTCATATTCATAATCATTCCGTGCATCAATCACCACTGTCTGTTCGTCTAAAATAGCTTCTTTAAATTCTTGCGGTGAAAGATAAGCACCTGTCACTTGGTTTGGATCAATGTCCTCTTCTAGCTTTAAACTTACAAGCTCTGGACGGTATCTTACAAACATCTTCTTAAAGGCATGTCCTTCGCTTGGATCGATCTTGAACATCGTATCAGCAAATCGAGGATCAGCTTTCATTGCTTCCATATAGGCAGTCGTGTTTTCAACGGTTCCAGACACAGTACCATTTATTCCTTCTTCAGCTACTAGAATACGACCTTTAAGATCCAAAGATTTGCAAAAGGCTAAATGATTTTTGGCAAATTCCTCTGGTTCTTCTATTTTTGTATAATTGTAATAAAGCAGTACTTGATAATCCATGTATTTCTTCCTTCCTTCTTTTCGTTCCTAAACAGTATAAAGAAGGCGTTCGCATTTGACGATTTATTTGCTTGTGTATAATTACGCATGTGTTTTTTTGTTTACATAATATTATTATTTGAATTAAAAAGACTTCGCTTTCCTGTTTTGCACAGAAAAACAAAGTCTTTGTTTCTATTATTTACCTGTAACCGCAAAGTAATTGCCATCAGGATCAGCAAAGTTGAAGACATATTCTTCTCCAAGCTGTACCATATCACCTAATGTGACTGATTGCGTCTGCATTTTTTTATATAGTCCAAAGATATCTTTGCTGTAAAACATCAAAGATGGGGCACTAGTAGCTGTGCCAGGTGAATGGGACTCAACAAACGCTCGATCATATAACACGAATGAGGTTTGACTGTCCTCAACTCCTACTTCAATTACAAGCGTCCCATCCATTTCTTGACGATCTTTTTCCGCAAAGCCAATTGCTCTCCAAAACGCTGCATTTTTTTCTACATCGTCCACATAAAGCATGATTTTTATTTCATTCGTAAACATCTGTTTCCTCCTAAACGATCTGTTCTAACATTCCCAACTTTGTCAGTTTACCATAGGAAAATGGGAAAATCTACGAAAGCTCTCAACAGAATCGTCCTACTTAAATACGCTTCTCTTTAATAATAAATAAGTTGGTTGTTTTTGTTATCTAGGCTTTCACTTTTCGGAATAAATAATATGTATTTATATGGACTATATAAAAAAAGAGGTTGTGACAAAAATCGAGTCACAACCTCTGGTAAACGGTGTTCTCCTGCCAACTCCTCGGTCACAAGTCACAATATTCAACAAACATGAGAAGCTGTTTATTGAAATTGCTCCTTGTGACTCAGAGTGAAACGGCAGGCTCACAACCTCTTTTTAACTATGCATTCACATCGATCACTTTAGAATCATCATTGATGACATCGCGATCTAAATCTTTGATGCGTGCACTTGTCACGATACCAGCTACCATGCTACCGCTGACGTTTACTGCTGTGCGTGCCATATCGATTAATGGTTCAACAGAGATAACTAACCCAACGATTGCTACTGGCAAGTTCATTGCCCCTAAAACGATCAGTGAAGCAAATGTTGCACCACCGCCGACTCCGGCTACACCAAAAGAACTGATTGTTACAATCGCCACAAGCATCAAAATAAATTCCAAACTAAAGACATTCACTCCAGCCGCTGGTGCGACGATCGTTGCCAACATAGCTGGATAAACACCAGCACAGCCGTTTTGTCCAATAGACAAACCAAAACTTGCTGAGAAGTTAGCTGTTGCATCGTCTACTCCTAAAGCTTTTGTCTGAGTCTCGATGTTCAATGGCAAGGCTCCGGCACTTGAACGTGAAGTAAACGCAAAGCTCAATACCGGAAAGGCTTTTTTGAAATAGTTGATTGGATTGACTTTTGCACCAATCAAAATCAGTGAGTGGACAATCAAAACAGCAAGCAAGGCTACATAAGATGCAACGACAAATTTACCTAAATTGACGATAGCCGCAAAATCACTTGTTGCCAAAACGTTTGTCATCAAAGCAAATACCCCATATGGTGTCAAACGCAGAACAAGCGTCACGATCCGCATAATGATTTTATACAGACTGTCGACTAGATCTGAAAAGAATGCTGCTTCTTTTGGCGCTTTTCTTTTCACACCTAGATAAGCGATACCGACAAAGGCTGCAAAAATAACGACTCCAATCGTACTAGTTGCACGGCTACCTGCTAAATCAGCAAATACGTTTTTAGGGATAAAGGATAAAATCTGCTGCGGAATCGATAAGTTTTCAACCGTTTCCTGACGTGTCGCCAATTCAGAGATCCGTGCTGTTTCTGCTGCTCCTTGTGTGAATTTAGCTCCTTGAAGACCGAACAGCATCGTTGAACCAATTCCGATCAATGCTGCAATAGCTGTTGTACCAAGTAAAGAAGTCAGCACAGTTGCACTGATTTTCCCCAGCTTTTCAGAAACTTTCATTTTTGTGAATGCACCAATGATCGAAATGAACACTAGAGGCATAACTAGCATTTGCAAGAATGATACATACCCTTGTCCTACGATCCCGATCCATTCCATTGATTGAGTAACGACTTTGTCTTCTACACCAAAGATCAATTGAAGCAGACCGCCAAAGACGATACCAACTCCTAATGCTGTAAAGACGCGTGTTGAAAATTTTGTATGGCGCTTTTGCATACGATAGAACACATATAATAATGCCGCAAAAACTAGAACCACTAAAACTGTGATGAGTGTTGTCATTTTTCTCCTCCTCATATTATTAATGACAAGTCCATCGAAGGAAGTAAAGGTTCCCGAGAATGATTCTTCAACCATCCTCCTGAAAAATTTTTTTCAGTGACTTTTACATTTTAGACGATTTTTATCGAAATGACATTCTTTTTGCTTACAATTAGTAATAAAAAAACATACCTGCGATAGATTAAAACTATCGCAGACATGTTTTTACTGTCTATTCTTGTTTTTCTGATTGAAAATTCAATTTTACCCCAGGCTGATCCAAGGCGATCTCTGTCACCTCATAAGACATCCGGCGTACGATATCAAATAACGGTGCTACTAGCTCGTCCACCTCTTCTTGTGTGACATCATTTTGTCCTTCAATTTTCCGATTGAGGATATGATTGATCTGACTCACACTTCCAGATAAAACATATGTATCAAACACTAAACGGAACTCTAAGCGTGCTCCTACGATGCTATGTTCTTTCGGATAGTTTTCGATCGTTTCTTTCAAAGGCGAGAAGCCCACTTTCAAATCTGTTTCTACTTCTTGGTTCGGTAATCTCATATCATAATGAAATGCTTCTACTACTTCTTTTTGTCTTCTGATTTCCATATAATTTTATCACTCCTTTATAAAAATTATAACATATCTCCTTTGTAAGGGGATACTATTTTTTTAAGTTACTCTGCAAGGATAGGATTTCATTCAAATTTCCTACCACATGATCTGCAGGAATCTCTCCCAGAAAATGATCGATATCGTAAAGACAAGTAACGACTCCTGCGTTTTTCCCCGCTTCGATATCTAAACGGCGATCGCCGATCATCATCGTGTCTGTTCTTTCTAAATGAAAAGTATCGATCAAATAATTTAACGATGCTGGATTCGGTTTACGAGGAAAATCCTGATCAATCCCTACTACTTCCTCAATCAGATGGGCTAATTGATACTCTTTCAGCAGTTCCCATGTCGATTCTGTCAAACGGTGGGTCAAGATGAAGTGACGTCCTCCATTGATTTTTAGACTTTCAAGTACTTGTTTCGTTTCTGGAAATGGACGGGAAGCTTCCTTGCTTTTTTTCTCATACCGATGAAACCATTCATTAAATTCATTGGCGTCCAAAATTGATTCATTGATCAAATAACTGGTGGAATATTTTTTCATTTTGAAGTAGATCTCTTTTTTGTCCATATTGATACCAAAATCTTTTAGAGCTTGCTGAGCACCATCTACCATTGCGGGATACGTATCAAACAATGTCCCGTCAAAGTCCCATATATAATTTTTCATGTTCTTTTTGTTCCATTCCTTTGCTTCTTTTTTCTATCTTTCACTATAGATAAATACGTTGATTAAAGTATTGTTTTCTCTAGAATCGTCAAATCGTCTGCTAATGTATATTGGATTGGTTGTGCGTTCGGGATATCAATTGTATCCATTTGATCCTCAGGAATATTTTCTAAATATTTTGTCAGTGCTCGGATGCTATTCCCATGACCCACAACTAGTAAATCTTTCCGATCTTTCAGTTTTGGTGCCAGTTGATCTTGCCACAAAGGAATGATCCGATTCACTGTCATTTCTAGACTTTCTCCGTACGGAATCAAATGTGGATCCAAATGATCATATCTGCGGTCAAATCGGTTTTCTGCGGTTAACGGCGGAACTTCTGTATATCCTCTGCGCCATTTCTTTACTTGATCTTTTCCGTATATTTCTTTCATCTGATCCTTGTTTTTACCAACAAGATCCCCATAGTGCCGTTCATTCAGACGCCATGTTTTTACTATAGGAAGCCACAACTGCCCCATTTCTTCTAGTGCGACTTGACCGGTAAGAATCGCGCGTTTTAAAACAGAGGTGTAAACCGCATCGAATTGAAGACCGGCTTCACACATTTTTTGACCGGCTACTGCTGCTTGTTCTTTTCCTTTTTCTGTTAAGGCGACATCTAGCCACCCTGTCCAGTAATTTTCAAAATTTGCTTCGCTTTCGCCATGACGCAATAATACTAATTTCATTTTTTTCTCCCTTAAACATTCGTTTCGAATTTTATGCCACATGTTTTGCATGTCACGCGTATTCGTCCTTTTCCTCTAGGCGCACGCTGCTTTTGATGACAATTCGGGCACTCAAAAAAAGTATAGCTTTTTCGTTCCGTTTTAGCTTGCTTTTTGTTTCTCATCTGATGATATTTTTCTTTGACTTTATCAAAATATTCCAAATAACGTTGATTTTCATTTAGTCTAGGATAGATTTTTTTTGATAGAAAACGAAATAGCATCCATCCGAAAAAGACGATGAACAACAATTGCCCGATCCTATATGGCAACCACCGACTTAGTAAACTAAAAAAAAGTGCGATAATCAATAGAACACGATTCAATTGATCAAATTTTGCATATCTTCCCTGCATAAGTTTTTGATAGTTCTGCTGAAACCGTATCAGTCTTTCTAACCATGTTTGCATCCTGTTATCTCCTCCATCATCTATTATTCATTATGACAAAAAAATCAAAAAAGAAAAAGCCTTAATTGGCCTTTTCCATTGCGACTTGATGAAGGACATTCCGATTTCTGGTAAAGTCGATCACAATCACTTTCTTTTTATCTTCTCTGTTGACTACACGGAATGTGTCCGTCAATGGCAAAAACAGCTTCTTAGATGGTAGCTGTTGCATACGTATAAAACGATGGATCATCGTAATCAATTGAGGGAATTGAATGGACGTATGAAGCAGATTTGGATATTTTTTCAACAGTTGAGTCGTTTTGATCAAATTCCGTTTTTTACTGATTACTTTTAAAAAGCTTTTTAGAATCTTTTGCTGACGTCTAAAAATAGAAAAAGAATTTTCATCATCTATTTGATAACGCATTTGTTTCTGTAGTTCTGCTGCAGTCAAATGAATCTTCTCATCGTTCGTATCGATCATCAAACCTTCTGGGAATAGCTCAACGACTGCTCGATCCCAAGATTCAAGAGAAAGCTCGATATAATCTTTTACCGGTAATTCCAATTCTGCCTCAAAAAAGTGCAAAACAGCCGATAGCCCTTCTGCTTGATAAATTTCTCCTAATGTTAGTCCCTCTAGATGGAACTCTGGTGAAAAATGCAGCAATGTTTTATTTTCCTGCAATTGAACATATAGAAATGTTGACCGCTCAATCAGAGTATCTTTTAAAACAACTAAAAAATTCATTTTTCTCCCCCTTTTTTCATCATTTTTAAAATAGCATATTTTGAAAAGAAAGTCTGATGCTTAGAGAAGAATTTCATAAAAATTTACTATTTCATAAGTATTCACGAAAAAAACATAAACAAAAAAGCGGAAATAACGTTCATCCGCCTTCTTGTTTAGGTTTATTTCTTCTTCAAATGCTTGTCTATGATTCAGGATTTTCTCTATCGGTAGTTTCATCCAAAAGTTCCTGCATCCCGATAATTTCCCGATACTGATGAATCTTAGTGATACCAATTACTTTATCTACATCAATACTAAAACAAATCCCGTTACCTGGAACATCGATGTTGATGCCTTGACCAATCGCATCCATCACTTGATTCGTCAAACTATCTGGTACTAATGTCAAAACAACATCTTTTTCTGGCGAGATGTCCAAACCTAAAAATTTCCCTGAATCATGTACACCAGAACCACGACCATGCAAGATTGTTCCGCCAGCTGCACCTGCTTCTTTTGAAAAGTCGATGACATCTTCACCTGTTCCTCCGTCCACGATCGTCACAATCATGTGAAGATTCAATGCTACAAGATCTTTCATTTGCTTTCCCCCAATTTTCGCAATCTTTCTTTTTCGATTCTGTCTTTTTCATCTTTTCGTTTATAAATATATCCTAGTACTAAAGTGGATAATATTGGTGTCAATGCAATCATTGCAACCACACCAAACCCATCAATGATCGGATCTCTTCCCTCAATTTGTGCAGCGATCGCCACGCTCATTGATAAAATAAATGTCGAACACATCGGACCCGTTGCTACTCCACCGTTGTCAAAAGCCATTGCTAAAAAGATCTTGTCCACTTTTCGTCCTAAAATAAATGCTAGCCCATATCCTGGGATCAAGAAATAATAAAGAGAGAATCCGACGAGCAAACGCCACATAGACAATCCTACTGCTGCGCCAATCCCAATCGAAATCACCATCAGCATGATTTTCGACCGGATCCTCCCTTCACTCAATTCTTCAACCTGTTTGACCATTACATGAATCGCCGGCTCAGCAAACCCTACTAGGAACCCCATCAAAAAGCCAAGGAGAACCAATATATAATTATAGGGCAATCCAGCGATCGTACTCCCTAAATGCTGTCCTACCGGAACGTAAGCCATATTGACTCCGTGCAGGAAAAGGATCAACCCAATAGTCGTTATCAAGAAGCCTTTCATAATGTCAAAGAAACGCTTCTTGCGCATACGAAAACTAATGATATTCATCAAAACAAATAGAATCACGATAGGTGCCACTGCTAAAATAACTTCCATAGTAACGATCTCGATACCATCTATCACTTGCTGCCAGAAACTCATTGGAAGATCACCCCCAAAATCATTACGGCAAGAATGGGTCCTAATGAAGCAATACCAACCATTCCAAAGCTGTCATTTTCATTTTTCTTTTGTTTGATCATACTAGTCATCCCTCCGGCAAGGGCCAAGATAAATGGAACAGTTACTGGACCAGTAGTCACTCCCCCCGAATCAAAAGCAATCGGCATGAATTCGGAACTAGTGAAAAACGAGGCGATCAAAACGCCTATGTAGCCTATAGCCATCAATTGATAATAGGATAGCTTGAATACGACCCGAAGCAGCGCAAAGGCTAGAAATACTCCAGTGCCGACGCTGACGATCCCAATCAGCAACACTCTGCCAATCTCTCCGTCAGATATATCATATACTTGTTGTCCCAAAACTTGCACGGAAGGTTCGGCAATCGTGATCACGATCCCGATAGCAAACCCCAAACTGACCAAAACAGCCAAACTTTTCTTTTTGATCATATATTTCCCTACTAGATCTCCGACTTCCATCATGGAATAGTCTGCCCCAAACAAAAAGAGCGTCATTCCGATCATCATGATAGCCGCACCTACCAAGAATGAAGTGAGGTCTTCTCCTTCTAACGGCGCAAAAACAAACGTTAAAATGACAATCAGGACGGTCATCGGCAATATGGCAGCAATCACTTCTTTAAAATTTTTTATCATGTATCCTCCTCCTTTACTCTTTAAGTTTACCTTAAAATGAAAGAGTTTTCGAGTATAAATTTAAAACGTTATCATTTAATTTTTCTCGCCATAAAATAACACACGTCCCAAAAGTATCTTTTTACTTGGAAAAGATGACTTTGTAGGGACGCACTTACTGTTGTTTTTTATTTTACAGAGCCGATCATTCCTTGAACGAATTGCTTTTGCAAAACAAAAAATACGATGGCAGTTGGTAAAGTAGCAATGACTAATCCAGCCATGATCATTCCATAGTCTGGTGTATAGGAAGCACCCATAGCAGATAAAACAAGCGGAACCGTCCGTTTATCAGGAGACTGCAAAGCCACTAAGGGCCATAAATAATTGTTCCAGCTGCTCATGAATGTGATGATTGCTGCCGCTGCATAGGTATTTTTAGCCGTCGGCATATATACTCTAAAAAAAATACTTAGTTCTTTTAGACCGTCTAATCGAGCGGCTTCTACTAGATCTTTTGGAAAGGATTTAACATTTTGTCGGAAGAAGAAGATCAAAAAAGCAGTACTGATAGATGGTAAGATTACAACTAAGAAACTATTGATTCCCAAAATCGTTCCGTTCAATTGTGAAAACATTCGATACAAAGGAATCATCAATGCCGCAAAAGGAACCATCATCGATAGCAGTAGAATATTGAAAATCAAGTCTTTTCGCTTGCTTTGATAAATCTCAAATCCATATCCTGCCATTGACGAAATCAGCAATGCTAACACAGTGGTCACTAGAGCGATCATTGCTGAATTCCAAAGGGAACGAGTAAAATTCAGTTCATTGGAAAACAAATTTTGAAAATTGATGATCAAGTTACTGCCAATCTTTATTTTTCCCGATGTGATATCCACGGGTGTATTCGTCATTCCCAGAATCATCCATACAAAAGGGAAAATGGAAATAAATGATAGGATGCTTAATGCTGTATACTTTAATGCTGACCCAATTGCTGAACGAAGTCCTAAGGTTTGTTTTTTGACGTTGGGGTGTGCGATCGTTTCTTTTTCTACCATGCTTTTCATCGACTCTCTCCTCCTACTTTCTTTTGGATTATCGACAATATCACAATAAAGGCAACAATAACAAAGGAAACTGCTGCCGCATATCCAAAATTAGGCGTGAATTTATAACTCAAATTATAGATGTATTGAGACAGGGTGGTTGTTGCATTTGCTGGACCCCCGCCAGTAATATTTTGTACTTCATCAAAAAGCTGCAATGTCCCGATCGTCGAAGTAATGGAAGTAAACAAAATGATCGGTTTTAAATTCGGGATCGTCACTTTGATAAACTGCTGCCATTTAGAAGCACCATCAATAGATGCTGCTTCATAAATCTCCGAATCAATATTTTGCATGCCTGAAAGGAAAAAAATCATATTGTATCCAGTCCAACGCCAAGTGATCGAAAGAATGATCAGAACTTTCGCCCAAATTGGATGAGTCAGCCAGCCAATCGGTGTATCAATCATACCAATGCCCAACAACAAGTTGTTTACAAGGCCAGATTGAGAAAATAGACTTTTCATGATCAGAGAATAACTGACCATCGAAGTGATACACGGAAGAAAAATAGCTGTTCGAAACAACCCTTTATATTTCAGCTTTTTATCATTTAAAAGGTTGGAAATAAAAAGCGCTAGAAACAGCATGATTGGTACTTGAACTAGTAAATACAGGAACGTATTGAAAAAAGCTTTTTTAAAAGTAGCATCTGTCAGCATCCGCTGATAATTACCTAATCCGTTAAATGTCATATTGACAGGGGGACCACTTTGAAAAGACGTGATCAAAGCCAAAACCATCGGAATAAAAACCATGACCGATATCAAAATGACTGGCAAGATTAAAAAAGCATGCCCGTTTTTGAATAAATCTTTCTGCTTCATTCTTTTCCCTCCAATTCTATCATTGATTATCTACATGAAAAGACAAGAAAGACAACGTCTGTAAGGCAGCCGCCATCTTTTTTGTCTTTTCGGTTGTCTGATAAAAAAGCAAAGAAATTTGCTTTTTCATCACCAATCAATTAGCCAACTGTGCTTCTACTTGTTTTTGTGTATCTGCTAGTACCTTGTCTGTCTCTTCTCCATTGATGATTCGATGAAGAGCTTCGGCTACGACTGCTTCAATTGCATAGGTCTCATGTCCGTAATTCACTTCTGGAATTTCTGATGTCCATTTGGAAAAATCATCAAAGACCTTTTGGCCACTGTAAAATTCTGAAGCTTCTTGATAAGCTTCTTGTTCATTTGCACTAAGCATCGTAGACACCAGTCCGATTTCTTTCGCAAGAGTGCCCATCAGTTCTTCATTCGATGCAAACGTTGCTTCGAGGAAATCTTTCGCTGATTCTTCTCCAGCTACTCCTTTGAGCACATACCAGCCAGCTCCGCCAAGGTTAGAAGCTTGCGCTTTTTGTAAATTTTCTGGCAGTGCAGGTATTGGCGCAATCTTCCATTTTCCAGATTGGTCTTCTGCTCCTTGGATCGTTGAAGAATACCAAGCGCCAGTTGGGCTAGAAGCTACTGCTCCTGATTGTATCGCAGTTACTCCAGCATTCCAGTCAGAAGTTTGTTCGACTAAGTCTTCTTTCAAAAGAGTGGCAAATAATTCAAGACCATACTTTAAAGATGCATTGTCTTGGATCGTGACTGTCTCCCCATCTTTGGACGTATACCATTCTCCCGCCTGTTGCATTATCATTCTTACTCGACCAAGATCAGAAGGATTGACTTCAGCGATTTTCTTTCCCGTCTTTTCTTTGACATCTCGCGCCACTTGAATATACTCGTCCCACCTCAGATTCTCCATATCCTCTTCAGTATATCCTGCTTCAGCCATCAGATCCGTACGATAGAAGTTTGCTGTTACGCCCGAATCGAAAGGAACACCGTATATTTTTTCTCCTACTTTGTTTACTGCAAATTTATATGGTGCAAAATGATCTTCCTTTACAATAGCAGACAAATCAGCGAATGCATCTGGATAAGAAGTCAAATAGCCTTGTATCCTGTAATCTTCAATCAAGACGATATTGGGCAATCCTTCTGTATTCCCGCTTGCTAAAGCGGTGTTCAGTTTCTGAACGATATCATCCTGAGACATCGTAACAACTTCTATCTCTGTTTCTTCGTTCTCATAAACTTTTTTTGCTTCATTCACTGCTTTGATATTGAATGTCTCATCCCACGCCCAGACAGTGACTTTTTCTTCGTTGTCTGCTGTACTACTAGCACTTCCGCATCCTGTTAAGAAACCTGATGCTGCCGCTAAACAAACGACTCCAGCAATTAACTTTCTGATGTTCATTTTTATCCGCTCCTTTTCCATCCATTAGTTGTTTATGTTTGCTACATTCATCATACCAAAATTTGAAAACGGTTTCTTCATTATTCAGATACTTCAAAAATTTCTCCTAAAATAATAAAAAAATACAAATCAACTATGACAAAAGGAATAATCTTAGCATCTAGACCAAAGATCGAAAGGGTGGAGGTTTCTTTAAAATAAAAATATCCTTGCATTTTCTCCTAGAAATAAGTATTTTTAAATTACAAGACTATTCTTAAGGCGGGTAAAAAAATGCCAATACGCGTAATTCTTATCGATGATGAACAGACGATTTTAGATGGAATGAAACAGTTGATCAATTGGTCTGAGCACGGGTTTCAATTAATAGGAACTTTTTCCAGCCCATTGAAAGCGCTTGACTTTTCTTTGGCACATGCAATCGATATCGTGGTCACAGATGTAATGATGCCTGAACTAAATGGAATCGAATTATCGCGGCTATTAAAACAGCAACAACCTGAAACACAGATCCTTATCCTCTCTAGCTATGATGAATTTGATATGGTTAAAGATTCTTTTAAAGAAGGCGTCGCTGATTATCTTTTAAAGCCTCGATTGAGTCCTGATTTTTTTCTCAATTCCTTAACTGCCGTTTCACAAAAAATCAAAAAAAAGCCCAACAAAAGCCCAATCACCGATCGTTATGAGCAGATCTGCGAGAATCTTTCACAGCAGATTGCTGGACAAACTCGTCCATTGCTTGACCCTCTTCTTTTTGAACACACCTTGTTTTTTCTGTTATATACCGAAATACGGCCATTCAGTTCAAAACAAGGCTCTAAACAAAAACAGTCGATCATCCATTCGTTGATGGATAGCGACGATTCGTTTACTATTTATCCCTTTTCTACCTTTTCGGAAGAATCCGGCTATGTGATCAATACTGATTCCAAAGATACGCTTAGGAAGTTTGTTCAAAAGTTTCGTCAAGAAGTTTTTCCAGGTGATTTTTTTGTTGTTTCTGACTCTTTTCCAATCCAAGATATCAATGAAATATTCCAAGAAATCAGAAATTGCACCAAAGGACAACGTTTCTATCATAAGGGAAAGAACCTTGCTTATCAGCATGAACTTCTTCCGTTATCAACCAACCACGAGCAGCAAGCAAGTAGCTATTTAACAAAAATCGTTCATAAAGACTACGCTTTAGCTGTCAAAGAACTTGAGGGTTTCTTCACGACAATATTGGAACAGCCTATTGATCCAGCTTATTTGAAACATGAGGCAATCAATCGTTTCTATGCATTACTCAACGCTTTGGCTGACGAATATGTTGGGAATGAAGAACTTTCTTTGCTCAAGATCGCCCTTCCTTCTTTATTAGCCGATGCTGAGTACTTGGAAGATTTTTCTATTCTTGTCAAAGAAACACTTGAGAAACTCACCCACTTTTCTGCAAATGCAATAAAAGACAATTTCGATATCTTGACTTTGATCTACGAGTTCGTCCAGGAAAATTATGAGAAAGAAATCAATTTACAACTTCTATCCGAAAAATATCATTTTTCATATAGCTATCTCTCAGCTATCTTTACTGAAAAATTTGGTATCAACTTTTCAAAATATCTAAAAAAAGTCCGTATTAGTAAAGCCAAGCTCTTTTTAACGGAAACACGGCTTACTTTGACGGAAATCTGTGAGAAAGTCGGCTATACCGAACTGGGTTATTTCTCCAGAGTTTTTAAAGAAGAGACAGGAATGACACCTTCTCAATACCGTAAAGGAACTTTTGTAAAATGAGAAAAAAAATCAAAGAGCATGAACTCTTTACCAAACTTCTGTTCATTTTGTTCATCGGTCTTTTTCTGCAGGCCATCGTCATCTCTTTGTTTATTTATCATCGATCAAGGGATGCCTATATCCAGCTGTTCAATCAATCGAATGATGTGGTACTAAAAAAGATCCAAACTGAATTTGAAAGCTTGAATGATGCAATCGAGAATACATTAGCCGCTTTTGATTCCAACCCAGCTGTCGAAAGCTATTTTTCCAATGGTCCAGTCCAACATATGGAACAGCTTCAGCAGCTAAGAACGATCCAAAAAATGAATGACTCTCTTTCAAAAATCCATCCAATGATTGATTACGATGTGTTGATCTTTGGAGAAAATGGAAGAACTTTTGTCGGAAACGATATGCTCACTGCCGTATCTGCCGATTCTTTTTTTCAATCTGCGATTGCCCAGAGAGTGAATGAACGTGCTGCGGATACACAAATGCTTTTTGCACAATACGGATTGACTCTTCGCGATAAGAAAGCGCCCAGCGTCTTCTTTGTCAAAAAACTGAAAAACACATTGAATCACGTTTACGGATATGCTGTTTTATCGATCTCATCCCAGCAACTAGCGAATCTTTTTCAATCTGTAGTAAATCCTGAGATATCGAAGATCTCCTTCATGAACGAAGAACAGACGATCATCGCATCAAATGAAGAAAATACAATTGGAAGCCGATCAATGATTTTCAAAAAACTAACAGTAGGTGAAACAACGATTTCAAATGGACAGCAGTTGACCCGTCTTCCTCTGTACCGCCAGGATTGTACATTACTCAGTCAAGTCGATCTTCATTCTTTGTCTAACCAAATGGGCGTGATTTTCCCCATTATTTTGTATAATATCGTGACACTTGCTTTTGCTGGCTCATTGGTATTTATGTATTTGGATCGACACACAAAATCGATCTACCGCTTGATTGATTCGCTAAAATGGCTAGAGGAAGATGGCTTAAAAGCTACTGTTCCTGTGCAAGGAAGCCATGAAGTCCAATTGCTAGGGAATACGATCAATCAATTGCTAAGTAATGCGCAGCATCATTATGAACAGACGATCCAAGACGAAAAGAAGAAACGTTCGCTTGAAATCCAGACTATGCAAGCACAGATACAGCCCCATTTTATTTATAATACGCTGACTAGCTTGAAATTTTTGATTTGGCAGCAAAAAACAGATGAAGCAGTTCAAGGAATCGACAGTTTCATTACTTTACTAAGAAGTACGATTGGAAAAAAAGAAGAAGTGATTCCAGTCAAGGAAGAAATCAAAAGCGTACAAAGTTACATCGATCTTTTGAGTATGCGATATGGCGAAAGAATCTCGGCTAAAATAATGATTCCTGATGAACTGCAGACATTATCTATGCCGAATATGATCCTTCAACCAATTATCGAAAACGCCTATCTTCATGCTTTTCACAATAAAACGCAAGGATTCATCACGGTGTACGGCAAAACAAAAAATCAGCTTCTTTTATTCGAAGTGATTGATAACGGCGATGGCTTCGATACTGAAAATACCAAACAAAAAAATGATCATTTTTCAGGAATCGGCATCAGCCATGTAGATGAGCGGATACGCCTAATGTATGGAGATGCATATGGCTTAACGATCCAATCAGTGATTGGGACAGGAACGACTGTAACGATTTGTCTCCCGCTTCTTCTTAAAAACCAATCAGAATATTAAAAATAAAGAATAGCCAAGCGCTGATTTTTTTATTTTTAAGTTAAATCAATCAGTGTTCTTGACTTTCATCTACGCGTCTATTCTACTGTCAATACTGGATAACAGCCTAATATTTGACTTTTTCCTCCGAGCATCTTGATTTCTTGGAGCGCATTCTCTACTAATGCCATTGGGCGGTCCAATAACAAATCGATTACGAAAAAATATTCTCCCAAGCTAGTTTTCAATGGTCGGGATTCAATCTTACTTAAGTTGATCTCCCGCCAGCCAAAAGCTGCCAGCATTTTATGAAGCATCCCTGGCCGATTAGCAGGTAGGGTCAAGATGACACTCATTTTTACTGGAGCTGACTGCTGGCTGGTCATCTTTCGGTCACCGACGATCCAAAAACGTGTCTGGTTCAACTCATTATCTTGGATATTCTCAGCTAAGATCTCCAATCCAACATGCTGTGCTGTTTCTAATGAAGCAATCGCTGCTGCGTCTTCTTTCGGATGTTCTGCTACATACATTGCTGCAGCAGTTGTTGATTCTGTTGCTACTAAAGGAACATTAGGGTAATGCGTTTCTAAAAACTGTTGTGATTGTGCTAGTGCTTGGGGATGAGAAAGGATTTTTGTAATCTTTGTTGCTGCATTGCCTAAAAGCTGCTGCTTGATAGGAAGAACGATTTCACTTTTAACTTCGACTTCTGGATGTTTGGAAAGAAGATCGATTGTGTGATGAACAGATCCTTCCAATGAATTCTCTACAGGAACGACAGCCAGATCGACCTGTTTGCGAAACAACGCGCGCAAACAAGCAGGGATCGAAGCATACGCAGTCAATTGTTCTGTAGGAAATAGCTGGCAAGCCGCCTGATAAGTGAACGAACTTTCTGGCCCTAGATAGCTGACATTCATATGCTTTTGATCCTTTCTATAATGGTATCGATGATCTTTTCTGGTGTTTGATTGGTCGTGTTGATTCGATGTGTCGCGCTCTCTTCATACCAGGAAAGTCGTTGTGCCAATAAGGCTTTTATTTCTTCTCTTGTTTTTCCAAGAGCTAACGGTCGAATAGACGTTTTATCTTGTTGGATACGATCGATTAGACAGTCTGCTTCTGCCTCTAAGTAAAGAACAATTGGCTGCGTTTGTAAAAATTGCCGATTGGCAGCACATTGGACGATTCCTCCACCAGTCGCGATAATTTTATCTTCATTTGACAGCTTTCTTAAAACCTTTGACTCCACTTTTCGAAAGCTGTTTTCACCGTAATAGTGGAAATATTCGGCAATCGACAATTGGATATGTTCCTCAATCTTTGTATCTAAATCTACATACTCTTTTTGTAAACGTTGAGCTAACCCTTTACCGATCGTTGTTTTTCCAGCGCCCATGAAACCAATCAGCAAAATGCTAGCCATGAGCTTCTCCTCCTGACACAAGTTCTGCTAAATCGTCGAAAAATGTCGGATAAGAGATTGAAACGGCTTCGGCTCCTTCTAGTTCGCAAGGTCCATCAGCTATCAGAGCAGCTACTTGCAGCATCATCCCGATTCGATGATCGCCTCTGCTGGAAACTTTTGCGCCATGCAGAGGTGTTGGTCCATGGATGATCAAACCGTCTGCTGTTGCTTTTATCTTTGCCCCCATTTTTTGCAATTCTTCTGCCACCGCATCAATTCTGTTGGTTTCTTTTACTTTTAATTCTTCTGCGTCTTCGATGATCGTGACTCCTTCTGCTTGAGTAGCCACTAAAGCTAGAATGGGCAGTTCATCAATCAGACGCGGAATGATTTCTCCACCAATCGTCGCTTTCTTCAAATGACTCGTCTTGACACTTAAATCAGCCGATTGGTTCTGTTCATTGTGATTCGTCTGGGTAATCGCTGCGCCCATCTCCTCCAGCACATCTAAGATACCGGTCCTTGTTGGATTGACCCCGACATTTTTTAACAACAGCTGGCTTTCCGGAACAAGAAGTCCTGCTGCTAGAAAGAATGCAGCTGATGAAATATCACCTGGAACAGTTATCTGCTGACCGGTTAATTTTTGCGGTCCTGTCACCATGATTGTTTTATCTTCCACTGTGATCCTTCCACCAAATTGACGAATCATTTCTTCCGTATGGTTACGGGAACGTTCTTTCTCAACGATTACGGATGTACCTTCTGCTTGTAGTGCCGCAAACAGCAAAGCAGATTTGACCTGTGCACTAGCTACAGGCATATTGTATCGGATAGGTGATAAAGAGCGGGCTCCTGTCACAGTGATTGGTAGATACTGATCATTTTCATTTCCTTGCAAGTCAGCACCCATCTCGCGTAAAGGCTCCATCACTCGCCCCATTGGACGTTTAGACAACGAAGCATCACCGAACAGAGTCGTTGTAAAAGGCTGTCCAGCCAAAATACCCATCAATAAACGACTCGTCGTACCGGAGTTTCCCATGTCGATGGGTGCAGTTGGTTGGACAAAGGAGTGGCTACCGCGACCATGAATCTTGATTACCTCTTCCTCTTCTTCGATCTCGACGCCTAATTGTTGGAAGGCATGTAAAGTACTCAGACAATCTTCTGCGCGCAAAAAATTTTGTATAGTCGTCGTTCCCTCAGCAATTGCTCCAAACATGATGCTGCGATGAGAAATCGATTTATCTGCTGGTATCCTAACAGTCCCTCTTAATCCATGTATTTGTTGTAATAATCGCATTTATCCAGCCTCCTATTTGATCCAGCAATGATAACTGGTATTAGATATAATGGTTCTTTTTGCTTGTAACAAATCCTGTTGATTTTTGAAACTGATTTGCAGTATCCCTAAAATATCTTCTCGCGTCTCTTGGATCTTCAAATTGATCAAAGAAACTCCCGCTTTTCCAATCAGTCCAGTTACTTCTGCAATAACGCCAGGCTCATCTGGCACATCGATAAATAAATCAAAAAAGGCAGGGATCGCGCCTTGCTTATGGACAGGCAACTGGTCTCGACTTTCTTTTGCCCGATTGAAAAAAGAAAAGATTTCCGATTGGTTCTCAGTCATGATCCATTCTGCTATTTGTGTCATTTCTTGTTGCCAATCTGCCAATCGTTCCAATAATATCTGCTTATTGCTCAACAAAATATCTGTCCACATGACAGGATCCGAGGAAGCGATCCTAGTGATATCTCGAAAGCCTCCTGCTGCCAGTTGTTTGGCTCGCGGATATTCTTGATTGAATTGTTCTGCCTGATTGACTAAACCAGCTGCCAGAATATGTGGAAAATGACTTAGCATTCCTGTTATACGGTCATGTTCTTCTGCTGTAAGAGTCACATATTTTGCTTTGGTTCCGCAAAATAGTTCTTGCAGTTTTTCAACATCTTTTTTCGTCTTTTCCAAAGGTGTAAAGATGTAATAGGCATTTTCAAATAGTTTAGCATCTGCTGCCTGTATACCTGATTTGTGAGAACCAGCCATTGGATGTCCACCAACAAACCGAAGATTTTTCTGCTCAGCGGATGTCACGACTTGCTGCTTCGTACTGCTGACATCCGTAATGATGACGTGATCAGACAAGTTGATTCTTTCAAGGACATCAAGATAGGCTAAGGTTGTACGGACGGGAACGGCTAATAAGATAACGTCTGCTTGTTCTGCACCTGTTTCAAAATCATTTGCAACGTAATCAACGATCTGCTGTTCTACTGCTTGCTCACGGGTTTTTGACTGACTATCCCAACCAACTACTATCAGTTCTGGATTGGTCTGACGAATACAAAGTGCCATAGAAGCACCAATCAGTCCAAGCCCCACGATAAAAACATGTTGTGCCATCTTATTTGCCCCCTTTTTAGTAATGTTTCAAGTAGTCACGGTACTCCTTCACTGCAGCTTTCAACTCAACAAGCGAATCACTTGGGAATTTTGACAATAGCTCTGTCGCTACCACAGTGGCTACAACATTTTCCGCAACGACACTAGCTGCAGGAACTGCTGTACTATCCGAACGTTCTACACTTGCTTTGTAAGGTTCTTTTGTATCGATATCAACACTTTGAAGTGGCTTGTACAATGTAGGGATGGGTTTCATGACCCCGCGGATAATAAGTGGTTCGCCATTGGTCATTCCGCCTTCGAAGCCGCCTAGATTATTAGTACGTCGGAAGTAGCCTCGTTCTTTTTCCCATAAGATCTCATCCATCACTTCTGATCCTGGTAATGATCCAGCAGTGAATCCGACGCCAAATTCTACTCCTTTAAAGGCATTGATACTAACCACAGCTTGCGCGATTTTGGCATCTAGCTTCGTGTCCCATTGTACATAGCTTCCTAATCCAGCTGGAACGCCTCCAACGAGCACTTCTACAATTCCTCCGATCGTGTCTCCATTTTTCTTTGTCTGATCGATCAGTTCTTTTATTCTTTGCTCGACTGCTGAATCAACAACCCGTACTTCTGATGCTTCAGAAATTTCTTTGATTTCTTGAATGGAGATATTTCCAGGTATTTCTGCTTGGATTCCACCAAGACAAATCACGTGTCCGGCTACGATGATGTCAAGTTCTTCCAGAATTTTCTTGGCAATTGCGCCGATTGCTACACGCATGGTCGTCTCTCTTGCAGAGGACCGTTCAAGCACATTCCGAAGATCTCGATGATGGTATTTCATACCGCCTACCAAATCCGCGTGTCCTGGACGCGGACGTGCAACTCGCCGCAGTGATTGGTCTTTTTCAGGTACTTCTGCTACAGACATGACAGTTGTCCAATTTTTCCAATCTTTATTTTCTACTACTAAAGTGACAGGTGAACCAATTGTTTTGCCGTGACGGATGCCAGACGTGATACGAACACGGTCTTTTTCGATCTTCATCCTTCCTCCTCTGCCGTAACCAGTTTGTCTGCGAGCGAGTTCGTGATTGATTTCTTCTTCTGATAGAGGTAACCCTGCTGGTAGTCCTTCAATAATCGCTGTTAATTCTGGTCCATGGGATTCTCCCGCAGTCATATAACGCATCTTACAGTCCTCCTAAGTAATCTTTGAATGTCTCTGTGGGAACAGGTACGATTTTTGCTTGCCCAATCTTTTCTAGTAAGATGATATTCAATTGGCTTCCTCTTGCTTTCTTATCATGGGTTATCGCGTGGAATAATTCCTCTGAATGACTTAGATCGTAAGTAAACGGCAGGTGGAATTTTTGGAGTATCCTTTCTAATGCAGCTGTCGATCCAGTTGGAGACAAGCCGATTTTTTCTGCATGAGAAGTGATGGCTACCATTCCAATAGCTACTCCTTCTCCGTGACTGACTACCCCATATCCTGCTGTATTTTCAATTGCATGGCCAATTGTATGACCAAAATTTAAAATAAGTCGATTTCCTTGGTCAAAGACATCTTCTTCCACTACTTTTCGCTTGATTTTCAACGTAGCAGTAATGATTGGAACAGCATGCTCTAGAAGATCTTTTTCGTCTTTCAGCTCATTCAGCTGTTGCCAAAGCATTGCATCTGCTATAGCTGCTGATTTGATGATTTCAGCGATCCCTTCTCGTAAACGACGGACCGGCAAAGTCTTTAGAACCTCAGGATCAATCAATACGCCAGCTGGCTGGCTAAATGTTCCGACAAGGTTCTTCGCTTTGTTTGTATTGACTGCTGTCTTCCCGCCGATACTAGAATCTACTTGTGCAAGTAACGTAGTCGGAAGTTGAACGAAATGGATCCCACGCATGAACGTCGAGGCCACGAATGCGGCTAGATCACCCACCATTCCTCCACCAAGTGCAAGTATTCCATCGCTGCGGGTAAAATCATTATCTGCCAAAAAATCGTATAACTCAGCTGCTTGTTCCAAAGATTTACTGGTCTCACCCGCCGGTACGATTGAAAGGACTGGTTCAAAATCAGCTTGTCTCAATTGGAACATGATTTTTTCCGCATACAGTGGAGCAACGTTGGTATCAGTGATCACAGCTACTTTTTGAGGCTTCCAAATCGTTTGAAGCCATGATCCAGTCTGTTCTAGTGCACCTTCTTCAATATGAATATCGTATTTCTGGTTATCAACATGTACAGTAAGCATTCGTTTCACTTCTTTCTTTTAAAAAGCTAGCATTAATCGAGTGTTTGAATCTTTTCCATTGCTTCTTTCATGATCGTCACTTCTTTCATCATGCGTGAGTAAGTCTTTTCATTCAACGATTGGGGACCGTCTGACCAAGCATTTGCAGGATCAGGATGGATCTCTACGATCATGCCATCTGCTCCGCTTGCCACACCCGCACGGGCCATTGGTGGTACAAGATCCCAAATACCTGTACCATGACTTGGATCAACGATCACAGGGAAATGAGTTAATTTTTTCATCAATGGGACAGCACTTAAATCAAACGTATTACGTGTAGCTGTTTCGTAAGTCCGAATCCCACGTTCGATAAAAATGACAGGAGATTTGTCTTCGACTGCAATGTATTCTGCAGCATTAAGCCATTCATTGATCGTACCAGAAATCCCACGTTTCAATCCAACAGGTTTACCTGTTTTACCGACAGCAGATAGCAGTTTGAAATTTTGCATATTACGTGCGCCAATCTGTAGGATATCGCTGTACTCAGCCACCATGTCGATATGCCCTTCATCCATCACTTCAGTAATCACTTTCATCCCAAATTCATCAGCCGCTTGACGGATGTATTTCAATCCTTCTTCTTCTAAACCTTGGAAAGCATATGGAGAAGTACGTGGTTTGAAGGCACCACCTCGCAGAATTTTTGCGCCCCCGGCTTTGGCCATCCGCGCACATTCTCTGATTTGGTCTAATCCTTCGATAGAACAAGGACCAGCCATCGTCACAAAACTGCCGTCACCGATTTTTACTCCGTCTACATCCACGACTGTATTGCCAGGATGGAATTCTCGAGAAGTCAATTTGTATGTGTTTAAAATACGCACAGCATTTTCTACTCCTTCGTAGCGTGTAAATGCTCCTTCTTGTAAACTTCGCGTATCTCCTTTTAGTCCAATCACTACTCGTTCTGTTCCTTGATCGATTGAGACTTTGAATCCTTCTTTTTCGATATGATCGACGACTTTTTTTACTTGTTCTTCCGTTGCTTCTTTTTTCATAATTACTATCATTGTTTTTCCCGCTTTCTTTTGTTTACTTATCTATCTTGGCTGATTTTCTCTACTTTTTCAAGGTGGTTTTACATAAATCCCTACTAAACGACCGTGTCCTGTTGTTCTCATTTTCGCTCCTTCTTTCCTACTTATGAACCGAATAATCAACAAAAAAAGATGTTCCTGTAGGAAATTACCTCTACAGTGAACATCTTCAACGAGCCTTAAAAAGCGCTGCAAAAATATAAAATAGCCACTATAGATGAATTTCTCTACGTGGCTGTAAGTCGTGTTTAAAAATCTTTAGCCATCATAGATACAAACTTGGTTTGTTTGTACCCACGAAGTCATGAATACAAACCTATCTAAAATAGCTAAAGTAATACGTATTCAGTTTTGTAAGTTTTCTAGATTTCATAAAAAATCGCTCCAAACTGATGTAAGAATTGTACCTAGTATAGACATAAAAAAATCGACTGTCAATCATTTTTATGAAACTTTTTTTAATTTTCTGATAGTTAACTTTGCTTTTCAGAAAAATAACAATTGGTTTTATTGAAGAAAACAGTCATGAACAAAAGACTTTGAGAAATTTTTTGCTCTCTTGTTCATGACGTATAGAATAAAGCAGCTTCCTCTTGTAAACTCTGTTTTTCAAATAATCATCTAAAGATCGCTACTGGATAATAAAGCTGATTTCATGGTCCTCTTCGCCACTGATGCGATAAGGTGACTCAACATCCGCTCCCCAGCTATTGATACCCCCGACTCCTCTTACTTTTGCAAAAATCGTAAGAACTGTTCGTCTTTCTGGCGGTAGTTCTTCTATATGTGTCGCCTGTTCCAGTTCTTCTGCTTTGAATGGTAAAGCGGAAAAAGCAAATGGCGTATCCTGCTGTTCAAATCGCAACGAAAAGTCTTCTTGATCTTTGTCTGTATTATCCAATGTTTGATTTCTTGTCAGTTCTAGCCATTTCGTTTCCATATGCATACCGCATTCTTGGGGAACAAGGTATGGAGGGATAGGGAGTCCTTCCACTTTATAAATACCTTCGATACCACCAGCCAGCCGATCCGGATATGTTTCCCCTGATAAACCTTCATACTCAAAGAATTTTGCTTTTGTTGGCATAATGAACCTTATACCCAATGCTGGTAATTCCGGCAACCCTTTTTGTCCAACATAATGCATCTTAACAAGCATTTTACCCTCTCCAGCGATTTGGTAGGAAATTGTCACTTGTGTTTTTGGTACTGTGTTGATTTCCAGTGTAAAAATGATTTCAACCGTTCCAGCGTATTCATTACTTGAATATTGATTATTTACTGGAGCAATCGGCAAATCGATCTTTTTATCGTCCACCAGTACTTCTATTTCTTTGACTTTTGGATACAATCCGGCTCCTAACCACATACCAGATTTAAATCCAAATCCACTACCTCTGTCATTATCGGTCGTTGCCCGCCAAAAAACTGGAAGTGTTTCCCGGTATAGCCATTCTTTTCCGTTTTTATTCAGCGACTCCAGTCCGCCTCTTGTGTAAGAAAAAATATAATGCGTATTCCCCGATTTGACACCTAATGTACAGTCGCCGAAGACGATTGCAACTTTTTCCGTATCCATATGACTTTTATTTAGTGTATTTTTCATAATAATATCTTACCTCCTGCATGGCGGGTTTTTCTTGTCCATCTGCAAAAACGATCCCATTCCCTGAGAATTCATAGTCACTTGGTTTATCGTCAAAGTCACCGCCATAGCGCATCACTTCTCGACCAGTGATTGGATCAGTCACTTGGATCGCCTGATCTTTAAAATCCCATATATAGCCTCCTTGGTACATTTCATAACGATCAAGCAACGTCATGTAAGAATCCATTCCACCTAACGAATTCCCCATGTCATGCATGTATTCACATAAGATGAACGGTTTTTCCGCTTTATTTTCAAGGTAGTCAACGATCTCTTCTGGTGGCGCATACATGCAGCTTTTTACATCTGAAATCGAATCTTCGAATGCTGGATTTGGAAAATTCCCTTCATAATGGACGAGTCGATCGGGGTCTACTTTTTTGAAGTAATCGTTCATTTGTCGAATGTTTTCTTCCGCATAGGATTCATTTCCAAGAGACCAAAAAAGAATGCTTGGATGGTTTTTTAATGTTTCGAAATTCGTTTTTGCCCGATCAAGAACAGCAGCCTGCCACTGAGGTACTGCACCTGGCACGTTGTAAGAAGGCTCAAATGCACCCATTTTTTGCCATGAGCCATGGGATTCGAGGTTCGTTTCCGCCATCACATGGATGCCTGCTTGGTCGCATAAATAATACCAAGTGATCTGGTTGGGGTAATGAGATGTCCGTACGCCGTTGATCTTTGCATTTTTTATGATAGCCAAATCTTTTTCCATATCTTCTATAGTGATGGCGCGTCCTTTTTTCGGATGCCATTCATGTCGATTTACTCCGTTGATGATCATTCGTTTTCCATTGAAATAGATGATTTTATCTTTGATTTCGATTTTACGAAAACCGAAGGAATAGTCAATATATTCCGTTACTCTTTTTTCTTCGTCTATCGTCTCCAATTCAAGCTTATATAAATTGGGCTGAAAATGCCCCCACAGTGCCACGTTTTCAAATCCATCGATCCGAATCGTCATTTGCTCTTTTAACGGATATTGCTGTTGATAGATTTCCTTTCCCTCAGGATCTAGTATCGCTACATTCAGCTGACTGTTTTTGGCTACTTGTTCAAAAGACAAATCTACTTCAAGTTTGCCATTTTGACATTTGTCATCTAAGCGAGGTTTGATCCAAAGATCTTCTAAATGGTTTTGTCCTCGAGCAACTAAGTAGACATCTCTGAAGATTCCAAAAAATCGGAAAAAGTCCTGATCTTCCAAGAATGCAGCTGTACTTCTTTTGTAAACCTCCACAGCTAGAATATTTTCTTCTTCCAAATAAGGTGTTAAATCAAATTCAGACGGAGTGAACGAATCTTCGGCATACCCGATAAAATGGCCATTCAACCAAAGGAACATTGCTTGTTCTACACCAGCAAAATGAATCGAGATTTGTTTTCCCTTTAGACTTTCTTCTAATCGAAAAGTCGTCAAATACGACCCCACCGGATTGTCTTTAGCAGTTGAAAATATCCCTTCCGTCTCTTTCTCAGGGCTTGTCGTGAAAGGGGGACGGCGAAATACATGTCCCTCCCACGGATACATCGTATTGATGTAATGGATCTTGTCATAATTTGCTAATTCAATATGACTAGGAACAGTGATTTCATCAAAAGAACAGGCATCAAAATCATTTTTATAAAATGTTTTTGGACGTACCGAAGGATTTGGTGAATAACAAAAACGCCATGTTCCATTTAAAGACTGTTTAAGGGAGGATGTGGTTTCTACTTCTTCCCTTGTTGCATAGCAAACATGATCGCTATGCGCATTCGATTGGTTCACTCTAAAAACTTGTGGATCATCTAACCATTTTATATTTGCTTTCATACTTTTTTCCTTCTCTCTCATAACTTTTTGAAATGAAGCAGCTCTGTTTGGAAATCACCTTGAAAATCAGGGAAGTAAAGTCCGACTGCCATCAATTCGGCCCCCGAAAATATCCGCTTCGAGGTCTGTTCCTGATAAAGTGCCTCATCATCTAACCCCATCAGATATACTTCATGGAACGCTGGTTGAGCTGAAGCTAGTATCCTCCCTAAAAACACAATAGCTTCATCTTGTTTAGGAGACACAAACATCCATGCGGCAATATTTTCTTCAAAAGGACTCGCCAAACGATAATAATGGCCGTACTGGATCACCGGACGAATCGTTTGATAGGATATAATTTGGTCTTTGACTTGCTTTTTTTCTTCAGGAGACAGCTTTGTCAAATCCAGTTCATAACCAAAAACAGCGCTCATAGCTGTTTCTCCTCTTGTTTTCAACGAAGTAGATCTGCCAGTCTGATGATTTGGTACAGCTGATACATGAGCCGTGATGGACGAAATCGGATAAGCAAGACTTGTTCCATATTGGATTTTCATACGCTCCACTGCATCCGTGTTATCACTTGTCCAGGACTGCGGCATATAATAAATAAAACCAGCATCAAACCGCCCACCTCCACCAGAACAGCCTTCCCATAAGATTTCCGGATAATCAGCTGTCAAATGTTCGAGTAGTTCATAAAGCCCAAGCATGTAACGATGCGCTACTTCTCCTTGTCTCTGTGGGTCAAGGGTAATCGAATAGACATCTGAAAGCGAACGGTTCATATCCCATTTGATGTAGTCAAGAGGAATCGTGTCTAAAATCTTTCTCATTTGTTTCTCAATCGTCTGGCGAACATCTAACCTTGTAAAATCCAGTACATGTTGTGATCTGGAAGCAGAAGGCATTCTACCTGGCTCCTGCATAAGAAAATCAGGATGTGTTCGATACAGTTCAGAATCAATGGAGATCATTTCTGGTTCAAACCATAAACCAAATTTCAATCCTTTGCTATGAGCATAATCTGCTATTTCACGTAATCCATTTGTCAACTTGCCTTCATACTCGAACCAGTCTCCTAATGAAGAATTGTCCGCATCTCTTTTTCCAAACCAGCCATCATCTAATACGAACATTTCGATGCCTAGCTCCTTTGCTTCATCAATGATCGCCTTGATTTTTTCACTATTGAAGTCAAAGTAAGTGGCTTCCCAGTTATTGACAAGAATCGGCCGTTCAGCAAATTGATGACGACCTCTTGCGATTCTTTCACGTAGCAACTCATGGTGGATCTGACTCATTTTGTTCAATCCCTGACTTGAGTAAGAAAGAATCATTTCAGGTGTTTGAAAAGACTGATTTGCATTCAATTCCCACGAAAAACGATGGCTGTTGATCCCACCGACAACTCTCAATTGATTAATCTGATCTTTTTCAAGTTCGAAAGAATGGTTGCCGGAATAAACAAATTGAAGTCCAATCGCTTCTCCAGTATTTTCTGTCGTATGATGATGAACTAAAGCAATAAAGTTATTCATATGGTGACTGCTCGTTCCTCGACGGCTTTCAAATACTTTTGTTCCAGATAAAAGAGATTGCCGTGAGATCTGTCTTTCATTGACCTGTGCTCCTGGCAAAGCAATGACTTCATCAAATCGCCTAGTATGGGCAAAATCTAGCTGGAAACTAGCTGCTTTTTCTAGTTTGATTGTTTCTCTGGTTTCATTTCTTATCTTTACAGATCGTGTGATCATTGCTCTATCACTAAATATGGTATAGAACAAATCGAAATAAATCGCTGTTTCTCTATCCTTAAGTGAAATCACCAACGTTTGTGCCTCTGACTTGTCTAGCACATAAGTTTGAGGCAAGCCTTCGATGTCTGGCTTCCCATCTGTAATATAATGACTGTCATATCTCAGATCCAGTAAGTCTGACCCATTCTTGCGCTGAATGATCGATGCGGGCGTTCGAAAGTCCATGCTGCCATGAGAAGAGTATTCTTGTGGTAGTGTATCTTTCGACAGAGACCGGTCAGGATTTAAGGGAATATTTCCTGAAAATCCACGATCTCTTCGGGGATAATTTTTATTGTCTTTGTACTGCTTGACTGGTTTGCCAAAATAAATATGCGCCAATACATTGCTCTCTTCTATCTTTATCAGATAAGAAAGAAATGTATTTCGTAAATGGAAGACTCGGCTCTTTTCATCAAATAAGATGAAATTTTTTTCTGTTTTTCTATGCGTAATATCCATCATTTCACTCCCACCAAAACGGAAACCGTTTACTTTTTTTATAATTCCTGTATACTGTTTACTAAACAATTTTGTCAATAGAATTTTTTTGTTTTTTTTGAGGAGTGTGTAAAAATGGTTGGAATTAGAGATGTCGCACGAAAGGCAAATGTCTCTCCTGCTACAGTTTCCCGCGTGTTGAATAACGATCAGACGATCCATGTGGCTCAGGCTACTCGGCAACGAATAGTAGAGGCAGCAGCTGCGTTGGATTATGATATCAGTACTCGAAAATATATCAAAAAGAGAATGCCTTCGATTGGTGTGATCTCTACGATCGGCAAGGCGAGCGAAGAACAGGATATCTATTACAAACATTTGCGAGTAGGGATGGAAGAAGAAGCTCGACGTCTGCATTTAGGGATGAATCGAATCTATAATCTATCTGATAATCCTAAACAATGGGAAGATCTAGATCAGTTAGGTGCGGTGATCGTTGTTGGGACCGTTACGAAAGAATCGATTACCGCCTTGTTAAAACAAAACATGCAAATAGTCGTCGTGGATAACCCTGACATCCAGCAAGAGGTCGATATGGTCTATGCAGATCTTGAACGGATGACTAAAACCGTACTGGAATTGTTCTTAGAAAATGGCCATAAAAGAATAGCCTATATCGGGGGGTATAAAGTCGATATGGATGAATTTGGTGGGAAACAGATTTCTACAAATGAAAAAAGGATGCGTGCCTATCAACATTTTATGGCAGATCATCACTTGGAAAAGTATATTTCTTATCGTCTAGGTGGCTGGACAGAAAAACAAGGTGAGGTACTTGCGACTGATCTATTAGAAAATGAATCTCCTCTTCCTACTGCCATTCTTGTCGGGAGCGATCCAATGGCAATCGGTGTCTATCGCGCATTGAAACAAAAAAATATCCAAATTGGAGAAGAGATTGTTGTAGCAAGCTTTGATAATATCGAGACAATCGCAAACCTCTCCCCTGGCTTGACCAGTGTTCAAATCAATGCGAAATCAATTGGGCAAGCAGCTGTTCGAATGGCATTGGAGCGAATTGACGGAATACGGGACGAACCAATCATTTTGACTTATCCTGCACGATTGATTGTTCGGGAAAGTTTTATCCCAAGAACAAAAAGGTATTAAAAGAGAGGTTGTGAAAAGCCGCTTCGTTTCTTCATACTCAAAACTAAACGGCTTTTTCACAACCTCTTACTTATACTTATTCACAAAATCCAATGTCTGCTGGTAACAATTTTGCGATTCTTTTAGCGTGTAATCAAATTGGTATTCATGGGTAATCTCTTTTTTTGTATCTGTATAAAACAAGGATTGCACGGGTACCTTTAATTCTGTCAACCGGTTTTCTAATGCTTGACCTTGTTCTTGGAAGGAGTAAGCATTTCCGTCAGTTATATACGTTGGCGGAAATTCCTTAGAAACATGGTCAGCCACACTAGCTTCTTTCAGTTGCTCGCTCGTTTTCCAATCTTTTGTTCCAATCAACGACCATGCAACGGTTTTGACGAAGAACTTCATAAATCGATCATCCGAATGTTGCTGTGCTGTTAGTTTCAAATCAACGGGTCCGCAATAAGAAATAGTTCCTTTCAAACTATCTTTTGGAAGTACCTGTTTGATTTTCATTTGTTTGGCATACGCTTCATTTGTTTGTAGAGCTGCATATTGCAAAGCGATTTGTGCACCTGCACTATCTCCGCCAAAAAATAGTTGTTCCATATCTAACAGTTTGTCGTCTTTTTCTTCAGCTAATAAATCTTTGACTAGCTCATTCACTTGAAGAACTTGATTAGGGTATTCTGAATCAGGCGCTAATTCATAATTCATCGCCACCACTGCGATGTTGGCGTCTGATACTAATTTTGTCGCAAATTCCTTGACACCTGATTTATCTCCGCCGACGAACCCTCCACCATGTACCCAAAACAGAACAGGAACAGGTCCCTTGCTGTTTTTTGGATAGTAGATATCATACGTATTCTCTTTATAGTTGGACTCGTACGTCAAATCTGTTTTTTTCGCCACGTTTTTTTCTGCTTGATTGAACGTTTTCTGATCGGTGATTTGAACAGTATTTGAAAACATATGGTTGATCAAGAATGCTCCGGGTCTGGGGGAAAGCTGGAAGGCAAGAAAGAGTGCAAACGCGATCCCAAGAATGATTCCGAAGAACCATCCGATAAATTTAAGAATTTTCTTTTTCATAAGTCTCCCTCAGTAATTAATATTAAGCATTCTGATTATACCATAGTGTTCTTTCCTAGCAAGCTCTCCTGCATGATTTAATTGTTCCCCCAAACTTCTTCTGCAATGCTTTTGACAAAAGCAATCTTTTCCCATTGTTCTTCTTCAGACAAAATATTTCCTTCTTCTGTTGAAGCAAATCCGCATTGAGGACTTAAGCACAAACGATCCAAAGGCAGATATCGTGTCGCTTCGTAGATCCGGTCAATCACTTGCTGGCGCTCTTCCAGTTCACCACTTTTCGTTGTGATCAAGCCTAATACGACTAATTTATCTTCGGAAACTTTCGCTAAAGGTGCAAAACTCCCAGCACGTTCACTATCGTATTCTAAATAATAGGCACGGACATTTTCTTGAGTAAATAATGGATCTGCTACGTCGTCATAGCCCCCCGATGCTGCCCAAGTAGAATGATAATTCCCGCGACAGACATGTGTATTGAGTGTTAAATCATCCGGCTGGTCAGCTAAGACTGCATTGTTGATCGTTAAATAAAGATTTGCTAGTTCCCGACGAACTTCTTTTTCATCTTTTCCCTCATCCATCGCAAACCCTTTAGGAAGTGGTGCAACTAATACTCCCCATGTACAATCATCTAGCTGGATCGTCCGCGCACCTGCTTCATATAAGTCGTCGATCACTTGACGATAAGCTGCGATGATATCTTTGATCAATGTTTGATTGTCTTCATAGACTTTTCGAACATGGGGTAATATATCCGGACGAAGTAGTTCCACTAAAATTTGAGCTGGAGCAGGAATTGTCTGTTTCACTTCGATGCCTTGACTTGTATGAGCCTGAGTGAATTTAAAATGTTCGACGAAAGGGTGGTTCGTACCAGAAATTTTCCCCGTCACAATCACTGTACCAGGACGTGTCTCTTCTCCATGAAAGAAATAGCCATGTTCAGGCACATAAAATTCCACGCCATTCAACCCATAAAAGAAGTCCAAGTGCCACCAGCTGCGACGGAACTCTCCATCAGTAACAGCTTTCAAACCAGCTCCTTCTTGTTTTCTTATCAATTCGATGATCGTTTCATCTTCAACTTTTCGAAGTTCCTCTTGTGTGATTTCCCCATCGGTAAAACGAGTCCTTGCCTCTTTCAGCTTTTCAGGACGTAAAAAGCTCCCGACGATGTCATAGCGAAATGGTGATGTTGTTCGAATTGTCATAAAAAATCTCCTCCAATAATCATGTTTTAACAAAGCGTAAGAAGCTTTTCAAAAAAAGAAAAAAGTACCCGCCTCTTTTGCCGTTGAACGACAAAAGGGACGAATACTTCGTGTTACCACCCTTATTTGCATTATTTTCACAAATAATGCCTCATCGGTACAGATTGTATACCCGGCGAGTTATCGGTCGCTTTACCGTTTAGATTGCGTGAACAATCCAAAAAACTCAGAGCTCATCTTCACTGACCAAACAATCCTTGCTCTCACCTACCAAGGTCTCTGTACTTATTTCCGATCAGCTACTCTTCTCTTCAACGCTTCATTATTTGCTAATTAATATCCCACTTTCGTTTCATTTTGTCAATCTTTTTTTAATAAAAAAAATCAAGCAGTTTCTCTCTTATTTCGTTTTCATCCATTCAATCCACTTATCCTAAATATTTCTTTCCTATTTTTTCATTTCCATCCATGCATGATAATATTCAATTCTGATATTGTTTTCGTCCGTATTTGTCAATAGATATTGTCCGATCACTTCTCCTGTTTCCCACCCTTTTTCATGCATTGTTTTTCTGACTTCTAAGATATTATTACGTTCCGCATGGTTCATCTCAGATTTCAATAAAAACCGGCGATAAACAGTCGTATCTTTTTTCTTCCAAATCACATCTTGGGAAAATAAATGTATCTCACTGGGGTCGATAAAAAAGCCGTACATCGTTTGCGAACTGGAAGCTGGCATACTCATCATTCCAAAACTCGAATAGTTCGGTAGAAATTGTTTTATTTCCACAATATCCTCAAATTCCGTTGAGATCATACAGTCAAAAGGGATCTCTTCTATAGGAAATTCTTCCTCGTCTGTATCGATCATCAATTTCAACTGTTTTTTTCGCGCCCTTATCTCTTTCTGTTTTTGTTTCATTATCAATAGTTCTTTATGGATTCTTTTTTCTGTTTCATCAAGCGTCTCATATAACTCCGTCAGCGTTTTACCATATAAATTCTTCATCTGCTTGATCGGTATATCTAATTTTCTATAAAAAACAATATCATAAAGCATAAAAATATCGTCGATATCAAACAAGCGGTAATCATTCTCTTCCTGTCTGCTTGACCGGATCAGGCCCTGTTCATCCCAATAGCGAATCGTTGATTTTGGCAAATCGAACAGTTCTGATACTTGGCCGATCGTGTACATTTTTTTCATTTTTTCTCACCTCTTTTCTAGTTTATTCTTTTTTCTATTGACCTTCAAGCTACTTGAAGGTATAGAATCGAAAAGTATCAGGAAAAAGGAGGAATAATATGACTATCTTAAAAAAATTCTTACAGCAAAACAAAGGACTCGCTCTCCTTACCTTTGTGATGATCTGTTTACAAATCGCCGGTACATTAGGTGTACCAAAATTAGTAGCCAAACTGATCGACACAGGTATAGCAAGTGGCGAAGCCTCTGTTATCAAGAAAATCGGCGTTGAAATGCTACTTGTAGCATTTCTAGGAACGATCGCTGCAGTTGCCTCTAGTTACTTTTCAGCGTTGGCATCCGCTCGGTTTGGATTCCAGACACGGGAGAAATATTTCCGTAAATTCCAACAACTGTCAATGAAGGATATCAGCCGTTTCAGTTCTGGATCTCTTTTGACAAGAATGACGAATGATGTCGATAATGTCCAGCAAATGATTGTTTTATTTTGCCAAATGATTTTACCAGCACCAGTTATTTGCTTTTTCACCATCCTCATGATGTTTCGTTATTCTCTATTGCTTACATGGGTTACATTACTCTCTGTTGTTTTTTACGTATGGATCGTTTACCGACTGATGAAACGAGGAACGCCTTTATCTTTGAGTATCCAACCAAAAATGGATCGGATCACCATCACATTGAGAGAATTCTTTACGGGGATCAATATGATTCGTGCCTTTGATAATCAATCATATGAAGAAAAGCGAACGAATCAGACCTTTGCAGATTATGCTAGTCAAATGATCAAAGTGAACCGAATCTTTGCTTGGGTCACTCCAATTGCTTTTTTACTCATGGGAATCGTTTATGCTTCTATTTTGTGGTTTGGCGGAAATCTTGTGGCAGACGGGACGTTACAGATCGGGGTCGTGACCGCGGTAGTGGAATACTCTATGCTGACACTTGCTTATTTGATGATTGCAGCCATGGTACTGGTCATTATCCCTAAATCATTCGCCTCTTTACGACGAATAGAAGAAATACTCGAAGCAGAGATCGAAATTAAAGAAGAGACGATCCAAACAGTTGCTAAACCATCCTTTGCTCAGATAAATGCAGCTGCTTTTGAACATGTCACATTCAAATATACTGAAACTTCTGATCCAGTTCTAGAAGATATTGATTTTACAATACCTAAAGGAAAAACAACGGCGATTGTTGGCGGGACCGGATCTGGAAAAAGCAGTTTAGCAAAACTTCTCTTGAGACTAAGTGATCCTACGGTAGGAAAAGTGACCCTTGGTGGTATCCCTCTTACTCAAATGACGCAGGAACAGATCCGCTCACACATCAGTTATGTCCCTCAAAAAGCCTTCTTATTCAGCGGTACGATCTTAAGCAACTTGCAGATGGGAAATGAACATGCCTTACCAGAAGAATTGACTAAAGCGATCAAGATCGCCCAATTAGAAGAACTAGTGGACACTCTTCCTGATGGATTAGATAGCTTTGTTGCTCAAGGTGGTTCTAATTACTCTGGCGGACAGAAACAGCGGATATGCATTGCTCGAGCATTGATCAAACCAGCAGAAATCTATGTATTCGATGATAGTTTTTCCGCTTTAGATTATAAAACAGACGCAGCATTAAGGGCAGCACTCCATAAACACATGTCGGAGAAAACTCTCGTGATTGTTGCTCAACGTCTCAGTACGATCCAACAAGCAGATAACATCATTGTTTTAGATGAAGGAAAAATCGTAGGACAAGGTACTCATGAAGAACTATTGTCTAATTGTCAAACATATCAAGAATTTGCCAAATCACAAGGAATATAGAAAGAAGGGATTCGATGGAAAAGAAAAAAACGTTGAACACACGCGCTTTGATACGTTTTTGGAAAATGATCAAACCTGAACATAAATATTTTTACGGATTGTTTCTATGCAGTTTGTTGGGCAACCTATTAGTTGTAGCCATGCCCCTGATCATGGGAATCGGGATTGATGATTTGTTGTCGCAAATAAGAAAAACAGGTATTGGACAGCTTTCTTTCAGTGATATCAAACAAGCATTGCTGTTCCCTGTCTTATTGCTGATCGGCTGCTCAGTCCTAAGTAGTATTGCTTCATTTATCCAAGAACGTACAATGGCAGCATTAAGCGAAAAGATCACATTGAGGGTGCGAAAAGAAATCACAAAAAAATTCAAAACGTTACCGATGTCGTTTTTTGATAATCATCAAGTCGGCGACATCATCAGTCGAACGACTACCGGACTCAATCAGCTTTCTCAAGTGTTATTGACAGGTATCAATCAATTTTTCACTTCTGTCGTAACAATAGCTGCTGCTGGTCTAATGCTGTTTTATATCGAAAGCAAGCTTACTTTGCTCGTCTTATTGCTGATCGTCGGAAGTTCAATTGTTACAACTAAAATTGCGAATAAAAACAAACAGATTTCTGAACAAAACCAATATGAACTAGGTGTCTTGAATAATCGGATGGAAGAAATCTTAGCTGGTAATCTAGTAGTCAAAACATTCAATCAGCAAGCTCATGCAGAAGCTTCTATACATGAAGTAAACAAAAAACAATACAATGCTTTTAAACGTGCTCAATTTATGAACTTTGCCATCTATCCGGCAATCCGTTTCATCAATCAACTCGCCTTCATCATAAGTGCGGTATTCGGTGCTATACTTGTTCTTTCTGGTGGTGTGACGATTGGCTTCTTACAAGCTTACCTTCAGTACATCAATCAGATCTCTGAACCAATTTCTACTGCTTCTTATGTGATCAACTCGATCCAATCCGCAATGGCAGCAATCGAAAGGATCTTTGAGATATTAGATGAAACAGATGAAATTCCGGACCTACCAGAAGCAAAACTTTTGGAAGAACCGGAAGGAAAAATAGCTTTCAAAAATGTACAATTTGGTTACACATCGGATAAAATATTGATGAATCAAGTTGATTTTTCAGTAAAACCAAAACAAACTGTGGCGATCGTTGGACCAACTGGTGCAGGAAAAACGACTTTAGTCAATCTGCTGATGCGTTTTTATGAACTGAATAAAGGAAAGATCGAATTTGACGGCCGCGATATTACTAAGCTTTCGCGTGGAGAACTACGCCGTTCTTTTGGGATGGTCTTACAAAATACCTGGCTGTTTGAAGGAACAGTGGCCGATAATATTGCCTATGGGAAAATGGATGCCACGAGAGAACAAATTATCGAAGCGGCTGAAATCGCGCAATGTGATCACTTTATTCGAACACTGCCAGAGGGATATGATACAATCATCTCTAGCGAAAATGGTACGTTATCTCAAGGCCAGCAACAATTATTAACAATTGCACGGGTCATTCTGGCAAATCCCCCTGTCGTTATTTTAGATGAAGCAACTTCTAGTGTAGATACACGAACAGAAGCATTGATCCAGCAAGCAATGGAGGCTGTGACAAAAGACAGGACAAGTTTTGTCATCGCGCACCGTTTGTCAACGATTGAAAATGCAGATATGATCCTTGTAATGAAAAACGGCGATATCGTCGAAAAAGGAACGCATTCTGAATTACTCCAAGCACCAACGCTTTATGCTAGCCTTTATAATAGTCAATTTCAGGTAGCATAGCCAAAAGAGCGTGGGACAAAAGTAAAGAACACTTTTGTCCCACGCTCTAAACACGTATAAACGGCGGAAGCAGAAGCAACTCCTTCGGAAATAAGCTGAAATTAACAAAAATTTGAAAAAGCAATTTTCGTGAATTCCTTCTTATTTCTTGGAGTTAAACGCTTCTGTCCCAGCCTCTTTGTCTCATTACTGGTTGAACACAAAAAATGTTAAAATATCTGAATGCAATCAGCTAAATATTTTGGAATGGCCTCGTATGTAGCTTTCCAGTCAGCAGGAGCAATTCTGATGGCTTTCATGAGTTTTTCTAAGCTTTTCTAAATGCAGCTAAATTTCTTGTTTCTTTTGTCATCATGACTTTTTTAACCCCTCATTTTCAACGACTTTTTCACGAACAGCCGATTGAATTACCAAAAAATGTGGAGTATAGCGGCATTTATTCACTCTTTTTTTATCTTTTTTAGGTTATATCATTTTCAAGAATATAAAACAAAGTGTATGAGGATTTAAATAGTGAAAGGATGGGGAACGATCATCAAGATCATCGTTCCCCATCCTTTTTTAACCATATTACTTATTAAAGATCTTAGGGCCTTTTCTCATGTTTTTACGATCATTCTTAGGTGTTTCCATTTGTTTGGATCGGCCTCCACCTTGTTTCTTTTTGATCAATTCTTTCATTTTTTCTTTTTGGTCCATTTTTATTCTCCTTTAACGAATGAAGCGACTAATTCGATATGATGGGTTTGCGGGAAAAGATCTACAGGCTGAACTTTCTTCACGGCATAACCTGCTTCTGCAAATAACTTAGCATCTCTTGCAAAAGTTGCCGGATTACACGAGATATAGACGATTCGTTCTGGTGACATTTCGATTGCTGATTCAATAAAATGATGATCTAATCCTTTTCGTGGAGGGTCAACTACGATCACAGATGGTTTAATCCCTTTTTCTTGCCATTTTTTCATGACTTTCTCTGCTTTTCCGACTTCATAATGAACATTTTCGATTTTATTATTTAAAGCATTGAACTGTGCATCTTCAATTGCTTCTGGAATAACTTCCATCCCATACACCTTATCCACTCTGTCTGCTAAAGACAAGCCAATCGTACCTATTCCTGAATAAGCGTCGATCACAATGTCTTTTTTATCTAACTCAGCAAACTCGATGGCTGTTTGGTACAGATACTCTGCTTGTTGAGTATTTACTTGATAAAATGACTTTGCTGAGATTCGATAGGTTTTTCCTAATAGCTGATCTTCGATATAGTCTCTGCCATATAAAACTTTTTCTTTGTCTCCTAAAATCACATTTGTTTTTTCTTCATTGATATTTTGGATGACCGAAACCACTTCTGGCAATTCTTCATGAATGGCTTCAGCAATTTCCTTGGATTTAAAGAATTTTTCTTTACGAGTAACTAAAACGACCATCATTTCATGGGAATAATGACCACGACGGATAATGATGTGACGAAGCTGGCCTTCATTTTTTTCTTCATTATATCCTCGTACTTGGAACCGTTGCAAGATATCTCTGACTACTTTGATTGCTTGATCGATGACAGGATCTTGGATATAAAAATCTTCGATAGGGACTAGATCATGGCTATTCTTTTTGTAAAAACCGGTGGCTAACTGTCCATCGATACGGCGAACAGGGATCTGTGCTTTATTACGGTAGCCGAATGGTTCTGCCATTCCGACCGTTGGAAGTACAGGAACTTCTGGCATCTTAGCAATCTTCGCCATTACATGCTCTACTTGTTTTTGTTTGAAGACAAGCTGTTGTTCATACTTCAAATGGGCTAAAGGTGCGATACCTGTGCGAAGTAATGCATTGTTTTCTACAGGCTGGCGATCAGGAGATTGTGTAATAAATGTTTCGACTTTCCCATACCCAAACTTATTGCCTGCTTTCACTACTAGTATTTCTACTTCTTCTCCAGGGAGTGCATTTTCGATAAACAATGGATAACCATCGATTTTTGCTACCCCCATTCCTTCATAACTCAAGTCGACGATTTCGACTGTATATCGTTCGTTTTTCTTTACTATTTGCTGTTCTGTCATATTTTGCTCCTTTAAGCCTATTTTTCAATCCTACTGAACTCTACTATAAATCAGCTAATTACACAACTAAAACCGGCACTGACCTTACTACGTTCAGCACCGGCTTTTGATTAATTCTTTTGATTAGGTGTTTCGTCTGCTATTTTTCCGTCACCGTCGATATCTTCATCCGTTAAACGTTCGACTTCTTTTACGAATTCTTTGCTGACAACCTCTAATTCTTCTTCATCTGTGCCTGTGATTGCTTCATCAGGAATCTGATCGGTATTGGCAAAGAACTCAATGTGTTGATGAAGATTTTGGAAATGCATCGGTGCTTCCCCGCCATATTCACCATCTAAGTTGATCATTACTGGTCGATTGATATCATCTTCTGTTTCGACGAACAAACTGCTTGTTTTGGTATAGATTACTCTTGGATCATCGACATGTCGACCGCCATTCAGCATGAGTGCCGCAATATGCAAGATCTCAAAGATATTTGCTGTCTTCACAATGATCAAAGAAAACTTGCCATCATCCAATTTGGCATCTGGCGCGATCTGTTCGAATCCTCCAACAGAGTTCGTCAGCCCTAGGAAAAACATCGAAGCATTTCCGATATATTCCCCTTCATCATACTTCAAGCGCATTTTGATTGGCTTTACTCGAGGCAGCATCTCTGCTCCTTTCGCAAGGTAGGCAAGATAACCAAAAATACTCTTTAGTTCTGATGGAACTTCATAAGTCAATTCTGTCAAATAGCCGCCTGCAGCGATATTGATGAAGTAACTGCTATCAGAAAGACCGATGTCCATTTTTACTGTTTGGTGTTTTTTTATTACTTCTGCTGCTGCTTTAATATTATCTCTAGGAATTTTTAATGCTCGAGCATAGTCGTTCGTCGTACCGGCTGGGATAATGGCCATTTTAGGACGGTGTTCAAGCGGAGCGATCCCATTGACCACTTCGTTGATCGTTCCGTCGCCCCCAGCTGCCACTACTAGATCAAAACCTAGTTCTGCAACTCTGCGTGCTTCATTCTTGGCTGAATCAGGTTCTGGTGTAGTGGCATAGGCGCTGGCTTCAAATCCTGCTTCTTCTAATGCCTGCAGGATATCCGCCAAATTTTTTTTCAATAATTCTTTTCCCGAGGTAGGGTTATAAATTACGCGTGCTTTTTTCATTTTCAGCCTCTAGCGTTTCGCTAATTCATCTTTAAGCAGCTTGTTCACGACACCAGGATTTGCTTGCCCTTTAGTTGCTTTCATGATTTGACCGACTAGGAAGCCAACCGCACGATCTTTTCCATTTTTGAAATCATCGACAGATTGTTGATTGTTATCCAAGATTTCATTAATGATTGGAAGAAGTTTGCTAGGATCAGATAATTGTACCCAACCATTTTTCTCAACAACTTCTTGCGCTTCTCCGCCATTTGTGATCAATTCACGGAAGACTTTTTTGGCGATTTTTGAGCTGATCGTTCCATCGGCGATCAAACGAATCATTCCTGCTAAGTTCTCAGGTGTCAATTTTGTCTCAGCTAATTCCAGTTTCTCACTGTTCAAGTAAGCAGAAACTTCACCCATCAACCAGTTAGATGCTTGCTTGGCATCTGCACCATTTTCCAAAACAGCTTCAAAGAAATCAGACATTTCTTTTGTAAGTGTCAATACCATTGCGTCATACTCCGGAAGACCAAATTCACGGATATAGCGTTCGCGACGAGAAGCTGGCATCTCAGGTAAACTAGCTTTTACTTTTTGAATCCATTCGTCATCGATCACGAATTTCGGAATATCAGGCTCTGGGAAATAACGATAATCACTAGAACCCTCTTTCACACGCATCAAAACTGTTTTATTCGTTGTTTCGTCAAAACGGCGTGTTTCTTGTTGGATTTCTCCTCCTGAAAGAAGAACTTTTGCTTGTCGTTTTTCTTCAAAAGCTAAACCTTTTTTCACGAAAGATAAAGAGTTCAAGTTTTTCAATTCTGCTTTCGTACCGAATTCTTCTTGTCCATAAGGGCGGAGAGAAATATTCGCATCACAACGCATAGACCCTTCTTCCATTTTCACATCGCTGACTTCTGTAAATTGGATGATTGAACGTAATGCTTCTAGATAAGCGTATGCTTCTTCTGGTGAACGCATATCAGCTTCAGAAACGATTTCGATCAAAGGCGTGCCTTGTCGGTTCAAATCAACGTAAGAATAGCCGCCGATACCATGCATGTTTTTCCCAGCATCTTCTTCTAAATGGACCCGTTCGATCCGGATTTTTTTCTTCTTGCCTTCTACTTCGATTTCGATCCATCCGTCATGACCGATTGGTTGATCAAATTGGGAAATTTGATATGCTTTCGGATTATCTGGGTAAAAGTAATTTTTCCGGTCAAAATGAGTATCTTTAGAGATTTCGCAGTTTAATGCCAAAGCGGCTTTCATCCCGAATTCCAGCGCAGCTTTGTTCATTACTGGCAGCACGCCTGGATAACCCCAGTCAATCACGTTTGTATTGCTGTTTGGTTCTGCACCAAAATGAGCTGGCGCTGGAGAGAAAATTTTTGAGTTGGTTTTCAACTCGACGTGGACTTCTAGTCCAATGACTGTTTCAAAATTCATTCGTCTTTCCCTCCTAAAATAGCTGGTTGTTGTGTGTGGAATTCTGTTGCTTGTTCAAACGCATATGCCGCTTGATACATCGTTTTTTCATCAAAATAATTACCGATGATCTGCAATCCAACTGGTAATCCTTCTGACAATCCTGCCGGTACAGACATACCTGGAAGTCCAGCCAAGTTGACAGGGATCGTTAAGATGTCACTCATGTACATCGTGATTGGATCGTTGATGTTCTCACCGATTCCGAATGCCACTGTTGGTGAAGATGGTCCGATGATCAAGTCATAATCTGCAAAGACTTTTTCAAAATCTCGTTTGATCAATGTACGGACTTGTCCTGCTTTTTTGAAGTAAGCGTCATAATAGCCCGCACTTAATGAGAATGTACCTAACATGATACGGCGTTTTACTTCTTCACCGAATCCTTCTGAACGTGAGTTGACATATACATCATCCAATGATTTCACGTTTTCAGAGCGATAACCATAGCGAATACCATCGAAACGTTGCAAGTTGGAACTTGCTTCTGATGAGGCAATGATATAATAAACAGCCACACCGTATTTTGAATGTGGTAAGCTGACTTCTTCCACAACAGCACCTAATGAACGGAATGTTTCTGCTGCTTTCAATACAGCTTCTTTTACGCCAGGGGCCACACCTTCGCCTAAGTATTCTTTAGGTAAAGCAATCTTCATTCCTTTGATGTCACCGGTCAGTCCCTCTGCAAAGTCAGGAACTGAAACGCCTGAAGAAGTACCGTCTTTTTCGTCATAACCACTGATAGCTGTTAATGCTAATGCGTTATCTTTCACCGTACGGGTCATTGGTCCGATTTGGTCAAGAGATGAAGCAAAGGCAATCAAACCAAAACGTGAGACACGGCCATAAGTAGGTTTCATTCCTACAATGCCGTTGAAAGCTGCTGGCTGGCGGATACTTCCCCCCGTATCACTACCTAAAGAAACTGGGATTTGTCCAGCTGCTACTGCTGCTGCAGAACCACCGGAAGAGCCCCCAGGTACTTTTGTTTGGTCCCAAGCATTTTTTGTTTTCTTGAAATAAGAAGTTTCTGTACTTCCGCCCATAGCAAATTCATCCATGTTTAGTTTACCAACAGGGATCATATCTGCTTGATAGATTTTATCCATGACCGTTGCATCATAAATTGGTTCAAAATTGTAAAGAATCTTAGATGCAGCGGTTGTCAAGATATCTTTTGTTACGATATTATCCTTGATACCAATCGGAATTCCAGCAAGGATGTTGCTTTCATCAATACCTTTTTCATCTAAAGCTTTTGCCTGTTCCAATGCTTTTTCTTCATTCAATGTGATGAATGCTTCGATCTCAGGCTCTGTTTCTTTGATTCGTTCAAATGTTGCTTTTGTCAAATCTTGTACAGTGATTTCTTTTGATACAAGCATATGATGTAGTTCCTCTAGAGAACGATTGTGTAATTTTGTCATTATGCGCCAGCCTCCCCATTATCGATGATTGCGGGTACTTTGATAAAGCCGTCTTCTGTTTCCGGCACATTTTTCAATAATTCATCTCGGTTCCATCCAGCTTGCGCCCGATCTTGTCGCATCACGTTTACTGTTTCGACAACATTCGACGTAAATGGAACACCTTCCGTATCTACTTCTTCCAGCATTTCCACCATATCGATGATTTTACCTAATTGGTCGGTAAAACTTGCAAGTTCTTCATCTGCGAACGCAAGTTTTGCTAATTTGGCAACGTGTTTCACTTGTTCTTCACTAATCGCCATACTACCCCTTCTTTCTAAACGAGTTAAAAACTTTGCTCTCTATTTTAACATAAGAGTGCTCTGTCTGAAATTATTTATTGAAATTTGTCTGAAAAAACTCAATATTTATTCTTTTGCAGAGTGGCTTTTAGCCAATGCTTCTGCCATTTGATCTTCTGTCCAAACTTCGATTCCTAATTCTTGTGCTTTGGTTAGCTTGCTGCCAGCATCTTCTCCTGCTACCACGATATCCGTTTTTTTCGATACGCTACCAGTCACTTTCCCGCCAAGATTTTCGATCGTCTCTTTTGCTTCTTCACGAGTCAATCGTGTTAGTTTACCAGTAAGGACTACTGTTTTTTCTTTAAAAGGCGACTCGACTTCATGCAATTGGGTACTTCGAAGCCCTTTGTATTCGAAATTGACGCCTGCTTGTTTTAATTCATTCATCAATTCATGGACTTCTTCGTTACTAAAATAAGTGACTACACTGTCGGCAATGATATCACCGATCGTATCAAGCGCAATGATCGACTCATAGTCGCTTCTACTCAATGTCTCTAGATCACCAAAATGTTCTGCTAAAATTTTTGCTGCTTTCGCTCCGACATGTCGGATTCCTAATCCGAAAATCAACCGCTCTACCGAATTATCTTTGCTGTTGTCAATTGCTGTCAAAATATTATTTGCTGATTTTTCTTTTATTTTGTCCAACGTCAATAACTCTTCTTCTGTCAATTTATAAAGATCAGCAACATCTGCGACTAGTTTTTTGTCATACATCTGTTCAAGCACACGCGGGCCCAACCCGTCGATATTCATCGCATTTCTTGAGACAAAGTGATTCAAGCCTTCTTTCATTTGAGCAGGGCATTTAGGATTGATGCACCGTAGCGCTACTTCTTCATCCAAATGGACAAGTTCACTTCCACAAACTGGGCAATGTGTAGGTAATTGGTATTCTTCGCTGTCTTTAGGTCGTTTATCCAACACGACTTGCGAAACTTCTGGAATGATATCTCCCGCTTTATAAATCAGAACTGTATCTTTCAAGCGGATATCCTTCAACTTGATATAATCCCCATTATGCAGACTGGCACGGCTTACTGTCGTTCCTGCTACTCGGACCGGCGTCATGATAGCCGTTGGCGTCACTACCCCCGTTCGTCCGACTGTCCATTCGATGTTTTCGATCAGTGTTTCAACTTCTTCTGGGGGAAACTTATAAGCTGTTGCCCATCGTGGTGCTTTGACAGTAAAGCCAAGTTGATCTTGCAGCGAGAACTCATTCACTTTGATGACGATCCCATCAATCTCATAGGGCAAATCTACACGTTTATCATGATATTCCTCAATGTATGCCCATACTTCGTCAATCGAATGACATAAACGTTTTTCCCGATTCGTGTGGAATCCTATTTTTTCTAGCTCTTCTAGTGCATCATACTGTGTTTTTGCTTCCATAGGACCGAAATCAGCTACTGTGTATAAGAAAGTATCCAGGTTTCTTTTCGCAGTGATTTTAGAATCTAACTGACGCAAGGAACCGGCTGCGGCATTCCGAGGATTCGCAAAGATATCTTTTCCCTCTGCTTCTCTGTCTTGATTCAATTGAACAAATGAACGTTTTGGCATGAAACATTCGCCTCTTACTTCGATGTTCATCGGTTCTTTTAATTTGATTGGGACTGATCGGACAGTCTTTAGGTTTTCAGTGATGTTTTCTCCTACAGTCCCATCCCCACGAGTCGCTCCTCTAACGAAATTCCCATCTTCATAACGCAAAGAGACGGAAAGACCATCTATTTTTAGTTCGCAGCAATAATCGACTACACGTCCCACTGCTTTTTGTACACGTTGATCAAAAGCTATCAGCTCTTCTTTGCTGAAAACGTCGTTCAAACTGTAAAGCGGAATATCATGAGTGACTTTTTCAAACCCTTCTAATACTTTTCCGCCTACTCGTTGAGTGGGAGAATCCGACGTGATCAAATCAGGATATTGTTCTTCGATTGCTACTAATTCTGCGTATTCTTTATCATAAACATAGTCTTCCACTGTTGGTTTATCTTCTACGTAGTATTCGCGAGACCATTGGTTCAATCTTGTACGAAGTTCTTCTGCTCGTTTAGCAGCTTCGTCAATCGTCATTTCATGTTCCATCATTTACCCTCCACTACTAAGCTTTTTCAATTGGCGCAAAGGCAGCCAAAAGACGTTTTACTCCTTGACTTGGGAAAGCCACATCTAGTTCTAGATCCTTCGACGTCCCACTTACTCGGACGACTGTTCCTAGTCCCCATTTTTTATGTTTGACTTTATCTCCAGGTTTCCAGCTGTTCTTTTCCCCTCCAGTGGCACTTTTAGAGGAAACAACCGCTGTCTCTGGCTGTTTATAGCTATATGCTGCTGTTTTTTTAGCGAATACAGGTGTTTTTTTAGGCGTAGGACGCATGCCCTCGATTTCTAGCAATTCTTGATCGATTTCTTCTACAAAACGAGAAGGTCGGTTATATTGCGTCCGTCCATATAATGTTCTGGAGAAAGCATTGGTTAAATACAACGCTTCTTCTGCTCGCGTGATTCCCACATAAGCGAGACGACGTTCTTCTTCCAGTTCGCTTTCTTCCATCAATGCTCGAGATAAAGGAAAAACACCTTCTTCTAGACCAATCAGGAATACAACTGGAAATTCTAATCCTTTGGCTGCATGCAATGTCATCAATGTCACTTGCGAAGCGTCTTCTTCTAAATTGTCAATGTCAGAAACAAGTGCCAGATCGTTCAAGAAGACCGTTAGTTTTTCTTCTGGTGCATCAGAATCTTCTTCATTTTGCTGTTCGAATTGCTTATCGAATTCTTGTGTGACCGTTAAAAATTCCTCCAAGTTTTCGATGCGCGCTTGTGCTTCTAATGTATTTTGGATTTTTAAATCTTCCAGGTAACCGCTACGATCCAAAACCTCTTTCGTCAATTCTGTCACTGTCAAGTATGGGATCATCTGCGTGACTTCTTGAATCATCTCTCCAAATGCACCTAATTGCTGGCCTGCTTTTCCACCGATATTTGCCAGATCCACATTTTGGGCTGCTTCAAGCAGCGGCCATTCATGGAGAGAAGCAAAACTGCGTAGTTTTTCGATAGATCCTGGTCCGATGCCTCGTTTGGGCGAATTAACGATACGCTCAAAACTGATTGAGTCTTGAGGATTTGCCAGCACATTTAAATACGCTAAAATATCTTTGATTTCTTTACGATCGTAGAATTTGTGCCCTCCAACCATTTTATAAGGAATATTTGCTTTCAACAGGGTTTCTTCCATTACACGAGATTGTGCGTTCGTCCGGTACAAAATGGCAAAGTCGCCGTAATTTCGATGATTGCTTCGAATCTCTTCTTGCATCCGGTCTACGATAAAACGAGTTTCGTCTCGTTCATTATCTGCACGATAGTAAGTGATCTTGTTTCCTTCTTTGTTTTCTGTCCACAAGTTTTTTGGTTTTCGATTGCTATTGTTTTCAATGACTTGGTTTGCCGCGCTAAGAATGTTTTTCGTGGAGCGATAGTTTTGTTCCAGCAAAATCACTGCAGCATCTGGATAATCTTTTTCGAAATCCAAGATGTTCTGCATATCTGCACCGCGCCAGCCGTAGATACTTTGATCTGCATCTCCCACTACGCATAGATTTCTAAATCTACCTGCCAATAAATTGACCAACGTATACTGTGCGTGGTTTGTATCTTGATACTCATCTACATGAATATAATGGAATTTGTTTTGGTAATATGTGAGTGAATCAGGATGTTCTTCAAATAACCGGATCGTATTCATGATCAGGTCGTCAAAGTCCATACATTGATTGTATTGAAGCTCTTTTTGATAAGCAGCGTAACATTTTGCCGCAATCTCTTCGTAATAACTACCTTGCATTTTTGCAAAATCCTGAGGGGTCTGCAAGCTATTTTTTGCTTGGGAGATTGTTCCTAATATGCTGCGAGGATCATATTTTTTCGGGTCAATGTTCAGTTCTTTCAGTATCCGTTTCATCAAGGTCAGCTGTTCAGAAGAGTCGATGATCGTAAAGTTCCGGTTATACCCGATAAAATCAACATCTCTTCTTAAAATACGCACACACATTGAGTGAAAAGTCGATACCCAGACATCTTCGCCTCCAGATGCGAGAATCGCATTGACACGTTCTTTCATTTCTTTTGCAGCTTTATTGGTAAAAGTAATCGCTAGGATGTTCCAAGGATTGACTTCTTTTTCCTCAATCAAATAGGCAATACGATGCGTCAACACTCTCGTCTTTCCACTTCCCGCACCTGCCATCAGCAATAATGGTCCGTCAGTGTGAAGAACAGCTTCTTTCTGACGGGGGTTCATCCCGTTTAATAATTCAGCTTTGGATGACATTAACAACATCCTTTCTTTTATCAATCTTGTTAATTATAGCATTTTCTTGGCTTTCATTAAACTAGCTAATTCAAAATCATTTGTTTCTTTTTATGGATTTCTCCTTGTCAATTCGTTGATTTCGCGCTAAATTAAAAGAAAGCGAGGCGTTTGAATGGAAAAAAAAGGAAAAATCAAGAAATTAGATAAAACTCAGATATATTTTATTCTAAAAGGAATATTCGTTGGACTACTGACAGGAATCGTGGTTAGCCTGTTTCGTTTATCGATCGAAAAGTTAGGCGATTTTGTTCGAAGTATCTATGAAATAAGTCGGGAACAGCCGATTTACTTAGTTGGCATGGCTATTTGCTGCATCCTTGCAGCATTTTTTGTGGGTTATCTGGTCAAAAATGAACCGGATATCAAAGGAAGCGGGATTCCACAAGTAGAAGGACAGCTTCGAGGGGAATTATCAATGAACTGGTTCTCTGTTTTATGGAAAAAGTTCATTGGTGGTGTACTTTCAGTTGGCGCAGGACTTTTTCTAGGTCGAGAAGGCCCTTCTATACAGCTTGGCGCAGCTATCGGACAAGGAGCTGGACAATTGTTTCGGAGTCCATCTTCAGAAGAAAAGATTTTGATTTCTAGCGGAGCAAGTAGCGGACTTGCAGCAGCATTCAATGCTCCTATCGCAGGATTACTCTTTGTTTTAGAAGAAATCCATCACTCCTTCTCTCCTCTTGTTTGGCTGACATCTTTTGCTGCGGCCATCACGGCTAACTTTGTCTCTCTTTATTTTTTTGGCTTAAGACCAGTTTTATATCTAGGGGATCTTCCTTCTTTGCCGTTGAAATATTATGGTTCTTTGGTGGTATTAGGCGTACTTCTAGGCGTCTTAGGTTTTATTTATCAAAAGGTCCTGCTGGCATTGCCAAAATTTTACAACCGATTGCCTTTACCAGCTTATTTTCATGGATTCGTTCCTTTCTTGCTGATTTTGCCGATTGGTTATTTATGGCCTAGTACGCTAGGCGGAGGCAATCAAATCGTTTTAGCTTTTGGACATGCTTCATTGCCAATCATTATGATTATCGGTTTGTTTGTTCTTCGATTCGTTTTTTCCATGATTTCTTATGGTGGTGGTCTTCCAGGAGGGATTTTCCTTCCGATATTGACATTGGGTGCTTTAATCGGTAGCTTTTATGGAAACATCATGGTTGATTTCGGGATGGATCCAATCTACATCAAGGATTTCGTCGTGATTGCCATGGCTGGTTATTTCACAGCAATTGGGAAAGCACCGCTGACAGCAATTATTTTAGTGACAGAAATGGTTGGCTCTCTCAATCATCTGATGCCTTTAGGGTTGGCTGCTCTTGTTGCTTATATCGTCAATGATCTTCTCGGAGGGAATCCGATCTACGAATCATTGTTGGAACGTTTACTTGGAAATAATCAGACCGCCGCTCTTAAAGGTGCAAGGACAACTTTTGATTTTCCAGTAACGGCAGAGAGTTCTTTAGACGGATTAATGGTGCGGGACTTCAATTGGCCTAAAAATATGCTGCTAATCTCTATACGCAGAGGAAATCAGGAAATCTTGACTCACGGTGATACGATCATGAATGTAGGAGATATTTTGGTAATCTTGACTGATGAAGCAAACTTACCAAGAATCAAGCAAGAAATCGAGGCTAAATCTTCGATCACAAATTTGAAGCAATCATTTTAACGAACCGAGAAGAACTATTTTATGGCACAACAACTATTCATCTATACTACTCATCTATACTACTTTGACTCTACAAAAAAAGAAGAGGCTGGATTTCCCCAGTCTCTTCTTTTTATTTCTATGCTTCTGCTACTGCAGGAGCTTTTCTCAACAAACCATAAATCACACCAGAGACGACTGCTCCGATAGCAATAAACACCAAATACATGATTGGGTGACTCAGTAAGAATACAACAAAAATTCCGCCATGAGGAGCCAGTAATTTGATTCCGAAAGCACCGACTAATCCGCCAGTTAAAGCAGAACCAATAATAAAACTTGGAATGGCACGAATCGGGTCAGCTGCTGCAAATGGAATCGATCCTTCCGTGACAAACGAAAGTCCCATCACGATGTTCGTCAAACCAGCATCTTGATCTGTTTTGCTGAATTTATTTTTGAACAAACGTGTAGCAACGAAAATCGCCAATGGAGGGACCATTCCTCCAGCCATAACAGAAGCCATCACAACACTTCCGCCAGTGGCAACAGTCGTAGCTAAAGTTGCTGTACCAAATACATAAGCGGCTTTGTTGATTGGACCGCCTAAATCTGCCGCCATCATTCCAGCTAATAATGCACCAAGTAAAGCAGCATTCGAACCACTCATACTTGTCAAGAAACCATTCAATGCATCATTGATTGCTTTCATAGGAACATTGACCAGCAACATCAGGAAACCAGTAATCAGTAAGCCAAACACTGGATAAAAGAGGATCGTTTTGATTCCATCCAATGATTTTGGTAAGTTCTTGAATAATTTACGTAAAAATACGATGACATAACCAGCCAAGAATCCACCAATCAGTGCGCCTAAGAATCCTGCGCCACCTGTATTAGCTAATGCACCAGCAGCAAATCCAACAATCAAACCAGGGCGGTCGCCGATACTTGAAGCAATAAATCCAGCTAATACCGGTAACATGAACCCAAATGCAGCTTGTCCGATTTGGTTGAACCAGCTAGCAGCTTGATTGTAGTTTCCCAGATTCGATAACTGGTCATGCGGCACGCCAATAAATTGGTCAATCATGAAAGAAAGAGCAATAGCGATTCCTCCACCAATAACGAATGGTAACATGTGTGATACGCCATTCATCAAATCTTTATAGATTCTTTGTCCGACAGTACCATCCGCGTTTCCTTCTTCTGAACTATTTTCTTTTCCGTCACCATGGAATACTGGTGCAGTACCACTAAGGGCTAGATTGATCAACTCTTCTGGTTTACGGATACCATCACTGACTGGACGATTGATCAATTCTTTTCCGTCAAAACGGTTCATCTCTACTTTTTTGTCTGCTGCAACGATCACGCCTTCTGCACGAGCGATGTCTTCAGCAGTCAATCGGTTTTTGATTCCTTCTGAACCGTTCGTTTCGACTTTGATCTCCACTCCCATTTCTTTCGCTTTTTTCTTCAAAGCATCTTCTGCCATGTAAGTATGAGCGATTCCTGTTGGGCAAGCTGTAACGGCAACAACGAATTTTCTTTCTGGATGAGCAGAAGCTTCTGCAGCTTGTGTTTCTTGTTCTGCTTTTTCTTCTGCTTCTTTTTGCTCTTCAGCTGTTTGGAACAAGTCTTGGACTTCTTCTGGTGTACTTGCTTCTTTTAATTTCGCTACAAAATCTGCATCAATCAGCAATCGAGATAGCGCTGCTAATGCTTGCAAGTGTGTGTCGTTCGCGCCCTCTGGAGCTGCGATCATGAAAAACAGATAAGTTGGCTGTCCGTCTAATGCTTCATAATCTACACCTTTTTGGCTTTTTGCAAATAAAACTGTTGCTTCTTTGACTGCACTATTTTTCGCGTGAGGCATGGCGATTCCGTCACCAAGACCTGTAGAGGTTTGTGCTTCACGAGCTAGAATTCCTTCTTTATATGTGTCGATATCGGAAATCCGGCCGGCATCAAACATTTTTTGGACCATTTCATCGATCGCGCCTTTTTTATCAGTCGCTTGCAAATCCATGATCATTGCTTCTTTGACCATTAAATCCTTGATATTCATGATTATCCTCCTTGAAACTAATCAATTTTTGTGATTTCAACTTCTGGCAATAACTCATCAATCAGTTCGCGAGCTGCCAAGTCATCAGAAAAAGCCGTTGCGCTTCCACAAGCAACTCCCCATTTAAAGGCTTCGATCGGATCTTTTGTCCGGCTGTAAGCACCAATAAAACCGGCGATCATTGAATCCCCTGCACCTACTGAATTTTTCAATGGGCGAACCAATACATTCGTTTTATAAGTTCCTTGTTCTGTAAAGAGCAAAGCGCCGTCTCCAGCCATTGAGATCAGCACATTCTGTGCCCCTTCAGCTAGTAATTTTTTTCCATACGGAATGATTTCTTCTACAGATTGGAAGGTTGTATTGTAAAGCTCAGCTAATTCGTGATTGTTTGGTTTGATCAACAACGGTTTCTTAACAAGTGCGTTTTTTAGATCATCACCTGTTGTATCGATTACGAAATCTGCACCTTTTTCTCGAATGATATCAATCAGTTCTTGATAAAATCCTTTTCGTAGGCTGGCTGGCGCGCTTCCTGACAATACGACGATGTCTCCTTGTTCTACTGTCCCTAGCGCTTGCTTCAATTCATTGATTTCTTCGTCTGAAATAGCTGGACCTAAACCGTTAATTTCAGTTTCAGTATCTGATTTTAGTTTGATATTGATTCTTGTATCTTCTTGCACGTGTGTGAACAAAGAGTTGATTTGTTCTTTTTCAAGCCACTTCGAAATAAATTTGCCAGTGAATCCTCCTAAAAACCCTAGTGCTGTAGATTGAGAATCGATCCGTTTCAAAATACGGGAAACATTGATCCCTTTTCCTCCAGGCAATTTGAAGTCTTCTTTCATCCGGTTCAAATCACCTAGTTTTAACCCATCTACGCGTACAATATAATCAATTGATGGATTAAGTGTTACTGTGTAAATCATTGTATTGCCTCCTTAATTGTTGTCTTTTCACGGAATTCATTGATGAATTCTAATGGACAACGCTCGGTTATGATCGTGGCTGATTCCAAAGGTGCAACAGAGGTGAAAGACAACTGGTTGAATTTAGTATGATCAATCAATACAAATGTCTCTTCAGAATTTTTCATGGCTAAACGTTTAACAGCTGCTTCTTCTGGATCCGGAGTCGTGAATCCTTGCTCGATATGCGCACCGTTCATTCCCATAAACGCTTTATTGAAATGAAAATGTTTTAGTTGTTCTATCGCATTAGATCCTAAAACAGCATTGGTTGACAGCTTGATCGTTCCACCTAAAATGATCGTACCAAGCTCCAAATCAACTAAATTTGCCGCATGTTGAACGGAATTTGTCACCACTGTGATTTGTTTTCCTTGTAAAAAAGGGATCATTTCTAAAGTAGTCGAGCCCGCGTCTAAATAGATGACATCTTCGTCATTAATGGTTTCAGCTGCCAATTTGGCGATCTGCTGTTTTTCATGAATGTTTTTGAGTGATTTTTCGCTCATATTCTGCTCAAAATTCAATAATTGCTCTTTCTTAGCGCCGCCATGGACTCTTTCTAGAAAACCACCATTCTCCAACTCTTGCAAATCACGCCTTATCGTTGATTCTGAAGCATTCAAAAGGTTTACAAGATCTTGTGATTTCACGATTTTCTGCTGTTCAAGCAAGTCTAGGATTTTTTGTCTGCGTTCCTCTGTAAGCATTTTCACGATCACCTCAATACAAATAATAGCATATTTTTTTTAGACTCGCAATACAAATCAGTCAAAAACGTTCACAAAAATTATAAATCAGTCAAAAAATAAAAAACCAGTCTTTTTTTGACTGGTTTCCTACTTTATTTGACTATTATCAAACTGTTTTATCGTTTGTTATTTTCGCTTCTTGTTTTTTTCATATAAACAGTAGCAGGTTTTCTTTCCTTATGAAGAAGGTAATAATAAAGTCCCATCCCACCAAACATGACCAAGAAACCGATGACTGATCGAATAGGAAAATTAGGAACAAAAAAGAGACAGACGGATAATAATGATGCTGGAACCATTATTCGATAATAAAGTTGTTTATCCATTTTCTTCACCTCATATTTTTTGTAAAGTAATCAATTGTTCTAATTCGCGATAATCTAAAAACTGCACACGCAGATGCTTCTCGCCTTTCTTGACATCAAATTGGACACTACGCCGTTTTTTCTTTATTCGTTTGAAGGCAATATCAGAGAGCCTGTGTTTGATTTCCTTTAACGGTAAATCCGGCAGTGCTTCAGAAGGAACATAGATTCTTAATGATAAAAGATAATCTTGATATTTCTCATCTGTTACCTCTACTTCTAGATATTCCCTGATGTAATAACAATACGCTTCGATTCCATTGTCCAAAGCAACAGTCGGATCGATGATCTTATAGCACATCATGCGCGCGCGATTCTCGTCAACCCAAGGAAAATACGCCTGAGCATTCAGTGTTCCGCGGACACGTCTTTCTTTATAATTTCCTCCTTGAATATCATAACTTTTCGTTACAAAGAACGAGGCATTTTTTTTGGGAACAGGTTGCATCTGCGCATTTTGATACTGGACAGATTGAATCGTATGATCAGTATAAATGTATTCAACAAATGGTGGTTTCAACAATCCCACGCCGTTATCCCAAGCAAGGTGGTCAAACCCAAGCTGGTCTCTAAAATAGGATTGGAAGAGCTGATTGTTTGTTTTTTGCCAATTGAATGGGTCTCGATAAAGCTGGATATATATGACTTCGTTATCTAATTCTTTTACTTTTTCTACTTGTTGTGTATCGAGAAAAATCGGTTTGGGGATGATTTGATGGTAATAGTGACTGTAATACATTTCCCAGCATGAGGTAAAACATAAGCCTTGATAAAAAAGATCGTAGCCTGGAAATTGATTGCAATCCACTACTACGTCGCCATTTTTCTGTTTCATTTTAGGTAAACGCTCGATTTCATCCATCGTCTCAAACAGCAGCCGCTGGGAGATCTCTTTTGTATTGTGATAGATAAACTCGCTATACGCTCTCATATAAGCAAACACACCATGGGCAATCATTTTTTTCTGAATGAAATCTCGAATCAAAAACTGGTTTTCTTTGAAAACAGAGATAGCCAATACATTTTTTATCAACAATTGATTGCCTTCCAAACGAAAACTACACTCGTTCTCGTCATTCCCTACAACTACCCAGCTTTCGTCTCTTACCGATGCGAGCATTATTTTTTCTTGCAGTTTCCTAAGATTATACGGGTCCGCTTGTTTAGTGAAAGAGCGGATAAATGTTGGTTGGATCAACAGACGTGTCAAAACAGCCCAATCGCTTATTTCCTGTTTTTTTTCTTCATCATCTAAGTCTGTGAGCTGGATAGTCATTAATAATTTATCTTCACCAATCATTTTCTCACCTCTTTCAAATCTTTTTATAATTTAATTATAACGAATGATAAAGAAAAACTAAAACTTTTTGTCTTGGAAACCAATTTTAGGTATTACATGGTAAACTAAGTAAAAAAGGAACAAAGAGGTGTTCGCGATGGGATTGAAATTTGAACGTACAGACAATTTAGATAAACTTTTCGAATCATTTGCTGTCGATCCGGAAAAAACAGTTGCGCCAAAAGAAGAAATCGATCGGTTTCTAAAACCGCAACCACAAAAAGAAAAGAAAAAAGACAAGAAACAAAAGTAAGATAAGTTCTGCAAAAAAAAAAGACTTACCAGCCAAACTTTTATGGAAGAGTTTGACTGGTAAGTCTTTTTTATTCTTTTTATGATTCGATTGCTTGTTCGATTGCTGCCCATGCTTCTTCTTTTCCTTGTTTTGTAACGGAAGAAAAAAGAATAAATGTGTCATTATGATCAAAATCCAATGCTTTTTTGATCTCGCTTTCATGCTTGTTCCATTTACCGCGAGGAATCTTATCTGCCTTAGTAGCAACAACGATCACAGGGATATCATAATACTTCAAAAATTGATACATCTGGATATCTTCTTGAGAAGGCTTATGGCGTAAATCTACTAAAGAAACGACCGCACGTAGTTGTTCTCTGGTCGTTAAATATGTCTCGATCATCTTTCCCCATTTTGCTCGTTCAGTTTTGGATACTTTTGCATACCCGTATCCTGGAACATCGACAAAATGCAATGCATTCTCGATCAAATAAAAGTTCAAGGTCTGGGTCTTTCCAGGCTTACCGGAAGTACGCGCTAAATTCTTTCGATCAATCAACGTGTTGATAAAAGAAGATTTCCCTACATTTGATCGCCCTGCCAGAGCTATTTCCGGCAATTGTGTCTCTGGATATTGTTTTGGTGCCACTGCACTTATGATGATTTCAGCTTGATGGACTTTCATGGTCTCTCTCCTTAAAAAGGTGATGAATAAAGCAAGCGGCTGTCGTAAAAGCCAAAATGACTTTTACGGCAGCCTCTTCTCATCAACCCGCTTTTTTCTCTGAATCTTTATAGATCACTGTTGGCTCACCAGACAATTCAGCTGCTTCTTTGGTAATAATCACTTTTTCGATGTTTTCATTTGAAGGAATATCAAACATCACATCCATCATGATTTCTTCGATGATAGAACGAAGACCTCGAGCACCAGTGTTGCGTTCGATTGCTTTTTTCGCAATAGCTCTCAACGCTTCAGGTTCGAATTCAAGTTCAGTATCATCTAGAGAAAGAAGTTTTTGATATTGTTTGACTAACGCATTTTTTGGCTCAGTCAAGATCCGCACCAGATCATCTGTTGTCAATTTCTCTAAAGCTGCCATAACAGGTAATCGTCCGATAAACTCAGGAATCAATCCGAATTTCAGCAAATCTTCAGGAATGATATGCTGCATGACGCTTTCGTCTTCAGAAAGTTTTTGGTTTTGTGTACCAAATCCAATCGTTTTTTCGCCCATACGGTTTTTCACGATTGTTTCGATACCATCAAACGCCCCACCTACGATGAACAAGATATTCGTCGTATCGATCTGGATAAATTCTTGATGTGGATGTTTACGTCCTCCCTGAGGCGGAACACTTGCAACAGTTCCTTCTAGAATCTTCAGCAAGGCTTGTTGGACGCCTTCACCGGAAACATCACGAGTGATGGATACATTTTCGCTTTTACGCGCGATTTTATCGATCTCATCAATATAGATGATCCCTTTTTCTGCACGTTCCACATTGTAATCAGCAGACTGGAGCAATTTAAGTAAAATGTTTTCTACATCTTCACCCACATAACCAGCTTCTGTCAAACTTGTCGCATCTGCGATTGCAAAAGGTACATTCAACGTTTTTGCTAATGTTTGTGCCAAAAATGTTTTCCCTGACCCTGTAGGTCCGATCAAGCAGATATTGCTTTTCTGTAGTTCAACATCATCTGTGTTCTCTTGTGCTTGCTGATTGACACGTTTGTAGTGATTGTATACAGCGACAGCTAACGAGCGTTTTGCGCGATCTTGTCCAATCACGTAGTTATTCAATACTTCAAGAATTTCTAGTGGTTTAGGGACTTCAGTGAATTCGCGTACAGCTTCTTCATAAAATTCTTCATCAATGATTTCTTTACATAGGTCGATACATTCATTACAGATGTAGACCCCTGGACCAGCTACGATTTTTTTCACTTCTTCTTGGGTTTTCCCACAAAAAGAACAGCGTACGGTCTCATTGCTACTTGGATTGTCATACATGGTCTTCACCCCTTAACTTGCAAAAAGTATGCAAGAAACTATCAGAGACTTTACAGTCTTTTACTATCATAACATAGTTTAGTAAAAAGAAAAAGTGTTTAACAAAGGATCGATTGACCTATATCTTTGTATATTTTCACGCTTAACAAAAAATAAGGGACTGTGACAACAAACATGTCACAGTCCCTTATTTCATGACCTCTATTACTTACTTTCTATTCTTTTGCTTCTGTCGCTGTACCTGTGATCAATTCGATTGCTTTTTTCATTGTCACATCATGTTCCAGCATATCTTCTGTCAACACGCGTTTGATTTGTTCGATTGGCATGTTGTATGTTTCTGATAATTCTTGGATTTCTGCATTGATTTCTTCTTCTGTTGCTTGAAGATTTTCAGCAGCTGCAATTGCTTCGATCACAAGATTTGTTCTTGTGCGCATTTCTGCTTCACCTTCGAATTGTTTATGCAAGTCTTCTTCTGTAGAACCAGTTAATTGATAGTACATTTCAGGAGAGATACCTTGACGTTGCATGTTGTTCAAGAATTCGTCCATTGAACGATGTACTTCATCATGAACCATCACGTGTGGCAATTCAACGATTTCTGCGTTTTCAACAGCCATACGGATTGCTGCTTCATCTTTTGCATCGTCCGCTGCTTTTTCTTTTGTTTCTACTAATTCTTTGCGATATTTTTCTTTCAATTCGTCTAATGTTGATACTTCGTCATCCACATCTTTTGCGAATTCGTCATCTAATTCAGGCACTTCTTTTGCTTTTACTTCATGGATTGTCACTTTGAAAACTGCTTCTTTTCCAGCAAGATCTTCTGCTTGATAATCTTCTGGGAAAGTTACATTTACATCTAGACTTTCACCTGATTTATGACCAACTAATTGATCTTCAAATCCTGGAATGAATGAACCTGAACCTAATTCAAGTGAGTAATTTTCGCCTTTTCCGCCATCAAACGCTTCGCCATCTACAAAGCCTTCGAAGTCGATTACTACTGTATCGCCATTTTCAGCTGCAGCATCTTCTTTGATAACTAATTCAGCTTGTGCTTCTTGTTCACGTTTGATACGTGCATCCACGTCAGCATCTGTTACTTCACGGTCTTGTTTTTCAACAACTAGATCTTTATATTGTCCTAATTTTACTTCTGGTTTCACTGTTACTTCAGCAGTGATTACCCAATCTTGACCTTTTTCCATGCTTTCAACATCGATTTTTGGTTGAGAAACAGGATCGATGCCAGCTTCTTTGACAGCAGCTTCATAAGCTTCTGGTAATACAGCATTCAATGCATCTTCATATAAAGCTTCTTCACCGTACATACGGTTGAATACTTGACGAGAAACTTTCCCTTTACGGAATCCAGGTACGTTCAAGCTTTTTTTCACTTTATTAAACGCAGTTGTTAATCCTTTTTGGATTTCGTCTTGCGCAATCGTAAATTTTAAAACACCATCATTCGTGCCTTTTTTTTCAAATGTTGCAGTCATTTAATTCCCTCCGAGTTTAGAAATTCATTTTATACATCAAAAACGTTTCATGCATACCTTTAAATAGTACACTAACCCTTTCAAATTGTAAACATATTGAATGGGTAGAATCCTTGTTTTTCATAACATTTTTATCTTTTTCACTGATAAAATCTAATGGAAGAAGATCATTTGCTGCAAAATTTTCTCTCGTTTTTTAAAAAAATCTTGTTTTTCATCTTCCGTATCATCATACATCGTTTTTCCTGTACATGCCTCTACAGTCAGTTGAAACCAACGCCTCGGGTCTTCAATGTATGTATCATAGACAGGATAAACGATTGCAGATTGCAACGTAAATTCTTCTTTCAGCACCGAACTAAGTAGCGCATCTTCATTCCCATAGTGGTCTGATAACACACACAATTGTCGATAACTTGACTGTTGCTGTGGCTTAGGCAAATCTTTGGGTATGACTTTGACTAGTTTTTCTTCAATCGTCAAATAGAAAACAGGGTTGCATTCATTCAATTGCCTGAGTGTCTCCAGCAATTTTGCCCTCGCTAAAATATGGACCTCTGGTAATACAATCAGTTTACTCGCTGTTTGGATAAACTCATGGTAAGGAAGCTGTTCGATCTCCTCGATAGACGACAGCTGACGTGCTGGTTCCAATGAAGGAAGTTCCTCCGATTTTTTATGGAGTGCCTTGACTTTTTGCCTCTCCATTTGTCCGGACAATTCTTCTGCAAATTGGATTTTTTCAATGATACGCTGCTCAAAAGATTCATAAAAATCTGTACTTGCTATCAATTTTCTAGCATATAAAAAATCTTGTGCGCTGATTAACAAGTCAAAATAAAATTCAGCAAACTCCTCGTTTTGAAGATACTGTTTTTCATGTAAGAGTGCTTGTTTCAACGCTTCTTTTTTCTCGTCTAACTCATAAAGACAAAAAACAAGCAGGCTATTAGCCTCAAAGCTTTCTTTCAACTCGTAAGCACGTTGAAATAGTTCTTTTGCCTGCTGATATTGCTGGTTTGCTAGTGCTTGTTGGGCCACTCGCATTAAATTCTCATATTTTTCTGGAAAATCAATCGGCTTCACGCAGTGTCCTCCTCTTGCTTATGTTCAGCTCATGTTCAATAGTAGCAAAACAAAAAAAGCATGACAATTAAAAATAATCGAAGCATCCTCTAAAAGCTAGATTTTTGATCTGACTTTTAGAAGATGCTTCAAACTACTGTTTTTTATGGATCATCAGCTGTTAACTTCTTGGTTGAATGCTTTGATCAGATTAATCGTAACGACACTTGTATTAGTGAAAAGATCTCCCAGATGCTGCTTTTTCTGATTAAAGATTGCTGGAAGATACCCTAACATCAGCAAAGGAAACTTTAGAATGAACCGGCAAGCACCTTCTCTAACTAAAACAGTTGACCAGCTAAGTTCTTCTTCATCAAAACTGATGACTCGAATACCGAAGATCATTTTCCCAATCGTTTGGCCATGATTGAGTTTCGTCAATAAAACAAAATACGCTAAATAAATGAGTAATGCTGTGAATCCATAGAGACTCAAATACGAATCTGAAAAATTCAGCCAACCTAGATTTTTGGCAATACCAAGTGTTAAACGTGTAATAGCTCCGATACACAAAAGATCGATCAAGAAGGCAAACATTCGGATCAAAAAACCTGCATAGAAATAATGAGGAAAATCATTTGCTTTTGGTGGTTCATTTTTTGTGTCAGTATACTTTTTCCATTTCCGTTGTTTCTTTTTGATTTCTTCTGACGTCATCGGTTCTCTTTCAAAAGAGCTCAGCACCTTTTGGGAAAAGCTTGGATCAGGTCCCACAGCAGGCTGCTGCTGCCTCTCTCTTCCTTGTTCCTTATTTTCGTTTGGAAGTTCCGTCATGCTTACTCACCTCCGTAATAATACATTGCTTTTGGTGATTCTGCAGTTCCGAGATTCTCAAGTATTGATAAGATCTGACTAGTTTCAGAAGATTTCAATCCTTGGAACTCTGCCAGTTTGCTCCCTAACCATGTGCTGGCAAATCCAGATGATGTGGAGGAATATTCTACTAATTCAGCATCTTCAAGTTTTTGTTCCTTTCGCATAGCTTGTAAGGCGTCTTCAGGGAATCCCAATTCATCGACTAAACCTACTTCTTTTGCTTGGACACCATCATAAATCCTTCCATCTGCTATTTTTTTGACTGCTTCTTCAGATTTATTTCGTCCCTCGCTAACGATTCTTACAAATCGTTGATACGCACTATCAATATACGCTTGAAGCACTGCTTCCTCTTCTTTTGTCTCTGGGCGTGTTCCTGAACCCATGTCTTTCAATGCGCCACTTTTCACTGTTGTGTCTTCCACACCCAGTTTTTCTAAAAGGCCTGAATAATTCAATCCTGACATGATCACACCAATTGAACCGGTCACTGTTTCTTCGGTTGCAAAGATTTTATCTGCTTGAGCAGAAATATAGTAACCACCGCTAGCTGCCATGTTTTTCATACTGACATACATCGGGATATCATGTTCTTTACGGATCGTATCTAATTTCTTAGCGATTTCCGCACTTTCATAGACACCGCCGCCAGGAGAGTTTACTTCTAAAAAGATTCCTTTGACTGTTGGATCTTCTTCCACAGCTTTCAGTTGTTCCATGAAATTTTCATGGTTATAGCCTTCAGAAGCAAATAAACCAGAAGATCCTCCTGCAGCAATCGTACCATCTACTGTTAGTTTTACGATTTTTTGCGTACTGTCTCCCTCTTCCAACACATTTGGTACTAACTCTTCATCCCCGTATAACCAACTGTTCAACCCTTCGACTTGATTGTTTTCCTGAGGCTTAGTCAAACTCGCCGAAACTAACGAAACCACAAATAATCCCGCAGCAATCAGAACTGCTGCCCAACGTTTTTTATTCATTCTTTCTCCTTTCTAATACAAGTTTTTTATGACGATTACAGTTTCTGACTGCTCGGAAGCGTCGAACCGCTCTGCTTTTTCTTCACGCGCATACCCGGAAAATGATTCTTTTGTCCATTCATCTTCTACCGTAAACTCTCGCGCTTGGACAACTTCCAAGGCATCAGGTGCGATTTCCTGGATGCTATCCCAACCAGTATCTAAAAATATTTTTGTATCATCTGATACACCAGCTGATGCTTCAAATTCGGACAATTGTTTTTTTAACCTTCCAAGTGTCATGATTTCGATTTTTGAATCCATTTTTCTCCTCCTTCATCCTATTACTTTCTATTGTACCGAACTCCTGAAAAAGATGATAGATAAAAACCGATTATTTTTTGACACAAAACGCACCCCCAAAAGGAAATTCGATATATACCAATTTATTTTTATTCTTTTTTTGTTGACAAAAACATTCGCAAAAGGGTATGATTTTAAATGTTTCCAGATAAAAAATAAAAAAGGAGGATAGTTATACCTTTTAGGATAGCGCCTGGTCTGTGTAAACAGATGACGAGGAGAGGGTTTATCGAAAGATTCGGCGGATGACCCTAGGGACTGCACTCTACAGAAGATCCACAAAAAGTATCTGCAAAGATAAAACAAAAGGATTTTCCTGCAGCTGGAAGCATTCATACGAATTCATTATAGAAAGTAGGATGTTTTTTATGTGCGGAATTGTTGGAATGATTGGATTAAAAAATGTAACACCAGGATTGATTGGCGGGCTAGAAAAATTGGAATACCGCGGTTATGATTCAGCTGGCATCTTTGTCTCAGATGGCACGACAGATCATTTAGTCAAGGCACAAGGCAGAATCCAAAATTTAAAAGAGAGAATAACTTCTGATACTACAGGAAATATAGGCATCGGCCATACACGTTGGGCAACCCACGGACAACCATCTGAGGAAAATGCCCATCCACATACTTCACAAAGCGGACGTTTCGTGCTCGTCCATAATGGCGTGATCGAAAACTTCGAAGAACTTAAAAATGCTTATTTAACAGATGATCACTTTATCGGTGAGACAGATACTGAGATTATCGCTCATCTGATTGAAACTTTTGCGAAGGATATGACGGCAAAAGAGGCATTTTTAAAAGCTTTGCGCATCATCAAAGGTTCTTATGCTTTCGCTTTGATTGATCGTACAACACCTGATGTGATTTATGTAGCAAAAAACAAAAGCCCATTGTTAGTCGGACTTGGTGATGGATTCAATGTGATTGCCAGCGATGCAATGGCTATGCTTGCTCATACGAAGAAATTCGTCGAGGTCGAAGATGAAGAGATGGTTACCGTTACATCAGACAAAATTATTATCCAAAATTTTGCGGGCGACATTATGGAACGTTCTTCATTTGAAGCGCAAGTAGATGCTTCAGATATTGAAAAAGGCACCTATCCTTTTTATATGCTGAAAGAAATCGACGAACAGCCTATTATCATGCGCCGTATTGCTCAAAAATACGTAACAGAAGACAATCGGGTCCCTCTTGATCCAAAACTGATCGATACATTATCTGACAGCGATCGAATCTACATCGTTGCTTGCGGAACTAGTTACCATGCGGGATTAGCTGGTAAACAGACTTTGGAAGAATTGACACAGATTCCTGTCGAGGTTCATTTAGCTAGTGAATTCGGCTATAACACACCTCTTCTTTCAAAAAAACCATTCTTTATTTTCTTGAGTCAAAGTGGCGAAACAGCGGACAGTCGGCAAGTGCTGGTAAAAATCAACCGTCTTGGCTATCCTTCACTTACGATTACAAATGTTGCTGGCTCTACTCTTTCGCGAGAAGCGTCCTTCACCCTATTGTTGCATGCCGGACCTGAGATTGCAGTAGCATCAACGAAAGCTTATACTGCACAAATAGCAGTACTGACTTTATTAGCCAAAGCTATCGGTGACAAAAAAGAAGTAGAAACTTCTCTTTCGTTCGATATCACTCATGAATTGAGTTTAGTCGCAAATGCGATGGAATCGGTCATTGCCCAGAAAGATTATTTAGAGGAGCTGGCTGCAGAATACCTCAGTGACACAAGAAATGCTTTTTATATCGGACGCGGGGCAGACTACAACGTTTCTCTTGAAGCCGCTTTGAAATTGAAAGAAATCAGTTATATCCAGGCAGAAGGTTTTGCTGCTGGTGAATTGAAACACGGAACAATTGCTTTGATTGAAGAAGGAACACCCGTGATCGGAATCATCAGTGAAGAAGTGACTGGCGCGCATACTCGAGGTAATCTGAAAGAAGTCGAAAGCCGTGGTGCTAAAACATTAGTTATCGTCTCAGAAGGATTAGAAAAGGAAAATGACCAATTAGTACTGCCAGCAGTCCACCCTTATCTGTCTACTCTTGCCACAGTCGTACCGACTCAATTACTTGCCTATTACGCTACACTGTTACGAGGGTTTGACGTTGACAAGCCACGTAATCTGGCGAAATCAGTGACAGTTGAGTAACGTTTCTGTACGGGAAATCATTTGATTTTTGCAGTCTTTTGTAAAAAAATAAAAGCATAGTATGTACCGAACACCAAAAAATTTGATTTTTAGTGTTCGGTATTTTTACTTTATTTCCCGTTTACTTTTTAAAACCTCGTTTCAATAAATCGTTCACTTTCTCTGTCTATAATATTGGAGTTCCTTTAATAATTTGGCTTTTAATTCCGTTTCTTCAACTACTTCAAGTAAATCAAACCCTTTTTGCATTAATTTTGTATCGTTTTGGCAGTACCCTAATCTTACGAAGATCGCGCCTAGAAAATCAGCTCGTTTTGCTCGTTTCGCAATATCTTTTGCTAGATTCAACATGTATCGGCCATCTTCTACAAGATTTTTTTGTATATATATTTGAGAGATATTCATCAAAAGTGTCAGTCTTACTGTATCGACAACATCCAATCGATTATATCTATCAAGCGTAGCTAATAGAATCGGATACATTATTTCTAACGTGCTGATTTCTAGATGGAATGAAATGATCGCAAATATTTGAATATCTCTTAATGTCCACACCTCTATTTTTGAAAGCCGCTGCCAAATCGGAGTCACCAACCCTTTGCATTCTGTTTTATCAAAGTCTATAGGATCAGCAGATAAATACAAGCGTAAAATCAACAGGATTTCTTCTATTTTTTTATCTGAACAAGTAGATGTAAATTCTGAACATCGTCTATACAACTTTCTTATCTGTGCACTTTCTGTATTTGAAATAATAGAATAAAAATCCTCAATAAGCCTTGTACGATTATCTCTATTCTCTATATTTGCCAAATATCTAAATTCATCTAAAGATACATCTATCCTCTCTAATAAATAACAAGCATTTTCAAACCTTGGCTCCGTCTCATTTTTTTCAATCCGCGAAAGAGTTGTCCTATCTAAAAAATCATTACAAACTTCTTTTTGAGTCATTCCTTTCCCTTTCCTTATATATCGATACATTTCGCCAAACCTCAATTTTTTCTCCCTCCAAAATTTTTGTGAGCTTATGCAACAAATCTACCAAAAACAATTCGATGATTATAAAATATAAGGGTAACAAAGAAACTATTATACTCATATTATAACAAAAACAAAATGGAGGTTGTCCTATGATAAGAAAAATGCTTATTATTTTTGTCACTACAATTGTTGTTTCCTCACTCGTCCTGACTTCTACTGCAATCGTCTCCCTTGCTTCTGAATTAGATACTACCACTATCAAGCCTGATGTTTACAAAAATGATAGTTATATAGATGCTAACGGCAATAGAGGGACTGGTAGAATAACCTTGACTGAAGCACGCTGGAGTTCTACCTATGATTTTCGATGGTAACAAAATTAACGCTCTTACGCTGGTCTATTCTCTTTTTTGATAGTATAGTTGCTTCTCTTGTTTTATACTTCCTTATTGCGGACGGGCAAAACTATTATTACGTCTATCTATTGGCTCAAATTCCTAGTTATATTATTCTTGATCATATCCACAAAAAAATAGGATTAAAAGCAGATAGAGCGCCCAAACGTGCTATTTTACTAGTGATGTTGATTTTTTTCATCTCTTACATTGGTATAATATTTCTTACACAATATGTTTTTAAATAAAAGAAAAAGCAAAGACCAGCAACGAATAACCGTCACTGGTCTTTGTTTTTTGTCTTATATTTTAGGTTCTTAATCTAGACCAATTTCTTCTTTGACTACTGCCGCGATTTTATCGACATAGTAATTGACTTTCTCATCGGTAGGCGCTTCTGCCATCACACGAAGTAATGGTTCTGTGCCGGAAGGACGAACTAGGATTCTACCTTCTGATCCCATTTCAGCTTCTGCTTCTTCGATCACTTTTTTAATTGCTGGAACATCCATCGCACCATTTTTATCACTTACGCGGATATTCACTAATTTTTGCGGATAAATCGTTACCTCTGCTGCAAGCTCAGATAATTTTTTACCCGTCTGTTTCATAATATTCAACAACTGAATTCCTGAAAGCATCCCATCACCAGTTGTGTTGAAATCTAAGAAAATCATGTGTCCAGACTGCTCGCCACCAAAATTATAATCGTTTTTGCGCATTTCTTCTACAACATAACGATCACCGACTTGTGTAACGACATCTTTCAGACCGATTCCTTCTACCGCTTTGTGAAAGCCTAAGTTGCTCATCACAGTTGTAACGATAGTGTCTTTTTTCAAGCGATTTTTTTCAGCTAAGTATTTAGCACAGATAAACATGATTTTATCACCATCGACGATATTCCCAAGTTCATCTACCGCGATGATGCGATCGCCATCGCCATCGAAAGCTAGACCAGCGTCTGCTCCTTTTTCAACGACCATCTCAGCTAAACGTTCTGGATGTGTAGAACCTACCCCATCATTGATGTTTAAACCATCTGGATTTGTGCCCATTGTATAGAAGTCTGTTTCAAGATCAGCGAACAAACGATTGACACTTGTTGAAGTTGCTCCGTTTGCTGCATCGACACAAATCGTCAAACCGGAAAGATCGCCATTGATCGTTTGTACAAGGAATTGAGAATATTTTAATAAACCTTCTGGAAATTCTTCTACAGTTCCCAAACCATCAGCTGATGGACGAGGCAATTCATCTACTTCTGCATCCAATAACGCTTCGATTTCTAGTTCTTGATCATCTACTAATTTAAAACCGTCTGCACCAAAAAATTTGATTCCATTATCCTGCGCTGGATTGTGAGAAGCAGAGATCATGACTCCTGCACTTGCTTTTTGTAATCGTGTCAGATAAGCAACACCTGGCGTAGAAATCACACCTAGTTGGAACACTTCGATACCCACCGATAAAAGTCCTGAAATCAGCGCTTCTTCTAACATTTGACCTGAGATTCTTGTATCCCGCCCCACTAGTACGCGTGGGCGTTTTCCTTCTTCTTCATGCTGGCTTAGGACATAACCTCCGCATCGTCCCAGCTTAAATGCAAGTTCTGGCGTAAGTTCCTTGTTGGCTTCACCGCGGACGCCGTCTGTTCCAAAATATTTACCCATAGTTGTAAAATTACTCCTTTAACTTAATTTTCCGAGGAATTTGTTCTGCTCATTTGTGTTGATTCGCTTGTTTGCGATGTTTCTTCTGTACTCGTGGATGAACTGCTTGTTGCAGATCCCGAACTAGAAGAAATGGACGTTGTTGTTGAAGGTACCGTTACTGAATCAGCAGATGAAGTGCTTGTACTTGTATTTGTATCTTCTTGTGTCCGACTGCTTGTCGAAGCGGAACTGCTGCTTGACGTTTGCATTACGGGTGTAATCTCCACACTGACTGATTTAGGTTTGATACTTAGTCCTTCTTCTACTGGTATTTCGATTTTACGAGTTGTTCGATGACTGATTCCTGAGACATTGATCGGTACAGCGATACTGTCGCTGATTGATGCAAGCAAATCGCTAGATCCGCTTACTTCTGCTTCCAAGTCTGAAAAACTGAAATCATAGCTTTCAACCCCAGCAGCCGGTGTTCCTTGTTGCGTCCCATAAAGTCGTACCGTTTTGCTTGGTTTGATTGCATCAGCTTTCACAGTTACTTGCACTGGATCGGAAATGATACTTAATATTTCTCCTGCAGCATTCAGCGCTTGTATCGGCACTTTACTATTGATGCCATCATCCGTGACCATCGAAGCATCCACATCAGCTACTACTCGTTTGATTTCGGCCAACGTTTTGTCACCTGTAGTGATAGAGACTTTTTTAGGACTAACGGAAGTATCATCTAGTTCATATCCAGATGGTGTGATCGTTGAAGGGATCAATGTTTCCACATCGAAATCTTTTGTCACCTTTTTCTCAACCGTTACTGTAATAGTCGATGGTTCCATCTTTGCTGTGACAGCACTGCTCAAGTTCTGAATTTTCAGCGGAACTTCATGTGTTCCTTCGCCAAGCTTAGTGATATCTGCAGTGATGCGAAACATCCGTGTATCTTCGTTTGCTTCTGCATTCAACTGGACTCGGTTGGCACTGGAAAGTTTGACCGTCACTGTGTTTTCATATCCATGGATATAATAGCGTTGCGAATCATAAGAAATTTTGATTGGTACACCAGTGACTGTTTGATTATACGCTTCATTTCCAGAAAGCGTGTTTTGAACGGACTGTCCATTTGCATTGAAGTACAGTGCAATACTGAACAGCAATGCAATAAAACTGTAAAGAATACTTGTCCGTTTCTCTTTTGAGATCATTTGCGATCCCCTCCCTTAGTCATACCGTCTAGGAAAGATTGAATCACGTTTTTCTTATTTTTTGTTTTCTCTTCAGCAATTAGTTCTCTACGCAAGATTGCCAAATATTCTTGCTGGGATAAGCCAGCCATCAGTTCATTGTCTAACGTGATGCTGACGTCCCCGGTTTCTTCAGAGACAACGATGGTGATCGCGTCGCTGACTTCGCTTATACCGACAGCTGCCCGGTGTCGAGTCCCGAATTCTTTAGGAATCAACATACTTTCTGATAGTGGAAGATAGGCGCTTGCTACTGCGATCTTTCCTTCTTTTACAATAACTGCACCATCATGCAGCGGTGTATTAGGAATAAAGATATTGATCAGCAACTCCCCAGTGATATCTGCATCTAAAGCAATCCCTGTCTCAATATACTCATCTAATCCAGTATGACGTTCGATAGTGATCAGCGCACCGATTTTTCGCTTGGACATATATTGGATGGCTTTGTCAAAAGACAAGATCATCTTCTCATCTTCCTGCTGTTCGCTTTTTGATTGTTTGAAAAGCGAACTGCGTCCAAGATGTTCCAGTCCTCTCCGGATTTCCGGCTGAAAAATCACGATAGCAGCTATCACCCCGTACGTGATGACTTGGTTCATCAACCAAGACAAGGTGTGCAGACCAATGATTTCCGCTACGATTCGGATAACAATAAAAATAGCTACACCTTTCAGAAGCTGAATCGCTTTTGTGCCTCGCAGCAGTTGGATCAGTTTGTATACAAGATACCAGACAACCAGAATATCAAGTATGTTCACCAAAAAATTCAGAGAGAACAAGTCACCGGAAAACATTTGCTGCCAATAGTCCAAATTAAAAAGTTCCCCGATTTGAAATGACATAAAAAGCCTCTCTTCTCTTTTGAGATTTCCTCTCTAGTATATCATATGTTTTAATTTTAGAGGCTGATCTGCTCGTTTTTTTCTTGAGAAAAACACATAATTTTCAAGAAAATTACAAGTATGCGTTTTATTTTTCTCTAGAATAAAATTTTTAAAACCTCAGAGAATTATTCATTACATTTTTTCTGTTATTTTTCACTTTTTTCTTCTGCAACGTGTTCCATTTTTTTACGTCGTTCTGCTCTGGCGGCTCTTCGGGCTGCTCTTCTTTCTTCCGCTTCAAGATCCGTCGTTTTTTCTTTTCTCGTCTTAACGACTACATCAATAGACTCTTCTGGTTCAAGTCTTTTCTTGATTTTTTCTAATTCTCCTGACAGTGCAGCATAGTTGTAAAAACGTGTTTTAGCATCTTGGACAGTCTTTTCAAATAAAGCTTTTGCAAGATTTGGATTTGCGTTCTCTAGCGAGGAAAAGCGAACTTGTTTCCTCATGAAATCAGGCATAGCAGAGAAATCAGGTTTTTTGTAGTCCAAAGTCATTGGTTTTTTGTTTTTTTCGACCATTGTAGGGTTATATCGATATAATGACCAATAACCAGAAGAAACAGCTTCTTTTGCTTCTTTAAGCGATTCTTTCATTCCACCAAGCAAACCATGTGTGATACAAGGTGTATAGGCAATAATCAGAGAAGGACCAGGATACTTTTCTGCTTCTTCAAATGCTTTGATTGTCTGCATTTGATTGGCACCTGAAGCGATTTGTGCTACATAGACATTCCCATATGTCATCGCCATCATCCCTAAGTCTTTCTTTGAAGCATATTTTCCACTAGCTGAAAATTTAGCGATTGCTGAAGCTGGTGTTGCTTTTGATGTTTGACCGCCAGTATTGGAATAGACTTCGTTATCCAAAACAAGGATATTTACATCTGCTCCGCTAGCAAGTACATGATCGATCCCGCCAAAACCAATGTCATAAGCCCATCCGTCTCCGCCAATCATCCATTGGCTGTTTTTTACGAATAGATCTCTTCTCTTGTATATACCTTCCAATTCAGGGACAATTGATCGTTCGTTTTCGATCGCTGCTTGCAGTTTTGCTGCTCTTTGCTGCGTTCCTTCACTCTCAAAGAGATGTTCCAACCAGTCTTCCATCAATTCTCGCAGTTCTTCTGATACTTTTGGCAATACTTCTTTGATTGAATTTGCCAAAGCCTCACGACGAGTCTGTGCCGCCAGAAGCATACCATAACCAAATTCAGCATTATCTTCCAATAAAGAATTTGACCATGCAGGCCCTTGACCACATTCGTTTGTCGTATAAGGCGAAGCTGGAGAGGCACCGCCCCAAATAGAAGAACAGCCTGTCGCATTCGCGATCATCATTCGATCGCCGAACATTTGTGTCAATAATTTTACATAAGGTGTTTCGCCACAGCCTGAGCAAGCGCCTGAGAATTCAAGAAGCGGTTGGTTGAATTGTGTCGATAAAACCGTGTTTTTCCCTTTCACTGGATTTTCTTTTTGTCTTAGCGTCATTGCAAAAGCCCAATTCATAGCTTGTTCTTTCTGTTCTTCATAAGGTTTCATTACTAAAGCTTTGCCTTTTGCGGGACAAGCCTCTACACACAGACCACAACCTGTACAGTCTTCCACTGAAACTTGGATACGGTATTTTACGCCGTCTGCGCCTCGCATTTCTCTCACGATAAATCCTTCTGGCGCTTCTTCCATTTCCTCTTCATCTGCTAAAAATGGACGGATGGCAGCATGAGGACAAACAAAGGCACATTCATTACACATCGTACAGCGATCACTAATCCACTCAGGTACTTCTAAAGCGACACCTCGCTTTTCAACAGAAGCCGTTCCTAAAGGCATTTCGCCAGTTGTCATTCCATTTGCTACAAGCGTACCAACAGAGAGATGATTCCCTTCCTGTGCATTCACCGGCTCAAGGATTTCTTGTACATACCCCCTGTTTCTTTTATTGATTTTTTCAGGCATCTCCAATGTTTTCCAATTTTCTGGAATCACAACTTCATGAAGCAGTTCGATTGTCCGATCGATTGCCTGTATGTTTTTTTCTACGATAGCCATTGATTTATGCCCGTAGCTTTTTAGCGCTTCTTCTTTTAGCAACGGGATCACTTCATCAAATGGAATGATGTCAGCTAATTTAAAAAATGCTGTTTCCATTGCCGTATTGATTCGGCGTCCCAAACCAACTTCTTGGGCCAATCTCATGGCATTGATCGTATAGAACCGAATGTTATTTTCAGCCAAGTAACGTTTTAATTTTATCGGCAGATGCGTTTCTAATTGTTCGTCACTCCAAAGAGTATTCAGTAAAAAGATTCCACCTGGCTTCAATCCTTTGACCAAGTCATAGCTATGCAGGTAAGCTGGTGTGTGACAAGCAACAAGGTCCGCATGCTCGACAAGATACGCTGAACGTATCGGCGTATCTCCAAAACGAAGATGAGAGACAGTTAGACCGCCAGATTTTTTCGAGTCATAATAAAAATAGCCTTGAGCATATTTGTCTGTGTGATCCCCGATAATCTTGATGGCTGATTTATTTGCACCAACTGTTCCGTCAGATCCAAATCCCCAAAACTTTGCTTGGAATGTTTGCGGTTCTGTTAAATCTAGACTTTCTTTTGTTTCCAAAGACTGATAAGTCACATCATCCACGATCCCTACGGTGAACCGTTTTTTGCGTATACTTGGATCTTTTTGCAATTCATCAAAAACTGCCGAGATTTGATCGGGCGTCACATCTTTCGAACCTAATCCGTAGCGACCACCAATAATAGCCGGGCGAAATTCAGAATCATATAACGCACTTTGAACGTCTAATAAAAGGGGTTCTCCCCCTGCTCCTGGCTCTTTACTTCGATCAAGAACAGCGATTGCTTTTACTGTATGAGGTAACTTTTGCACAAATGTTTCCACTGGAAAAGGTCGATAAAGATGGATATTCAAAAAACCTGTTTTCCGTCCGTTTGCATTCAAATAATCAACTGTTTGCTCAATCGTCTGTGCAACTGATCCCATCGAAACAATGACCTCTTCTGCATCAGCTGCTCCGTAATAAGTCACCAAATCATAAGAAGTACCTCGTAATCGATTGATCTCTTTCATATATTTTTGTACGATTGCAGGTAACTTATCATAATACGGATTGATTGTTTCCCGTTGTTGAAAATGAATATCTGGATTCTGGTTCGTGCCACTAACTGTCGGATGATTGGGATTCATCCCTCGTTTACGAAAAGAAGCTAATTTCTCCTGATTGACCAAAGGAGCTAATTCTTCATATTCCAAAACTTCGATTTTTTGAATTTCGTGACTCGTACGGAACCCATCAAAGAAATTCAAAAAAGGCAATTCGCCTTCAATGGAAGCAAGATGGGCAACAGGTGCTAAATCCATCACTTCTTGCACACTGCTTTCAGCTAGCATCGCAAACCCTGTTTGTCTTGCAGCCATCACGTCTCCATGATCTCCAAATATATTTAAAGCATTCGTCGTCACTGCCCGACTAGCAACGTGAAAAACACTTGGCAGCAGTTCCCCAGCAATTTTATACATATTCGGTATCATCAAAAGCAACCCTTGTGAGGCGGTATATGTAGTTGTCAGCGCACCAGTTTTCAGTGAACCGTGAACCACGCCAGCTGCTCCTGCTTCGGACTGCATTTCCACTACTTTTACTGGTTGACCAAATACATTTTCTTTTCCTGCTGCTGACCATTGATCGACTAATTCAGCCATGGTCGAACTTGGCGTTATCGGATATATTGCAGCAATCTCGGTAAAAGCATAAGAAATATACGCGGCTGCCGTATTGCCGTCCATTGTTTTCATTTTTCGCATGATTCATCATCCTTGTTCATATTCTCTCTTATTATCTGTTCCATTATAACGTAAAATATTCCATTTTTTCTTTTATTTAGAAAAATATTTCACATACGTCTATTTCAATCATTTTTTTAGAAAAACAATCTAAATCGTTGCCTTTTTTTGTCAGACATGTGTAAACTATAACCGAAAGAGGTGTTTTTACATGGATATATCAGTGATTGATGCAACAAAAACAACTACAGAAAAAGGTATTACTTATGGTTCATCAGATGCTCCTAAAAAAATGATCGAATTCATCAACTTAGCTTGCCCATATTGCCGACAATGGTTTGAAGAATCTCATGAGCTATTGGAAGAAGCCGTCCAAAGCGGTCAATTACAGAGAGTGATCAAATTATTCGATAAAGAAAAAGAAAGCTTGCAGCGAGGAAACGTGATGCACCGGTATATCACGATCAGCGATGGACAACAAGCAATCAAAGAGATTAAACAAATATTCGATACTCAAGACGAGTGGAAACATCTTTCGCTCCAAGGAGTAGCGGATTTTGCAGCAGATAAATTAGGGCTGGCAGAACAAAAAGACGAACAGCTGAGCCAAGCTATCATAAACGAAGCTGAGCAAGCACATATTCGATTTGTTCCAACTGTCATCTTGGGTAAAGAAATCTTTGATGAATCTATTTCAAAAGAAAAACTAAAAGAATTGATCCAAGCAAAATAAAACAACAAGGGGGCTGTGACAAAAGTCTTGTCACAGCCCTTTCCTAGTATGTTTTTTCCGAATAAACGGTGTTCCAGAAGTAGCTTCTGTCACAACCTCTCCACTAAACAGTATTCAATCAGATATAGTTTCCAGTGATCGTTTGTGCGTTCTTTAATCCTCCTGGAATCCCTTCATAAAGAATATTTCCACCACCAGATCCACCTTCTGGTCCAAGATCAATGATCCAATCAGCACTTCGGATCACATCTAGATTGTGTTCAATAACAATGACCGTGTTCCCTTTATCCACTAAGTTATTGATAATTCGAATCACATTTTCGACATCTGACATATGCAGTCCTGTTGTTGGCTCATCTAGAATGTATATTTGTCCATTTGTTTTCAATTCATTAGCTAATTTCAGCCTTTGTGCTTCTCCGCCAGACAAGGTATCCATCGGCTGTCCAAGAGTCAGATAACCAATACCACCTTCTTTTAGATTCTCAAGCTTTCGCTGGATCTCTTTCTCATCAAAAAATTCAAGTGCTTCTTCTATGGTCATATCCATAACTTCTACGATATTTTTTCCACGATAACGATAATCCAAAACAGCTGGATCATAACGTTTCCCATGGCAATTTGAACAAACTACCTCTGATTTGTCCATAAAGGATAGATTAAGCTCGATTACACCCGTTCCTTTGCATTCTGGACAAGCCCCTTTAGAATTGTAGCTGAAATATCCAGCATCAACTTGATTTTCTTTACCAAAAGCTTTCCGAATGTTATTCATGATCCCACTGAATGTGGCTGGATTTGACCGTTTGTTCGTATGGATTGGATTTTGATCAATAAGTAGGCTTTCTGGAAAGTCTTTTACAAATACTTGATTGACCAATGTACTCTTGCCAGAACCAGCTACCCCTGAAACAACGGTAAATACACCTTTAGGGATTTCTAAACGAATATTTTTTAAATTATGCAAAGAGCTCTGGCGGCTAATGAAGGTTTCTGAAAATGTCCGTACTTCTTTTTTGATTGGTAATTGATGTCGCAAATAGTTTCCCGTTAACGTACCAGATTCCAGTAATCCATCATAATCCCCAGTATACATGATCTCACCGCCGTGACTTCCAGCATAAGGTCCTACATCCACGATATGATCGGCCACCTTGATGACATCAGGATCATGTTCGACTACCAGAACTGTATTCCCCTCATCCCGGATTTTTTTCAATAAATCATTAAGTAGGTGGACATCTCTAGGATGCAATCCTGTACTTGGCTCATCAAAAATATACATCATATTAGTCAAACTGCTAGCTAATTGCTTCACCATTTTTACTCGCTGTGATTCCCCTCCAGATAAACTCGAGGTCTCGCGTGTCAATGTCATATAGCCTAATCCAATATCAATCAAATCTTGGATACGTTTTTTGATACTGGCAATCAACGGATGACGCTCTTTGTTATCTAACGTTTCTAGTATTTGTAATAGTGAAGATAATTCTTTTGCTGTCAAATCGTATATATTATAACCGTTTATTTTAGAGTTTAGGACTTCGGGTGAGAAACGTTTTCCTTGGCATTCTGGACAAGTATCCATCTTGGTATATGTCTCAAGAACCTTTGCTGTTTTTTTCGTTGTTTCTTTTTCAGTATGGACATTGGTTCGCATGAATCGAGTGACAATCCCTTCATAAGTCACATTCATATCTCCCGCACCTGGTATATTGATTCTCTCTGCTTTTCCATACAATAATCGATCGTATTCTTCTGATGTGTATTCGGAGATTGGTTTGTTTGGATCGAATAAACCAGTCTCTGCATACATTTTCCAATACCAAGTCCCTACCGTGAAATTCGGAAGCAAAATTGCTCCTTCATTTAGTGAGCGTGTCGCATCTACCGCGGCATCGATATTCAATGTTATCGTTTTTCCAATTCCTTGGCAGACAGGGCACATACCTTGAGGATCATTAAATGAATACGCATTGGCATAACCCAATGACGGTTCAGCAAAGCGTGAAAATAAAATTCGAAAAAGTGCCTGGATATCCGTTGCAGTACCTAAAGTGGATCGAGCATTTCCTCCCAGTTTCTTCTGGTTGATCAATACAGCTGTCGATAAATGCTTGATCTCATCAATATCAGGTCTGCTATATTTAGGCAAAAAATTACGTGCAAAACTACTAAAAGTCTCATTCAGCTGTCTGCCTGCCTCCTGTGCAATCGTATCAAAAACGATAGAAGATTTGCCAGATCCTGATACGCCAGTAAAGATAGTAATTTTATTTTTTGGGATACGCAAATCAATGTTTTTCAAGTTGTTTTCTCGTGCATGAATCAATTCAATATACTCTGTCATCCTTGTTTCTCCTTTAAAATCGATTTTTAAACAAATCTATGGCGAACAACGGGCAGTGATAGGGATTTATAGTTTGACAGAAGAAGAAAAGAAAAGCAAGTAATATTTTGTCAAATAAAAAAACTGATACATCCGCATCTCTGCTTCATGTATCAGTTTTTACATTGGATTACACTGCTTCTTCACGTAGTTTTTCCGCAAATTCATTGATTTTGCGTATGCGGTGATTGATTCCCGATTTGGATATCGCACCTGAGGGGATCATTTCCCCTAACTCTTTCAAACTGACTTCTGGATGCTGAAGCCGGAGTTCAGCAATTTCCTGAAGTTTTTCAGGAAGGGCATGCAGACCGACCTTTGCTTCGATCAATTCGATGTTTTCAATTTGTTTAGAAGCCGCATCGATCGTCTTATTCAAATTTGCTGTCTCACAATTAACTAGGCGATTGACCGAATTTCTCATATCCCGTACGATCCGTACGTCTTCAAATCGTAGCATCGAATTGGTTGCACCAATCAGTGTCAAGAAATCAGCAATCTTTTCTGCACCTTTTAAATAGGAAATATAGCCATTGCGTCGTTCAAGCGTTCGAGCATGCAGTCCGTAATAATTCAACATATCGCAAATGTCTTGGTTATGCTGTTCATAAATGGAAAATATCTCTAAATGATAACGGCTTGTTTCTGGATTATTGACTGAACCCGAGGCCATAAAAGCCCCACGTAAATACGAACGCATTTTTTGCGAATTCCCCATGATCTCGTCCGAAACATGTCCATTGAACATCATACCATCCATAATATCAAGATCCATCAACACATCTTTTGTGCCTTGCTTCAAGCGGACGATATAGACATTGTTCTTTTTTAATTTCATTTTTTTACGAACGAGTAGCTCACTTCGTACCTGATAATGATCTTTCAAAAGAGAATAGATACGTCTGGCAATTGCAGCATTTTCTGTTTGGACGTTCAAAATAAACTGCTGGTTCACAATACCTAAAGAGCCGTTCATTCGCAACAAAGCAGCTAATTCTGCTTTCGCATGTTCTCGATGAACTTCCAAACCAGTTAGTTCTTTCTTCACATCTGCAGCAAATGACATCCTATTCTCCTCCTTTCTCCAACAATAAATTGCTTAATATTTTGAACCGAAAACTAATCGGAACAATTCTTCTACCACTTTGTCTCCATCATGGAAGACACCACCGTCTTTCAATTCTAAGAAATCGGTAGAAATCACTCGACAGCCTTCATTTCTCAATCCATGGAAATCATGTGCAACTTGTACTAAGTACTCATCATAGATTTCCGGGTCCATATAATCTTCTGGTACTTTTTCCGTATTAACTAGTACCGTGTCGATAAAGGGCTGCTTCAAATGCTTGTGTAAGACACGTATATGATCGGCATCGGTGAAGTGTTCAGTTTCCCCTTTTTGGGTCATGATATTACAGATATACACGGTTTCAGCAGTTGTATTAATCATAGCTTCGCCAATTTCTGGTATCACTAAATTGGGAAGGATGCTAGTGAATAAACTGCCGGGACCTAAAACGACCATGTCGGCATCCATAATTGCTGAAACGACTTTTCGTGCCGCTTTAGCTTCACTTTTATCATTCGTGTTGCAAACATAGACATGATCGATCGTTTTGCGATCAATCGCAATTTTAGATTCTCCTACTGCAGTCGTTCCGTCTTTAAAGACCGCATGCAAGGTCAAAGGCGTTTCTGAAGAAGGGTAGACGTGTCCATCTACATGCATCATTTTCGCTAATAATTGAATCGCCTCGTATGTGCTTCCTCGCATTTCGGAAACTGCAGCAATGATCAGGTTACCGATCGTATGATTCGCTAAGAACTGATCTTCTTTTTTAAAACGATATTGGAAAATATCTTCATAGAATTGCGGCATATCCGATAACGCTACTAAGACATTTCTCAAGTCACCAGGAGGAGCCATAGCGATCGATTCTCTGATTGCGCCGCTGCTTCCACCATCATCCGCAACAGTCACTACTGCCGTGATATCTGCTCCCTGATTTCGTAAACTTTTTAGAATAACCGGCAGACCCGTGCCACCGCCAACCACTACGATCTTTGGTTTCCTTATCCGGTAGGTTTTCATTTTCACGACCGGTTCACCGTCTCTTTCCTTTTATCCTTGTCCCGATGTGTCACATTGACTTTATATGTTTTTCCTAAAGCATTTGCCAAACGTTCAGTCAACGCCACAGAACGGTGTTGGCCGCCTGTACAGCCGATTGCAACCGTCAAGCTGCTTTTTCCTTCTTTGATATATCCAGGCAATACGGTTTCCAGAAGATCCAAGAATTTATGGTAGAAAGATTGTGTTTCATCAAAGGACATCACATAATCATAGACTGGCTGGTCTTTACCGGTTAGTGGTCTTAGTTCTGGAATATAATGAGGATTTGGCAAAAAACGTACATCCATCACGATATCAGAGTCAATCGGCAACCCATATTTAAAGCCAAATGATACAAATTCAATTCGAAATCCTTGGTCTCCCTTTGACTTGAAAGACTCGTTGATTTTTTCGCGTAATTGTCGTGGTGTCAATGTCGTGGTGTCAATGATCACGGAAGCTTGTGCTTTCAAGTCGTCTAATATTGCCCGCTCTTTACGGATTCCTTCAGTGATCAAACCGTCCATTGCCATCGGATGCGCTCGTCTTGTTTCTTTGTAACGAGCAACTAGTTCTTCGTCCGAAGCATCTAAAAACAAGATAGAAGTGTCGATGAAGTTCGTATTTTCGATTTCAATCAGCATGTTTTGAATTTCTTCAAAGAAGGAACGAGAACGTAAATCTACTCCTAAAGCCATTTTTGTGACTTTACCTGATTCTTTGATCAATTCCCAGAATTTTGGAATCAATCGAGGTGGCATATTATCGATACAAAAATAGCCCATATCCTCAAAACTTTGGATAGCTACTGTTTTTCCTGCACCGCTCATACCTGTTATGATGACTAATTGCAAATTATCTGTCATATTTACGAACCCCTCTCACATTGTACATAATAAAATTATATCATTCCGGGCGTATCATTACCAGCTTTCTTTCTCTTTTACAAAAAGATTTGGACCAAATATCTTTTAGGATATTTGCCCCAAATCCAAGATTTTTCTACTTTTCAGATACTGTATTTAATGCTTCATTTCTTTCAGCTAATGCACGTTCGATCGTCCGATCCGCTAAAATAGATTGAGCATCGATCACTGGGTAATGGTTATCTTCGGCAAATTCATGCATCAAAGATAATTCCGTGCAACCTAGGATAACTTTTTCACAGTTTAATCGCTCTACCGCTTCCTCCAAAATCTCATAGTAGAGTTCTTGATTCAAGTGATCTGACTCTTTGATTTCATGATAGATCAAATAATTGATTTTTTCTTGAAGCGCAGTATCAGGAATCACTGTTTCGAATCCAAGATTTTTGACTTCGCGTTCATAGATTCCAGCTTTCATACTTCCTTCTGTTCCTAGAATCGCTACTCTCCCTGTCGTATGCTGACGGACAAGTTCATTTGCTGCTTCTCTTGGCATATGCAGGATAGGAATATCCGTTGCCGCTTGTAATTCTTCAAAAAAGTAATGTGCTGTGTTACAAGTCAACACAATGAAGTTTGGTCGCAATAAATTTTGTTTCTCAATATCGTCCAGCAGAAACGGCATTGGATTTTCTTCTGATCGATCTAAAATATAAGCTGTACGATCAGGAACTGTTGCATGATTGAATAAGACATAATTCAAATATTCTTGATCTTTTGTAGCTTTCGTTCGGTGGTTGATCAAGCGAACAAAACTTTCTGTCGCCATCGTGCCCATTCCGCCTAAAATACTGAAAAAATTCTCCATGAACTAGCCTTCTTTCACATGAAAATACTTTTTGAATCTTGGAATATAGTTATGGAACATATATTTCATCAACATCCAGCGCTTGATTGACCGATCTTTTTCATAAAATACAGTAGTGCCGTAACGATTTTCTTTGATCATTCGCTCAGCTAGTTTTTTGTCTTCATTTTCCCGAGCATATTCTAAAAAGATTTTTTTGGGCACACCCATCCATAATCTTGCTTTATCTGATTGATTCGTTCCATAGGTCGTTTCAACAAAGGGTTTGTTGAACACTCGATCTTCTGTGACGAAACGAGCCAGATTCAAGCCGTTCAATGTCACAAAGAAACTGCTACGTCCTTGTCTCAAATTGATTTCAAATAATTTATATTCTCCATCTCTAGGATCATACTTCATATCGAAATTGGCAAAGCCGGTATATTCGATTTTTTCCAAAAATGCTTTAATGGTTTGATAGATTTTTTCGTTATAATCTGGCATGATCACAACGTAATTTCCAATCGATGCTGGTGTAGGATCTTCTAACAGTGGATGACCAAGACACATCATCCGAACTTGATGATCTTCATCTACATACGCATTTAGCACACGCATATTACTATCATCACCCGGGATAAAATCTTGTACGATCATTTCACTAGTATAACCGGCTTCATAGATCCGACCTAAGATCAAATCAAACTCTTCTCTCGTTTCTAGAATAAACGCTTTTTTTCTTCCTTCAAATTGAACAGAAAGGTACTCCACACTGTTTGCGGGTTTCAAAGCAACCGGGAATTCAAAAGGCAATTCCTGTTCTAAGCGTCCATTTACTAACATTTCTTCTCTGACAATCAATGTTTTAGGATACGGAAGATCATATTCTTCACAAACTTCATAAAAGCTTACTTTATTGATCAGTCTTTCAAATAAAGAATAATCAATATACGGACAGATAAAATATTCTGACAGCTCTTGCTTATGTTGAGAGATCAATTCTGCATACCCATCACCACAAGCGATCAAAAGATATTTTTTACTCTTATCAGAATATCTTTCTTTTGCCAAACGAAGCATCGTCTCGATAAATACAGGGTCTTTATCAAATCCTGGAATGACTTCTACATTGACGATTTTACTGTAGCGGGTAGGGGCTAATTGATCAGAAGCATATGCTTGGCAGACTTTGCCGTATGCTTCATTAAAAGAACGTGCCATACCATAAACGTTCATGTCGCTTCCTAATAATATAGGGATAAATTCTTCATTTTCAATACTGTTCATCATTATCTCTCACTTACTCATAATCTCTTGTTTTTCTTTTCTAACTACACAAGGAATATCATACCATAAAGAAAAAAGCAATCAAAGGAAACTCCTCCGATTGCTCAATTCTTTTTTGAACGGATTGAACTTATAGGAAGTTTTTATCTATACCAATCAGTGTAGAAAGAACTACCATGTAATGATTCTAGAACACTGGTATTAAGAAAACAAGCAAAAATTCATTTTTTTATGTTTTTTTAACTATCTCAGCAATCTTTCTTCTTTATACCATTATTTTTTTCAAATAGTGACCTGTATAGCTTTCTTTTACATCAATGATTTCTTCTGGAGTTCCAGTCGCAAGGATCGTTCCTCCGCCTTCTCCGCCTTCTGGTCCTAAATCAATGATATGATCGGCTGTTTTGATTACATCTAGATTGTGTTCGATCACTAAAACTGTGTTACCAGCGTCTACTAATCTTTGTAACACTTGCAGCAAACGGGCGATATCGTCGCTATGAAGACCAGTCGTTGGTTCATCTAATATATAGAAATTCTTTCCATTAGAGATTTTGTGTAATTCACTGGCAAGTTTCATCCGTTGCGCCTCGCCACCGGACAATGTCGTTGCTGGTTGCCCCATCGTCACATACCCTAAGCCAACATCAACGATCGTTTGCAGTTTGCGATGGATCTTTGGAATATGCTTGAAGAATTCTACAGCATCTTCTACCGTCATTTCCAAAACATCTGCAATGCTTTTTCCTTTGTAATGTACTTCTAATGTTTCAGAGTTATATCGTTTGCCATGACATACTTCACAAGGAACATAGACATCAGGCAAAAAGTGCATTTCGATCTTAATAATCCCATCCCCGCGACACGCTTCACAACGACCGCCTTTTACGTTGAAACTAAAACGACCTTTCTTATATCCCCGCATTTTTGCCTCGTTTGTTTGAGCAAATAACCCACGGATATCATCAAAGACACTCGTATAAGTCGCTGGATTACTTCTCGGCGTCCGTCCGATTGGGCTTTGATCGATGTCGATGATCTTTTCGATACTTTCGTAGCCGGAAATTGTCTTGAATTTACCTGGCTTGGCAGAATTCTTATTTAATTTCTGCGCTAATGATTTCTTTAAGATACTATTGACCAATGTACTCTTTCCAGAACCAGACACACCTGTTACTGCTACAAATTCTCCTAAAGGAAATTCGACACTGATATTTTTCAGATTGTTTTCTGAAGCACCAGTAATCTTGATTGCTTTCCCATTACCTTTACGGCGTTCTTTTGGCACCGGGATCGATTTTTTCCCTGAAAGATATTTCCCTGTCAAAGAATTTTCATCATTAGCTACTTCTTCAGGAGTACCTGCAGCAACGATTTGTCCGCCTTGTTCCCCTGCTCCAGGTCCGACGTCAATCAGATAATCTGCTGCCCACATCGTATCTTCATCATGTTCGACCACAACGAGTGTATTGCCAAGATCACGCATTTTCTTCAATGAGCCAATCAGTCGATCATTATCGCGTTGATGCAATCCGATCGATGGTTCATCTAAAATATACAGAACTCCAGAAAGATTCGATCCAATTTGCGTAGCCAATCTGATTCGCTGTGCTTCTCCTCCAGATAACGTTCCCGAAGCACGACTCAAGGTTAGATAGTCTAATCCGACATTTTCTAAGAATGAAAGTCTGTCATTTACTTCTTTTAAAATCGGTTTGGCAATCACTTTTTCTTGTTCAGATAATGTAAGGTTTGAGAAGAAGTCTACTGCTTTTTGGATAGACAATTCATTTGTTTGCCCAATATTCGTTCCATTGATTTGAACAGATAATGCTTGAGGATTCAAACGATAACCTTTACACGTCTGACAAGTCAATTCGGTCATATAAAGACGCATTTGCTCACGCGTGAAATCACTGTTCGTATCATGATAACGACGTTCGATATTTTTCAATACTCCTTCGAAAGTTGTTTCTACATCGCGAACGCCACCAAAATCATTTTCATAATGGAAATGGAAAAGTTCATCTGTCCCATTTAAGATGATCTCCTGATGTTCTTCCGGTAATTCTTCGAATGGTGTATCCAAATCGATACCGAAACTTTCGCAAGCCTGCGCTAACATTTGAGGATAATATTGAGAGCTGATTGGGTTCCATGGAACGATTGCACCTTGACTAAGCGTCTTCGTTCTATCTGGAATGACTAAATCTTGATCGACTTCTAATTTGACGCCTAAACCATCACAGTCTGGACAAGCTCCAAAAGGCGCATTGAAGGAGAATAGTCTTGGTTCTAGTTCACCAACAGTAAATCCGCAATAAGGACAAGCATAGTGTTCACTAAACAACATTTCTTCTTCGCCAATCACATCAACCAAAGCATAGCCATCTGCCAGTCGCAAGGCTGCCTCTAAAGAATCAAATAGACGAGAACGAATCCCTTCTTTCACAATGATCCGGTCGATGACGATCGCGATATCATGTTTTTTATTTTTCTCCAGTTCAGGCACTTCACTTAAATCATAGATTTCACCATCGACTCGAACGCGGACGTATCCCTCTTTTTGGATTCTTTCGAATATTTTTTTATGTTGTCCTTTTTTCTTTACCACGATCGGTGCCAATACTTGGATCTTTGTGCGCTCAGGCAAATCCATTACTTGATCTGCCATTTGATCTACTGATTGACTGGTAATCTCGATATGATCGTTGGGACAAATCGGATGTCCTACACGAGCAAACAACAAGCGTAAATAGTCATTGATTTCCGTCACAGTACCTACTGTCGATCGAGGGTTTTTACTTGTTGTTTTCTGATCAATAGAAATCGCCGGACTCAATCCGTCGATGCTGTCTACATCTGGTTTATCCATTTGACCTAAAAACTGGCGGGCATACGCAGAAAGACTTTCTACGTATCTCCGCTGTCCTTCGGCATACAGTGTATCAAATGCTAAGGAACTTTTTCCAGAACCGGACAAACCTGTAACGACCACGAATTTGTCTCGTGGAATCGTGACATCTATATTTTTCAAGTTATGGGCACGTGCACCATGAATCGTAATTTTATCGTTAGCCATGTTGTCCTCCTACTTCGAAGCTTTTAATTCTAAAATCATATCTCGCACATTAGCGGCTGTTTCAAAATCCAAAGCTTTTGCCGCATCTTTCATTTCTTTTTCTAATTTCATCAATAACGTGTCTTTTTCTTCCTTCGTCATTTCTTCGTACGAGACTTGTACCGCTTCTTTTGTATCATCTTCCGATTCTTTCGTAATAGAAATCAAATCTCGGATTTCTTTAATGATCGTTTTTGGAACGATCCCATGTTCTTCATTGTACTTCTGCTGAATTGTACGACGTCTTGACGTTTCATCCATCGCTAAACGCATAGAATCCGTCACCTTGTCTGCGTACATGATTACTTTACCTTCTTCATTACGAGCAGCTCGCCCAATCGTTTGGACTAAGGAACGTTCGCTACGTAAAAAGCCTTCTTTATCTGCATCCAAGATAGCAACAAGGGAAACTTCAGGTACATCTAATCCCTCACGAAGCAAATTGATTCCGACTAACACATCAAATTCGCCTAATCGTAGATCTCGAATGATCTCTGTTCGTTCCAACGTTTTGATGTCGCTATGCAGATATTTGACTTTGATTCCTAATTCTTTGAAATAATCTGTGAGGTCTTCTGCCATTTTTTTCGTCAATGTCGTTACAAACACCCGTTGATCTTTTTCGACCCGTTCATTTATTTCGCCTACTAGATCATCGATTTGTCCCATGATTGGGCGGACTTCGATTACTGGATCAAGCAGCCCTGTCGGACGGATGATTTGTTGGATAACGGTATCTGTTTGTTCATATTCATATGGTCCTGGTGTCGCAGAGACATAAATGATCTGATTGACATGTTTTTCAAATTCTTCTAGACGAAGCGGCCGATTATCTAAAGCAGATGGCAAACGGAAACCGTAATCTACTAGCATCTGTTTTCTCGCTCGGTCGCCATTATACATTCCTCTGATTTGAGGCATGGTCACGTGCGATTCGTCAGCCACGATCAAAAAATCTTCAGGAAAGAAATCCAATAGCGTATAAGGCGGTTCGCCTTCTTTACGTCCGTCCATATGCCGGGAATAATTTTCGATTCCTGAAGTGTAGCCCATTTCTAACATCATTTCAATATCGTAATTGGTTCGCTGTTCTAAACGTTGAGCTTCTAGAAGTTTGTTTTCATTTCGTAAAACAGCTAAACGCTGCTCTAATTCTGCTTTGATATTCGCTACGGCATGCTCCATATGTTCGTCATTCGTCACAAAGTGAGTTGCCGGAAAGATTGCTACATGTTCCGTTTCTCCTAAAACTTCACCTGTCAGCGCATTGACTTCTCGGATACGTTCGACTTCATCTCCAAAAAACTCCACTCGTAAGGCACGTTCATCTCTTGAAGCCGGGAAAATCTCCACGACATCACCACGCACTCGAAAACGACCGCGCTGAAAATCTATATCATTTCTTTCGAACTGGATACTGACTAAGTCACGAATCAACTGGTTGCGATCTAATTCTGCTCCTTGTCGAATCGAAACGACTTGTTTTTGATACTCAAAAGGCGAACCTAATCCAAAAATACATGAAACGGATGAAATGACGATCACATCATTTCTTTCTAATAATGAACTAGTAGCCGAATGTCGTAATTTATCGATCTCATCATTTACACTTGAATCTTTTTCGATATACGTATCGCTTGAAGGCACATAAGCTTCAGGCTGATAATAATCATAATAAGAAACAAAATATTCAACAGCATTGTTAGGGAAAAATTCCTTGAATTCCCCGTACAGCTGACCAGCCAATGTTTTGTTATGGGCAATAATCAGTGTTGGTTTATTCACTTTCTCAATAAGATTGGAAATCGTATATGTTTTCCCTGTTCCAGTCGCACCTAATAAAATTTGTGCTTTTTTCCCGCCGACTACGCCATCCACTAATTGGTTAATCGCTTCAGGCTGATCACCAGCCGGTTGGTATTTCGAGACAAGCTCAAAGCGTCGGGAGGTATCTCTTTCAATCATTCTTTGTCCTCCTTTTCATTCATTCCTTTTCATTTTACGACCAATAAAAAGAAAAGGAAAGCAAAGGCATTCCTTACTAAAAAATTATACCACACCGAACATACTTTCGCCACTTTTTTCTCTCATCGCCCATGTTACATTTTATAACATAGAATGTTAGAAACTCGCATTTTTTTCATTTTTTCGAGCCTACAGTCTTGTCTGATTCAGCACTTTTCGCCTATAATAATAAAATATTGGAAATTTAGGAGGTTGATTATGAAAAGAAAGCATTTATTTCACTCATTTGTTTTCTTAATGACAGGACTTGTGACACTTGCGTTTGGTCATGTTGCACAAGCTGACAACACTACAACGGCAGAGTCAAGCACAAGCGAGACAATGCAAAAAATAGAGCCCAAAAAAGACGTATACGTAATTGCCAGCGACTCTGCTTTTGCTCCATTTGAATTTCAAAACGCAAACGGTGAGTACGAGGGCATCGATGTAAAATTGATGGAAAGCATCGCCAAGCTGCAAGGATTCAACATCCGAATGGACTATCGTGGATTCTCCGCTGCTTTGCAAGCTTTAGAATCAGGACAAGCAGACGGGATGATTGCCGGAATGACGGTAACGGACGAAAGAAAGAAAAGCTACGATTTTTCTGATTCTTACTTTGACAGCGGAATTCAATTAGCTGTCAAAAAAGGCGACACTTCGATCAAGTCTTATGAAGATTTGAAAGGAAAAACAGTCGGAGCAAAAGTTGGAACCGAAAGTGCAGAATTTTTAAGCGATCATGAATCTGAATACGGCTATTCTATCAAATATTTTGATGCTGCCGATCAATTGTATGACGGGTTGAAAGTTGGCGCAATCGATGCCATGATGGATGATTATCCAGTAATTGGTTATGCGATCAAACAAGGACAAGAATTGGAAACACCGATTGAAAAAGAATCTGGCGGAAAGTATGCATTTGCCGTCAAAAAAGGACAAAACCCTGAACTTCTTAATATGTTCAATGAAGGATTGAAAGAATTAAAAAGAACAGGCGAGTACGATAAGATCATCAAAGAATATGTAGCAGATGGTTCAGAATCTTCTAGTGATTCTTCCGCAGCTGATGAATCGACATTTCTTGGACTTATCCAAAACAACTATCAAGCATTGTTAAAAGGACTTTGGCGAACGATTCTCTTGACTTTGATCTCCTTTGCTTTAGCTATAGTGATCGGTGTGATTTTTGGATTATTCAGTGTAGCACCAATACGCGCGCTTCGCACGGTTGCTAGCATTTATGTCGATATCATCCGTGGGATTCCGATGATGGTTCTTGCATTCTTTATTTTCTTTGGATTGCCTGGTATCGTTGGATTTACGATCCCCGACTTCATCGCTGGTGTTATCACCTTGACTCTTAACGCAAGTGCTTATATCGCAGAGATTGTTCGAGGCGGAATCAATGCCGTTCCTGTCGGACAAATGGAAGCTTCTAGAAGTCTGGGTCTTTCTTATAATCGGACGATGCAAAAAATCATTTTACCACAAGCGATACGCATCATGATTCCATCATTCGTGAATCAGTTCGTTATCTCATTGAAAGATACAACAATCATTTCCGCAATCGGTGTAGTCGAATTGCTACAAACTGGTAAGATCATCGTTGCACGTACGACACAAAGTACGTATGTTTATTTGATCATCGCGATCATGTACTTGATCTTGATCACAGCATTGACAAAATTAGCGAAAGTTTTAGAAAAGAAGGTGAAGTAAGATGGCAGAAAAAATCTTAGTTGAGCATCTAGTCAAAAAATACGGCGATAACACAGTATTAAACGACATCAACGTATCCATCAACGAAGGAGATGTCGTCTGTATCATCGGCCCTTCAGGTTCAGGAAAAAGTACATTCTTACGTTGCTTGAATCGTTTAGAAGAACCTTCTGACGGTGAGATCATTATTGACGGCGCCCACTTGATGGATAAAAGCACAGATATCAACTTGGTGAGACAACATATTGGAATGGTATTCCAGCACTTTAACCTATTCCCTCATCTTTCTATTTTGGAAAACATCATTTTAGCACCGATGGATCTGAAGAAAGAATCCAGAGAAGAAGCAGAGAAAAAAGCAATCAAATTGCTACAGACAGTTGGTCTAGAAGATAAAAAAGATATGTATCCTGAAATGCTTTCCGGTGGACAAAAACAGCGTGTAGCTATCGCTCGTGCTCTAGCGATGAATCCTGACATCATGCTTTTTGATGAGCCTACTTCTGCACTCGACCCTGAAATGGTCGGTGATGTCTTGAACGTCATGAAAAAATTGGCAGAACAAGGTATGACGATGGTTATCGTTACGCACGAAATGGGGTTCGCTAAAGAAGTAGCCAATCGCGTCATGTTCATTGACGACGGAAACTTTTTAGAAGATGGAACGCCTCAACAAATCTTTGAAAATCCGCAAAATGAACGGACAAAAGATTTCTTGAACAAAGTATTAAATATTTAAATTTACTTCTATAGACTGAGACAAAGTCACTGAAAACAGGTACCTCCAAAAGATTGATGTATGAAGTTACAAAGAAATACACCTATCTCTTGGAGACCTATTTACTTGACTTATGTTTCAGCCTTTTTATTTTTCCGTGATAACACTATATTTTTGTTGCACGAATTCCATCAAGTATACATATAGAACAATCATTCCACATAGAATGCACACATGGAACATACCAAACTCAGCCCTCGTACCCGAATTGATCCTAAAAGTTGAAGCATTTGTATTAAATATTTTAGGATATAGATATAACAAAATATTCTTGAGATCATATTTTCCTAGTGGTGGCAAAAAAAGAAAATAGCTTCCTAAAAGACATAGGGTGATGAAAGAATTCTTTACGACTGTTGTAAAATAATAACAAACTAAAAAGGAAAGAAATGCGAACCCCAATAGGACACTCAATTGAAGCGGCGCTTTCTCAAGATAAGATATTTGCCTAATTAACGCTTCATCGATTTGTGTCGATTTGTCAGCCTGAACAAAAAATCTTGAAAAAGACTGCAACGTCAAAAATAAACTGAGAGAAGCGAGTATAAAAATAGTCAAACTAAGAAACCCCGCTCCTATCTTATGACGATTGATTTGCCATTGAGAATCCAAACAGCGCCTGATTTTCGTTGTATGGTATTTGATATCTGCATTTGCTATTATTATCCCGTATACCCCCGAAAAAAAAGGAAAGAGAACAAAAAACGAAGAAGACAATAATTGATTGACCCCGTTTTGGACATTTAAAGCAGCAAAACTGGAATGATAAGCAACGTAATGATATTTCAACGGATTGTCAACTATTTCAGTATTTTGGTTCATACTGATAGAAAAAGGTTGTTCAAGTATTTCTTGGATCGTTTCACCCCTTGCCAAGGCTTCCTCTACATAATATTGGAAATGACGAAGATGACTTTGAATGAGCATTACTTGAGAAACGAACATCAAAGTAGAAAGCAACAATATTATTGAAAGAAAAAGGTAAAATATTTTCGAACGTCTTTGATAATAAAATTCAAAAAGCATTTTTACCTCCTTTTTGTTGAAATAAAAAAGCTGCGTAGATCCTCGGACGTGATAGGTTCTATTTTTCCGTTTTTTACATTTAATAACTCATCAGCCATTTCCAAGTAATATTCTTCATGACCACTTAAGATGACTGTAGCTTCTTTTTTCAGCTGAACTAAGCAATAAAGTAGCACTTTTCGATTCTTTTGATCTAATCCATTCAACACTTCATCTAATAAAACAACTCGGGGCGCAAGCAACAATAGCAATAGCAGCGAAAGTATCTTTTTTCTCCCAGAGAATAGTTCTTAACTTTCACATACGATAAAAATGAAAGGGGTAAAAAATCGATTTTTTGTTTAGAGATTAGTTCTTTTATTTGCCGATTTCTTGTCAGTAAAATCAGATTATCTAATCCAGTTAGATTCAAGTAAAACGGGGTGGAGTCAAAAACACAAAAACAACTACCTGTTTTTTCAATCGTTCCAGAGTAGCTATCAATACCGACAATGCAGCGAAATAAAGTGGTTTTGCCAATGCCATTATCCCCATAAAGATAATAGATTTTATTTTGATCAAATGTGAATGACAGATGATCAAATAAGATTTTTTGCCCAAATCGTTTAGAAAAATCAATAAGTTTCATAGACAAACTCCTGAATAGATTAGTACTATGTAGAACCACCATTACCATGTACTCCTACCATATACTTTTTTAACTTTTTCAATCAAAATGAACTAATTCAATCAATCGACTTTTTTTATTTATTTATATTTTACCAAAATATAGTAATGGCTCATTATCAACTTTTTATCAATATAGAAAGTGATAGCCATCCCCTTATTTCATTTCCTAGATCCCTTTTTCCCCGCCCTAATAAACGCTATTGAAAACTAGCATTACTAAGTGTTAATACATAAAAAAATAAAAGACTTACCAATTTTTTCTAGAAATAGAAATTTTTGGTAAGTCTTTTTGACACTTGTGTTTTTTACTAGAAAAGCTACTTCCGCTTTTTCCCGCCAAAAGCATCTTTGAATTTATCGAAGAAACCATCTTCTTGTTGTTCTTCTACTTTGATGCCGCCAGCTTCAGCGAATGCACGTAACGCTTCTCTTTGTTGTTCATTTAGATTTTTCGGCGTGATCAGTTTTACTTTGACATGTTGGTCGCCCGTTGCACCACCACGTAACTTCGGAGCGCCTTTTCCACGTAAACGGAAGTTCGTACCTGTCTGTGTACCAGCAGGAATCTTCAGTTTCACATCTCCATGGACAGTTGGTACTTGGACTTCATCGCCCAAAGCTGCTTGTACAAAACTTAAAGGCAATTCATAGTAAATTTCAGAGCCTTCACGGTCAAAGATATCACTTTCTTCTACACGGAAGACCACATACAAATCACCAAATGGTCCGCCGTTTTCTCCGGCTTCTCCTTGACCAGCTAGACGCATTTGTTGTCCTTCTTCTACCCCAGCTGGTACATTCACTTTGACTGAGTGAGCTTTCTTCTCATGACCTGAGCCATGACAGGTTGGACAAGGTTCTTTGATTTCTTTTCCTGTCCCATGACAAACATCACAAGTTTGACGGCTCATCACTCGTCCAAGCGGTGTTTGGCGTTCTACATTGATCGTACCTGCACCATGGCATTTATGACAAGTAGTTGGTTGCGTACCTGGTTTTGCCCCATTTCCGCCACAAGTATGACAGATCTCTTCCCGATTGTACTTGATTTCTTTCTCTACGCCAAAAATTGCTTCTTCAAAAGATAAGTCGATCGTATATTGCAAATCAGCACCTTGACGAGGCGCATTGGGATCGACTGAACGACCGCCTCCTCCAAAGAAAGAATCGAAGATATCTTCAAAACCACCGAATCCGCCGCCAGAGAAGCCGCCGAATCCACCAAATCCGCCACCAGCTCCACCAGCACCGTAATTTGGATCTGTACCTGCATGCCCGTATTGGTCATATGCAGCGCGTTTTTGCGGATCACTTAAAATTTCATAAGCTTCTGATACTTCTTTGAATTTTTCTTCCGCATCAGGTTCTTTATTGATATCAGGATGGTATTTTTTTGAAAGCTTACGATAAGCTTTCTTTATTTCATCTTCTGATGCTCCTTTTGAGAGCCCTAAGACTTCATAATAATCACGTTTTGTTGCCATAGGCTTTCCTCCTATTGGTTATCATCATTTTCACGTCGCTTGTTATCATATCATATTTTGTTTGAAACAAAAACCGATACTTCAAACTATTTTTCAAAAGAAAAAGCCAAAGTAGCAACTTTGGCCTTCTCTCGAAATTCAGTGAACTGATTATTTATCGTCGCCATCGACTTCTTCAAAATCAGCATCAACGACATCATCTGCTCCGCCTTGAGCTGCTTCTGGGTTTTCTTGAGCTTGTTGTTGTGCCGCTTGTTCGTATAGTTTAACAGTCAAGTTTTGAACGATTTCGTTCAATGCATCGCGTTTAGTTTTCATTTCTTCGATGTTGTTTGCTTCAACAGCGGCTTTCAATTCATCGCGAGCTGTTTCTGCTTTTTTCACTTCTTCTTCGTCCACTTTGCCTTCTAATTCTTTCAATGTTTTGTCCACAGAGAATAGCAATGCGTCTACATCATTACGTAGGTCAACTTCCTCTTTACGAGCTTTATCTGCTTCAGCGTTTGCTTCTGCATCTTTTACCATACGTTCGATTTCTTCGTCTGTTAGACCTGAAGAAGATTTAATCGTGATTTTTTGTTCTTTTTGTGTACCTAGATCTTTCGCAGATACATTTACAATCCCGTTTTTATCAATATCGAATGTTACTTCGATTTGTGGGATACCACGAGGAGCTGCTGGAATATCTGTCAATTGGAATCTTCCTAGTGTTTTGTTGTCAGCAGCCATTGGGCGTTCACCTTGTAATACATGGATATCTACTGCTGGTTGATTATCTGCCGCAGTTGAGAACACTTGTGATTTACTTGTTGGGATCGTTGTATTGCGGTCAATCAATTTAGTGAATACACCGCCCATTGTTTCGATACCTAATGACAATGGCGTAACGTCAAGTAAAACAACATCTTTTACATCACCAGTGATTACGCCACCTTGGATAGCAGCACCCATCGCAACTACTTCATCAGGGTTAACTGATTTGTTTGGTTCTTTTCCTGTTTCTTTACGTACTGCTTCTACAACTGCAGGGATACGAGTAGATCCACCGACCAAAATAACTTCGTCGATTTCTGATTGTGATAGACCTGCATCTTTTAGTGCTTGACGTACTGGTACTTTCGTACGTTCTACTAAGTCAGCTGTTAATTCATCAAATTTTGCACGTGTCAATGTCATTTCCAAGTGCAATGGTCCAGATTCACCAGCTGTGATAAATGGTAAGCTGATTTGTGTGCTTGATACGCCAGATAAATCTTTTTTCGCTTTTTCAGCAGCATCTTTCAAGCGTTGTAACGCCATTTTATCTTGAGATAAGTCAATGCTGTTTTCTTTTTTGAATTCTGCTACCATGTAGTCGATGATTTTGTTATCAAAGTCATCCCCACCTAGATGGTTGTCACCAGCTGTTGACAATACATCAAAGACACCGTCTCCTAATTCAAGGATTGATACGTCAAAAGTACCACCACCAAGGTCGAATACTAAGATTTTTTCGTCACGATCTGTTTTATCCAAACCATAAGCAAGAGCAGCTGCAGTTGGTTCATTGACGATACGTTCTACTTCTAAACCAGCGATTTTACCAGCATCTTTTGTTGCTTGACGTTGTGCATCGTTAAAGTAAGCTGGTACAGTAATAACTGCTTTTTCGACTTTTTCACCCAAGTAATCTTCTGCAAATCCTTTGATATATTGAAGAATCATTGCTGAGATTTCTTGAGGTGTGTATGATTTGCCTTCTACATCTACTTTGTAACCAGCTTCACCGATATGGCGTTTGATTGATGAAATCGTATTTGGGTTTGTCACAGCTTGACGTTTTGCCACTTCCCCTACTTGGATTTCTCCATTTTTGAATGATACAACAGAAGGTGTTGTACGGTTTCCTTCTGGGTTAGCGATGATTTTTGCTTCGTTTCCTTCTAGTACTGCTACTGCAGAGTTAGTCGTACCTAAGTCAATACCGATAATTTTACTCATAATTAACGTCTCCTTCTTTAATTGAAAGTGTAAGTTTTATATCCGCACAATTATTGTGCAACAATGACCATAGTTGGTCTTAACACGCGATCATGTAATTTATAGCCTTCTTGTAGTACTTCTACAATCGTATCGGCTGGTGTATCTTCAGTCGCTGGAACAGTTTGTACTGCTTGATGAAGATTAGGATCAAAGGATTCTCCTTTAGCAGGGATTTTCTCGATTCCTTCTTCTTCCAGTGCGTTACGTAAACTTTCCAAGACCATTTCCACGCCTTTTTTCAAGCTTGCTCCTTGATCATCTGACACTTCTGTGGCTAATGCACGTTCCAGATTGTCAATTGATGGAAGCAATTTTTTGGCTAAATCTTGTGAACGGTATTTTTGTAATTGCTCACGTTCATTTTTTCCTCGATTTGCCATATTTGCGATTTCCGCACGAGCCCGCAAATATTTATCTTCCATTTCTTCTAATTCAGCTTTTAATTTTGCTGATTCGAATTCTTCCGCTTCAACTTCTGAAATGCCTGAATCTTCTGCAGCTTCGACATCGATTTCCGGTTCTGGCTGAGCATCTGTCATTTCTTTATCTAGTTCTTCTTGATTTTCTTTCACGATACAGTCTTCCTTTCATTATTCAGTCAGCTGTTTGATTGCTCTTACTAAGAAAGAGAGAACGATCAGCTGCAAATAGCTTCGTTATTCACATTACGAGTTTGACAAGTCAAGTGATCGATAGTAATCAGCAAGCTTAGCTGCTAGTTCTCTTCGATAAACATCCACTAGACCAAACATCCGAGAATAAGGCATACTAGTCGGCCCCAACAAGGCTATTGTACCTCTTCCATGACCATCTATCTCGTAACTTGCTTGAATCATGCTCATATTCTGCAATAAATCATTACCTAATTCAGCACCGATCTTGATATGAATATTACTATCCATCGGAGTGATCATTTGTGTAAGTCCATCGGAGTCTTTCATAAAAGAAAACATCGATTTAAACTGATCAAGATCTTGACGGGGCTCATAATCCAAGAGATTCATTTGTCCACTAACATAAACTTTTTCTTCAAATACATGACCAAGAACGGTGTCAAACAACTGGGACATCCCTTCTGTCGTCTGGAAATATTTATGAAGAATCATCGGAATCTCTGTACGTAGTTTATGGTACACCGTCATCAGAGGATCCCCGACTAGACGGTCGTTTACAATTTGCACCATTTTTTCTAGTTCCTGACTTCCCATGTATTCGGGAAGAGTGAACACTTGGCTTTCTACATTTCCCATATCTGTCACGACAATCGCAATGATCTGTCGATTATTCAAGGGTACGATACGAAAGCCTGTTAATCGGCGGTCTTTTATTTCAGGTCCCAACGAAAAAGTCGTATAACTTGTCAGCTCAGATAAGATCTCAGCAGATTGCTTAATGATCTCATTGATCTCGTGAAATTCTCTACCTAAAGACTGACGTATCAGCAGCAGATCATCTTCTGCTACGCGAGCAGGTTTTAACAAATGATCCACATAATAACGATAGCCTAAAGCAGATGGAATCCGCCCAGAAGAAGAGTGAGTCTTCAACAGCAACCCTTCATCTTCTAATGCCTTCATATCATTGCGAATCGTTGCTGAACTGGCCTTGACTCCCTCAGACATCAATGTTTTGGAACCAACGGGCACGCCACTACTCGTATAGTGTTGGATGATCAGACGTAAAATGTCGTTTTGTCGCTTTGTTAACATCTTCCTCACCTCTCATTAGCACTCATAGATTCTAAGTGCTAATCCACTTATAAATATAGCAAGAAGCCCTTCTCCTGTCAAGAGAAAGACTTCATTTTTTAGCACTCTATCGTTCAGAGTGCTAACTCTGAGCAATCGCTATAAATCCAGTTATATCAACGTTTCAATAGTTCTTTATTGTATTTTTGAACTTTTTTATTTAAATTCCGATAAAAAACAAATATTCTTTAAACTATTTTTCAAACAAAAAACGCTCAAACACATTGTTTCCCAAAAAAGTTCCTCTAGGTGTCAAATAAATACGGTCTTCTTCATTAACAAGTAACCCTTCTTCCTCTAACTTCATCAACACATCTCCGTATACCGATTCAATCGTTTGTTGATAGCGATCATAGAAGTGTTTTTTAGCAATCCCAGTTTTTTTTCTTAGACCCAAGAACATTTCTTCTTCTATTTGATTTTTTCGTGTCAATTTTTCTTCTTCCAATACCGGGCGTTCATTGACTCGTAATGGACGTAAATAGTGTTGGATTGGTCCTTTGTTGCGGTAACGAATATTTCCAAGATAACCGCTAGCTCCTGCTCCAAACCCAAAATAATGGTCATTGTTCCAATACATCAAGTTATGCTGCGACTCGTGTCCGGAAAGCCCAAAGTTACTTATTTCATATTGGTGACGTCCATGTTTTTCCATTGCTTCAATGGTCTCTTCAAACATTTTAGTTTCCGTTTCCTGATCAGGCAGTTCGAGTCTTCCTTGTCGTACCCAGTTCATGAACATTGTTTTGTTTTCTAGGATCAATGAGTACAAAGAATAGTGAGGCAGATCCAAAGCCAAAGCTTTTTCCAAAGTATCCCGATACCCTTCTAGTGTTTGTCCCGGTAATGCATAAATCAAATCGATGCTTACATTGGTAAAATTTTCTGCTTCTAAAAATTGCATCGTTTGATACACATCTTCTGCGGTGTGTTTACGTCCAATTTTTTTCAATAAGCGATTGTCAAATGTCTGAACTCCCATGGATAAACGATTAACGCCATAGTTTTTCATCACTTGAAGCTTTTCACGGGTTAAATCGCCAGGATTCGCTTCTACAGTAAACTCTTTACCATCCTGAAAAGGCAAGATCTCTCTAGCTCCTGATAACAATCGATCAAGCTGTTTAGCAGATAAAGAGGTTGGTGTTCCGCCCCCTACATAAAGTGTTTCCAAATTCGCTGTCGGATGACTTTCCAGCATTAATCTCATTTCATTCAGCAGCATTTCCACATACTCATCTACCGGTTGCCCTTCTAAAAAAACTTTATTAAAGTCACAGTAATAGCAGATATGCTCGCAAAATGGGATATGGATGTACGCAGAAACCTTGTTTTCTGCGGGATTTATTGTTTCTATCATTGAACTTCTTTCTCCTTACGTCGAAAAGTCGTACCTGTTTTCGACCTTCTTTAAACGGTGTTCAAGCACCAGCTCCTTGAAATAAGCCGCATGTTTATAATCTAAGAAGTCTAGTTCCAAAAATGCTTGCTTATTGTCATCGGAGCTACATGTGGCTTTCACAACCTCTCGATAAACGGTGTTCACAAAGCTGACCTTCGGCATTAACTCAAAATCTGCAAAAATATGAAAAGCTATTTTCACAGATTCCTCCTTAAGTGCTCAGGTCACAACGCTTTGCTTACAACCTCTCATATACGCATACTAAACGTATTTGACGAACAAATCCACTAAAAAATCCAAGAATCGACTTCTTGGATGATTTTTTTACGTTCATGATTCCCCTAAACAATCTTGTCCTTCCTTTATTCATAAAAAAATCTAGTTAAATCTCTCACTTCAAGAGGTTTAACTAGAATCCAATTATTATTTTTTTGTAAAAATAAACAGTATCTTAATCATAGATATTTCTTCGGTGTCCTACTTGAATAGCGATAACAACCAATTGTTTATCTTCTATCTCTACCAACACACGATATTTGCCAATTCGATAACGCCATTGTCCTGAACGATTAGCGGTCAATCCTTTTCCGAATTTTCTCGGATCGTCAATACCATCAATATGTTGATACAGCCATCGAACGATCAGCATCGCTTGATGCTTATCCATTTTACGAAGTTGTTTCTGAATTTCAGGCGTGAATTCTAAACGGTAGGTCATTCCAGCCTTCCAAATTCATGAAGGATTTCTTCCATAGATACTGTTGTTTTTCCACTTTCTACCCAATGTTTATGGGCAATTTCAGCCGTTTGACGATCGTATTCATCTTCTAGTTGTTCCATCGAATAGGTTTTTAGAAGCTCAGATAAAGTAATCCCATAAAATTCCGCCATATAAGAAAGCCATTCTTTTTCGGCATCACTCACACGAACCGTAATCATAGCCATATTATCGCCTCCCTTTTGTATCACATTGTAATACAAAAGGGACAAGATGTCAATTTTATATGATGTACTGAGCTTATTTTGAGATTTTTCCATTTTTTTAACCAATAAAAAAAGTCAGGAGAATTATTGGATTGAATGTGATTTCTGAAGAACTTTATTTTGAAGCTGCAGACCTTGCAAATGAACTCTCAGAAGAAGGGTAGTTTTTTTAAACACACCAAAATTAAACTTATCGCAAGAAACACAAAGCCCCAAAAAACAAATAGCTTGTACTTTTTTAAATATGTTTCTACCTTTATATAATCTGTTTTTGACATTTCTTTTCCTAAATTGAAACGAACAATTGTTTTTACTTTCAAGAGAAATCGTGTGCCACTGATAAAGCAGTACACACTCAATACTCCTAGCAGTATTCTACCTAAAAAATTCAAATTTTCTCCTATTGTCACTTATAGCTCCTCATCCATTTGAATTTTAAACTTGTCTAGCGCTATGCCCAAAGATAATTATCATTTCTACCATCTACTCGATCAAGGCCTTCTGCGGTTAGACCTCCAACCGAAGTACCAGCTAAAGCTAAGGCGATTTCTACAGCTGCGAGCGCTTTTCCTCTTACAGTGGTAATTCCAATTTGCGCAACAATCACATTTTCAGTTACTCGAGCAATATTTCGCTTGTTTTTTCTAATAATCGCTTTTACCGTATTCACACTTGAATTTGCTAAACCTAGGCCCAAAACGATTAATCTTGCATCAATGACACCAACCACAAAACCAGTTGAGTTCCACCAATTTTTCCCTACGCCTCGCATTCTTGGATTGAATCCAATCATTGCTAAATACTGATTGATTACTTGTCCCATTCTTAATTCATCTTCAGGTGTTAATAATATTTCTCCGTTTTCGTTAAATTTAGGTTGAACATCTCCATATTCTTCCTTGATTTTTTCAAGGGCTAGTTCGGAATTCTTTTTTCTTCCGAGTAATAAACTGGCAAGTCTTCAGAACTAAAATTGCTTTCACTATTCTGAGTTTCATCCAGAATCAACTCATTTGCTGAAATAATCATACTCCCACTTGTTGCTACTACGGACAAAACAAAAGTTACTGCTATTACACTAATCCACATTTTTAAGTCCAAATATTTCTTTTTCATTATGAATCCTCCAAAATTTAAATTTGCCTTATAAAGACAACATAACTATAAATTAATAACAAGTTTAATATTTTATAGCATCTTAAAAAGATGTTTTAGACTCATAATCGTTACTATTTTTATATTCTATAAAAAAACAGTTTAAATTTTAAAAAATTCAAATTTAATTACCTTGTTGTCGAATTATCAGCTAGTCACAGTAATAGCAGATTTCTTCAATGTTTCTACAGATTTTCTACTAAATAGAACCTCTGATCCAACTCCTCCAAAACGCAGCGAAGAAGATCAGCTTGGAGACAGTATCCTTTCTCACTTCAGATTGAATACTGCAGATATGGAAGTAGAAGATATTGAAGAACTGGAAGAAGAATTAAATGAATATATGGACTTTTTAGTTCAACGTGCAAAAGCAAAGAAAAATAAAAAATAGCCAGGAGAATTATCGGATTGAATGTGATTTCTGAAGAACTTTATTTTGAAGCTGCAGACCTTGCAAATGAACTCTCAGAAGAAGTTAGTTATTACTGTTCAAAGAAAATGGAACATGTAAAATGCTACGACATTGAGAATTATCTGAATGAAGTAGAAGATGTAGAATTCATCGATTACGACTTCAAAGATAACTTAAGTAAGAAAATGCTTGGTTCTATTACAAAAGTTCATGGCGAAATCATTATTACCACCAATCAACATTTAATGCTCGAACGCAAAAATTTTACAAAAATGCATGAGATCATCCATTATTATAGGGACGTCCCCTATCTTGGAGAAGCTCATGCATTTTCTGATATGATTTTAGAAGATACTTACCTGCCAGAGGACTACGAAAAAGAACTTCGAGCAAATATAGGTGCCAGCATCCTCATGGCGAATGATCGAGCACTACCCTATGCGTTAAAAAAGTTCAGAAATTTTAACGAAGTAGCCAACTACTTTTTCATGAGCAAGGCAGCACTAAGAAAAAGAATCCTCCAGTACTTGGAATTTACTGGAGGCTATACATCCGACGAGGCGTATAAATTATTTAAAAATTATTACTATAGGAATGAACTAGAAATACTTCAATATTTAGAGTAGGACTTGAGTACTTTAAGTTATAGTGTTTTCATTTTAATACTTCTTGATACTTTCTGTATGACCACAATAAGCTGCACAAGCATTAAAGTATTGTCCGGTTGTCCCATTCTGCCGTAGTATCATAACACCTTTGTTACATTTAGGACAAATTTTTATATTTTTAGGCAAAGAACTCAATACTTGATATTTCAGCATCGTCTCTGGAATCAACTGATTTAACAGTTTTAAAAGTTCATATCTGCCATACCACTCGATTTTATGTGCTTTTTCATTTTCAGCTATTTGTTTATAAGCATAACTATTAAAAAAAGACGAAGTGATAAACATCTTTTTAGTCCAGTTTTTATCAGATATTCCTGCAAAAATTTTTACGTCATTATCAGTGATCAATCGCTCCTCTTTCGTGCTATTTAAGCGCTTTGATTTTGCTTGAACCGCTATACGCTCATTTTCTTTAGTTAAAATCAAATCTACACCACCATCGCCAGTATAGACACGCTTGTCTTTTTTATACCTTTTTTTAGTAATTTCAACTTCATATCCAGCCAACCGAAACACCGCGGCTAAAAATCTCTCAAAATGATCCCCTTGTCTCACTCGATCTCGAATACTACTTCCAAAATCCCTATCCATATCGCTTACGAAATCTACGACAATTTTTTCATCATTATTTAGTGCAAATGATACTTCTTCCAATCCCTTTTTTTCTTCTGGGATAATTTCTTGAATCTCTGTTTCATCTTCTGGCTGACTCGATTTTCCATTTAACTTCTGTAAAAATTTTAGAACCAATTTATTGTCTCCCTTCACAAAGTTATATATCACTTTTTATTGTAAATTAATAACAAGAGTATTAATTTGTTTGATCATAAAAAAATTATTTTTTTGTGAAAGGAAGATTGAACTTTCGAACAATATAAAAATGCATGAGACACTCCACTTTATAGGGATGCACCCTTGAAGAATCTCATGCTTTTTTTGATATGAAATTTAAAAAAATTTACTTGCTAGAAAACTGTGAAAAAGAACTTCGTGCAAATGTAAGTGTCAGCATCCTCATGGCGAATGTTCGAGCACTTCCTTATGCGTTAAAAAAATTTAGAAATTTTGACGAAGTAGCCAACTACTTTTTCCTGAGAAAGGCAGCACTACAAAAAAGAATCCTCTAGTATTTGGAATTTACTGGAGAAATGAACTAGAAATACTTTGTTACTTGTCATAGAACTAAGTTTCACATAGAAGGCATAGCTCCCATTAGCTTATTTGTCCCATAAAAATAAATTACGGTATTTTAGAAAAGCTATTTTCTCTTTTTTCAACGATCTTCAGCAATTTTTCTTTATCATCAGGTAACTCAAGTTCATGAATTCTAGCATGACAATTGGGGCATAACGCGATACAGTTTTCAATCACATCTTTTCCACCTTGCGACAAATATTCTATGTGGTGACAATGTAAATAAGGTACACCGTCTTTTATAAATGGTCCTTTTTCTTGGCAAAGTTGACAAATACCTTTTGCAAGTCGTTTAACATATTCAGATACGAAGGGATTACGTTTATATACTTTTGTTTTTGAGAAGAAAAACTCCTCTTTGTTAACATATTTTGCAGCCATTTTTTTGTTATAACTACTAATTTTTCTTGCTTCTTCTTCTAATTTAGTATCAGATAAATTATGAACATGCCTAGTTTGGCTTTTTTCCTGATTATATATGTCTTTATCTTCAATCAATTGCTCTTGATTTATTAAAGCTAAAGGAAATTTATATACTTTTCTTCTGTTACCCGAGCTATCTTTTTCATTATCAGTATATATTTGTCCTGCTAAATATACTTCTCCCAAATACGTGTGTTCTTTTGGTTTAAATGTTTCAAATAAATGAATCTTTACAAAATTACTTTTTGAATTGGCTAAAACTTTATTTTGATTCTTGTCCAATACTTGATCCCCTTTTAGCCCCATACCGGTATATTGTAAAATACCATTTAACCACTTATCTTTATAAACATTACTTCCTGTCTGATCACTAAACAATACAAGAGTATTAGTTTGATGAGATCTTCTCATTCCGCCCTGTTTAGAACATTTAAACTTCTCTGAAATTTCTTTATTAGTATATACTCTACCAACTTCTAACTCACCTAATATGTTTTTAGACCAATTTTCTCGCCATGCGATAATCTTATCAAGATTAAACATTTCTCCCTCTTTTGGCATGCCATTTCTAATTAAATCAGCTAATACACCAGTAGAAATATCTAATTTTTTTAGTAATTCTTTCTTAGTAATCAATGTTGGATTCATAGCAATGCAGCTCCTAATGATATCAATATAATTGGCATTAGATAACTTGAAAATCGAAAAATCTCATTTTATGTTCAAGTTATCTGTAATATATAAAAACATCATTATTATACCTCATCTATGTTAATTTTTACTATTCCTATCTTAGCATATTCTTTATAGGTATATCAGAGCCAATCAAACTAAAAAATATCCGAAGTCTTCTTATGTAAAAAACGCCGGTTATTACTTAAATACGACTTATGTAAAACAATAGGTGATCCAATTATAAAATTTTATGGCGAATAACTTGGTAAACGTTACATATGGAAAGGTTTAGAAATTTTGAAAAAGTAGCTAGTTCCTTTTATACCAGAAAAGTAAACCTAATAAAAAAACACAACTAATTTTTAGCTGTGTTTTTAAGTTACAATAATTATCTATTTAATAGTCTTAGTTCATTAAAATAAAAAACTCAACTTTACAAGGATTTGGTTTAAAAAATTTACTTATCCAACCCCACTAATTTCCGCTGTTTACGATTTGCCTCATCTGCTACGTACTTCATTACTGTTTTAAATTCTTTCGCTGAGGCGTTTTCTGATAAATCAGCGATACTTTTATTATACTTCTTCACGATTTGTTGTACTTGTTCTTTCTCAGTCATGTAATTCCTCCTCCAACTCTTTTGAAGTATATTGTATGGGTAGTACTAATTGAATATTATCTGCTGCATAGTGTACTTCAGAAATATTATTTTGATAATCCTTAATCATTATGTGAAGGACTACTTCAGGATGTCTATCTTTGACTTTTTCAATATTCTCTCTTGACTTAATAAACGCATTGATAAACGTTTCTTTTGGCACATGACGTCCCTCAGCTAGTTCACGTTTTCGAGTGAAATCCCAGGCAACTTTGGGATCTTGGTAAACATAGAAAATCGTAACGCGAAAGTTATTTTTAAGGGCTCGAATAATATTTTTCTCTGCACTAAGGATAGCAAAAGTAGCATCTAATATGAAAGAATAGCCATGTTCCAGTACATATTTTAATGATTGTTCAACTAACCAAGAAGAAGCTTTCTGAAAAACACTTGAGTTCTTTCCATTGTATTCTGGAAACTGCGTTCTAAAATAGTCCGCATCAATCACAACATGGTTGTCATAATTTTCAGCTAAACCTAGTGCAACCTCTGTTTTACCTGCTCCTGGGCTTCCGGCCATGAATACCGCGTCTTTTTCATCGTCAGGGATTTTCCCCTTGATAATTGTTTCAATAAATTTATCTTTATTGACCCTAGCGTAATCTAAATACTTGTCTTTAGATTCCAAGATTGCACCTTCTTTCCTTCTTCTATATTCATACTAATTATACGATATTTATATAAAAAATATAACGGTCATTTTAACCATATTAACATTTAAGTCACAGTAATAGCAGATATGCTCGCAAAATGGGATATGAATGTACGCAGAAACTTTATTTTCTGTGGCTTTCACTATTTTCTTAATGAACTGGTTACATGGTTATATATATCATGCTGAGTGTTTGACACGTTTTATTGTTTCGTTTTTATAAATACTTTTTACCTTCCAGTTTCTTTTTAGATTGTATTCTAATAAATAGAGAAGCTAGTCAGAGCCGCTACCTAGAAGACCAGTTATTTTTTCTCTTTTGGTACTCAATTTTTCCATCAATCAAAGAAACTTTCCGACAGTATTCTTCTTAATTCGAATAGATTCGCAGAATAGAATCAATAGTAGACTTTCTGACTCAATCTAAGATTCTTTCATAGACAGTAACGTTGAGGCAGCTGGTTCTTTGTCATCTACGTATGCAAAATGTTATAATGCTAGTAAATAAAGTTGGCTGCCTATGTACTCTGTCTAAAACTTAAGAATTGTTGTTTCCTCTGTCGCTATCCAAATTTAATGAATGTCTGTATATTAAAACTGTTGTCCTTGTCATAGATAATAAAGGAGAGCTTGAAAATGAAAACTGCGATTACGTTTCTATTAGAGGAATATGCCGATTGGGAAGGGGCTTACATTACTAGCACACTAAACCAGAATGAGGGATGGCAAAATAAAACTGCTTCTATCCAATCAGAGGTCACTTCCATTGGAGGACTAAAAACAAAAATCGATTATTTAATCGAACAAATACCTGAAAAAATTGATCTCTTTATTATGATTGGTGGCAATTCATGGGACATAGAAAACCACCATTTATATTTAATAATCGATAAATTTTTAAAAACAGGCGTACCAGTAGCTGCTATTTGTGGGGCAGTTGATTATTTAGCACAGAGCGGATTATTGCAAGGTTACAAACACACCGGAAATGCGCAATTACCTTGGTTAGAATCGGAAAATTATCATAATAAAGAAGATTTTATAGAACAACAAGCTGTAAAAGATCATAACTTGATTACCGCGAATGGAACAGCTCCTATAGAATTCACAGATTTGATTCTTCAAGCAGTCCATTTTGAAACAGAAGAAATAAGACAAAAAACGATTCGTCTATACAAACTTGGATACTATGATTACTATAAAAAGTACGGAGACCCTTTCTCCTAATCATTCTCTTCAATTAGATACTCTTATCAATGTTGTGACAAGCAATTCTAACAATGATTGCTTGTCACACTTTTTTATGATATTTATCAAAGAAGACACACTCTATTTATATTCATATACAAGATTTAACGGAATCATAAATTTATATATCGTGTTAAACTTTTTCTCTTATTTTTCTATTTTAAATTAAAAATGGAGAACCAACTTCTTAACTCATTCGTAAAAGCAAAAATATTGCTAGTAGACTAATGGTTCCTATAAAAATTGTGCTAGATAAAACTAGTACTTTGCTGTATATAGTTGACTTCTTCCCACATTTTTTTAAATTTCTTACATAGAGAAAAGCTAAAAGAGCTCCTATTAGATTTCCTGTTATAACTTGTTGGACAACAGTAAATTGTAGGTATATTCTTAACAAGCTGGTTTCAATTGTTCTTTTTTCTAAAAAATAAAGAATACTTGCTTGAAATAACATTAAAAAAGGAAATAAAGAACCAAGAGCGATATATGGATTATGGAAAAAAGCTTCGTGTATCATTCCATTCATTCTGATAGTCATTAATATAGCATAGAAATAAAAAAGGAAAGCTGCAGTTATCCAATAACCAAGTAAAATGTGTTTCCAGAGTTCTTCTATCCTGTCTCTTCTCATCTAGCTCTCCTATCTCAGCGTATATACACCATAAGCACGAACTAAATAATCCGCTAAGCAACTCAAGCTGATCAATGATTGAAATGGTTTATTTTCTTTTCCGAGGATAAATCGATTACAATAATAATTTAAATGATAAGTACTATGGCGTGCGAAATAATTATCTCCAGCTACAGTAATGGTCAAAACTGGAATCTTCTGTAATTCAAAGACAGTCAGATTTTCTTTGACCTCATGTGTTTCACCGCTCAAAGAAACAATAATGACCATATCTTCTAATGTTATCAGTGGCATGGCCATATCAAACTCCGTCTTATTTGGCAACACCATTACTCTCTTTCCAATACCTAGCATCATTTTATAAAACTCATCAATTACTTTCTTTTGTGAAAATCCCGTTGCATAGCAATAGATCATCTTACTTCGGTCTAAGCATTGAAGGATTGGCTTTAAGTTGACAGCCTTCATATAATGAAGCGTCTGCTGGATATCTTCCAGTTGTTTTTCAAAAATGTCTTCTTGTGTTCTAAGTCCATTTTCTTTGTTTTTTACATGTCGTAAAAAATATTTGAACTCAGAATAACCAGAAAACCCCAATTTCTTAGTTGTTCTCATAATGGAAGATTTTGAGACATAAAGTCTTTCCGCTAAGTCAGTTATTTTCAAATTTTGTATCAAGCTAGGATCCGATAAAATAAAGTTCAAGATTCCTCGGTCTAGTTCGCTTAATTTTTCTGCATGTTGATGAATCAATTTTTCTAGTTCCATACGATTCCTCCTCTATTATTAGTATATGCAATAACATGAAACTATTTTTTAATAGAGGAGGACCACGATGTATTTGGGATACTGCTATTTCAATTCAGGCCAGTACTCTTGGTTTACACTCACCAAATCATCTAATAGATCTTTTGCAACTTTTGCGTTTGGAACAATCTTTGATAATGTCAGTGCTTGCCATAATTTCTGATAAGACCTTTCTTCCCAAGCTTCGACTACTAATTTTTCGACAGCTACTTGTTGTTCCATCAATCCCTTTTGGAAGCGTGGAATCTTTCCTTGTATCAATGGTTCTGGTCCATTGCTGCCAACTATACAGGGTATTTCTACCATCGCCGACTCATCAAAATTCTCGATAGCTCCGTTATTAGGTACGATCAGCAACATCCTTTCATGAGTGTTATAGGCAATTGCTCGTGCTAAATCAACGATATAGCTAGCATGTTCATCGATTTCCAGTATCGTATTTTCTGCTGAACCACTATTAGTGATACGATCACATTCATTAAATACTTGTTTTTCGCGTCCAATCATCACTTCATTTGCACGCGTAAACTCTGGGTTGGTGTGCGCTACTTCATCTTGCGGATAAAAGTAATATTTCAAATAAGTGTTAGGAAGAGTAGTTGGGTCAATGTCATATACTTCTTTTGCTTTCATAAATGTATGTTTCCAACTTGCATCGGTTTGTTGTGATTCTTGAGATTCCGATGGTAGAGCGTAACCAAACTGACTAACATATTCTTGAATTTTAGGCATCAAATCATTTCCTTCTGTATCTCGGATATCCGTCCACCAACCAAAATGATTCAAGCCATAGTAGCGTACGACCATTTCTTTGCGTGAAGCTAAGCCGATAGCTTGAGCCATACGCTCTTCAATTCCCACCGGCATATCACATATATTGATGATTTTTGCTTTAGGACGTAATTTTCGAGTCGCTTCTGCCACGATCGCCGCTGGATTAGAGTAATTGAGCATCCACGCATTTGGTGAATATTTTTCCATATAATCTATCAACTCTAAAACACCGCCAATTGAACGCATCCCATAAGCAATTCCGCCAGGTCCACAAGTTTCCTGACCAATTACCCCATACTTCAACGGAATTTTTTCATCTTTTTCCCGCATCGCATATAAGCCAACACGAATATGTGCCATAACAAAATCAACATCAGTGAATGCTGTTTCTGGATCAGTAGTGGCTGTAAATAAAATATCTGGTGCTCTTTCCTTCAATAAAATCTCACACGCAGAAGCAATACGTGCTTGTCTTTCCTCCAGATTGTCATAAAATTTGATTTGCCGGATAGGAAATCTATCCAGATGTTTCAAAAGCATCAAAACAATTCCAGGAGTAAATGTACTCCCTCCGCCGGCAATCGTGATTGAAAATTTTTTCATATTAACATCCCCTTTCTATTTGTCTGTTAAGACTTTTGTGAAACTATTGTTCTATTTCTAATAAACGTTCAAATTGTTCACGTACTTGTGGCACGTCCAAACCAACTATTACTTGAAAAGCATTGCCGCTTCTCACTACACCGTGTGCTCCACCTTCTTTAAAAATCGTATCTTCTAAAACCAACATTTCATTTTTTACAGTTATTCTCAAGCGTGTAGCACAATTTGTGACTTTTTCAATATTGTCGGCCCCTCCAAAACCTTCTAAATAAACAGCAGCTTGATTCTCATATACATTTTCAATTTCTGTTTTTGAAGTTTTCCTCTCTTTTTCTTTGTAATCTTTTTTAGTATATAATCTAACAGCGTCGGTATTCTCTTCTCTTCCCGTAGTAGCAATATCAAATTTGAGAATCAGGTATCGGAACACAACAAAATAGATCCCTGTAAAAGCTAGCCCAATCACTAGTTGAGTAAAGATCATCCCTTTATGGTTTTGGAATAATGGAATCCAGACTTTCACGAACAAGTCAATAAATCCACCACCAATATCCCCTACCACGCCAAAACCATACATTATTGCCGCCATTGTAGCAGCCAAAAATGAATGAACAGCAAATAATGGTGGAGATATAAATAAAAACGTAAACTCTAACGGCTCAGTGATACCTGCCAAAACAGCTGTCAAAGTGGCGGGGATCAGGATCGTCAGCACTTTTTTCTTATTCTCAGACCTTGCAGTGAAGTAAAACGCTGCGGCAATACCTGGAGAAGCGAATATCTTTGAATTCCCGTGCAAAGCAAAACCGCCTTCTGGAAAAAGCTGCTTAAGTGGCTGTTCGCTGCGAGCAAACTCCTGAAGATGTGTCATCCAGTATCTCGCAATCCCTTCTTCTACTACTGCTGGACCAAATGCAAAGGGTGCATAAATAAAATGATGCAAACCGGTTGGAATCAAAATACGTTCTAAAAAAGTGTAAAGCCAGACACCAAAGATACCAGCACCTGCTAAGAAACCTTGCAATGAACTAATTGCCAACTGGATCTTGGGCCAGATAAGGCAGATCAAAAATGCAATAGGCAACATAACGAAAAAACTAATAATCACAACAAATGATGACCCTTGGTAGATCCCTAAAAAATCCGGCAGCTTTTTATCAAAGAATCGATTATGCAGATACACTACAACAGCTGAAATCAAGATTGCCCCTATAATTCCTGTATCCAATGTTTTGATACCCGCAATCATTTTCAGTCCACTCGCACCGCCCGGGTCGGTAGAAAAATCAACACCAAAAAATCCGCTATAAAAGCCTAACATAGTAGAAATGAAATAATTACAAGTAATATAGACTACAAATGCTTCCATCACTGCTCTAGCACTTGCTTTTTTAGCTAATCCGATAGGTAATCCAATAACAAACAACAACTCCATTTGATTGAATACGGTCCAAGCACCACTTTCAATCACTGACCAGATCGAATACCATGCTGTTCCTTCTGTAGCAATACTCCCCACTAACATTGGGTTTTTGAAGATGATACATAAAGCCACCATGATCCCCGAAAAAGAAAAGAGCAAAACCGGTGTAAACATAGCTCCGCCAAAGCGTTGAATCTTTTCCATTATCATAATAAGTCAACTCCTTCCATACACATCTTGTGTCGCAGATTTAGTATAAGCACAAAAGAAACCGGTTACAATAGCTATTACACTTTAAGGAACTTGATTTCAATAATAGTTCTTAGGTAGCATATAATGGGAAATTTCCCTAAATACATAAATAAAAGACAGATTTAATCAATGTATAGAAATTTTTGTCTATACTTCTCCTTTGACCAGAGAAATTTAGAATTATGCTATACTAGTATTAAATAAAGTGACGAGGTGTTTTATATGAAAAAGTTAGGGTTTATTTTAGCGTCGATCTCCTTATTCCTTGTAGGATGTACATCTGCTAGTAAAGAAACCAGTGAGTCATCTGCGACCGCAGTCAAAAGTTCCATCAGACAAACTAGTTCAGCTGAAAAATCAAGTACACAGAAATCAGCTTCTTCTGAATCGAATGCATCTTCAACCACCAGCAAACTTTCAGAGTCCAACCCTTCTTCTATATCTAGTGATACGGTTGACACGAGTCTTTCTTCTTCCACAGCAGACACATCCTTCTCACAGTCTTCTCAGTCAGTAGATCCGTTAGCAGGATATTCTGATCTGCAAATTGAGTATGCACGCGTTTGGTTGGCTGTCAAGGGTAATACTTTTAAAGATGCATCAGGCGATTTTGAACTACATGTTATTCATTATCCGGCAGGAACACCTATCGATCCCTATGATGCAGGGAGCGTAGGTTATCCAAAAGACGTAGTTATGCTTACTGGGAAATACGGCTACCAAGGAATTCTAGTGTATTCTAGTAACCACGACGGGACGATCACTAGTTATCCAGTTCCTTCACATTGGCAAATGCCTGCAGATCAAGCCTCTGACCCAGCATTCATTAAAAAAACAACTCAAGAAATCATTGATCATGCATCTGTGGTTGTTATTCCTACAGGCAACCCAAATGACGTGAAACAGTTAATTGATGTGACAGTTATAGATAATTAAACTTTCTAATATGTTATACAAAAAGAAGCTGACAGCATTTTGTCAGCTTCTTTCACTTTCTTTTCTATAGTTTTTTTGCTGGTCTTTGATAGGCTGGTCCTTAGTGTGTCGAATGGTTGCATAGATAGTCTTTTCTGCAGAAACACTTCTAGCATTATTAGGACATTTAACGTTATTATCAAATTGTAATTGTGCATAGGTTAATTCTTGCTGTTCATTAGAATGACTTAGTGTCATTGATTTTAACTGTGAAAGATTTTTCTTTGTATCTTGTTTCTCGAATTTCTCAAAATGACTTGTTGATCCAGCAGCTTGAACAACTTGTTTTTTCTTTTCTCTTCTTACTGGAAGTGGAATTTTCTTTTTTACGCCTGTATCTTCTATTTCTTTTTTAGCGAGAGCAGGAGCAACTAATTCATCAAGTTTTTGCTTAATATAGCGGTCATTGATAAATGGTGAATTCAGATTTTTCAAAAATGTATCGTATCTAGATGATACTGTTAATCTATTTTTTAATAGATTTAAAACAGCTTGCGTCCAAACTAGCCCATTTTTATGATAGATTTCTAAACTTTTGCTATTAGCGGAAGCCTTCAGTTGTTGTTCGAATACGGAAAAATGGTTAACAAATTCTCTTGGTTCTTTTACATTCCCAAATGTTTTTGTAAAAAGACGTGGATCATATTTTTGATTGATATCAAATCTACTAAACCCTTCTAGTTTATCTTGTCCATAATCTATACGTTTCTTCTGAATATATACTTCATTAATGTAAGGTGACCGGAATTTTTCTAGAAAAGAATCAAATTCTTCACGGCTATTCAATTTTTTCTCGCAAAGCTTCAATAAAGCATCGGTCCAAGATAATCCATTTTCATGATATAAAAGATAATTTTTGTTATCAGTTGCTCTGAGTTGCTTCTCAAATATATTAAAATAATATTCAAATTCACTTGGTCTCTTCAACTTATTGAACCTTTTTGCAAACAATTTTGGATCAAATTCTTTGTAAATACTAAAACCTTCGAAGTCATTTATCAAGTTAACTACATCCATAATCTCACTCCATTATCAAAAATATATCTTACTTATATAAGGATAGCAAAACATCTATTTTTATTGCTTCACAATTAGAACTATTTTTTCTTAAATTTGTAAAAAATCATTAAATAAAAACTGTTCTCCTATCAAATCCTCAGCCACAAGTCACAATAGTCATAAACCATGAGAAGCTGTTTTTATTTGGCTGTTCGTATTACTTGATGCAAGGGAGCTTTTTCACAACCTCACGTGGAAAATCCCCTATATTTTTTGCTAAATAAACGTTTGCAAAACAGTCGCTTTTCCATCTTCTACCGCTACTTCTGCGTAGGCACCGTTGATTAATGTTAGTTGTGGCGGTACATGACCGCAATCAATATCATACAAGATTGGTATGTTCAATTCTTTTGAAAGATCTTCATATACATCCTTCATTCGATAATCTAGCAAATCCTCTGCTGCACTTCTGCCGAACATGATACCAGAGCTGTCCTCAAACCATCCTGCTAGTTTCATCTGAATAAGTGATCTTCTTAAATCAACGGACGATAGCTCACAGTTTTCTAGAAACCCCAAGATTGGCTTTCCATCATTATACGTTCTTTTAAACGTTTGGACATCTCCATAAGGTGTACCAATTAAATGTCTGATTGTATCTATACAACCACCTAATAATCGGCCTTTTATCCTTACTGCCTCTTCGCTGATTGATTGCCAATTTGTTGGTTCAGTAAGATGGAAAACTGAAGGTGACGGTTGCTCATGATGCCATTCTTTTTGATATTTTTCAGAAGAATGCTGTAAGATTGATTCTCCTTTGCCTGTTTCTAGCACACTTTTCCACATCGCTGTCGTTTTATCTGAATAATTCCCTCTTAAATCAATAAGGTTGGTCCCATGTGCAGTGGCTATCCCTGTTTTTAATGTGACGGCGAGTAGCAACGTACTAATATCTGAATAACCTACTATCCATTTTGGCTGTAGCGCATCGAAATCGACAGAATCGAGGATCTCAATCAATAATTCTCCTCCCCAAGGCGGAAGAATCATTTGGAAATTCTCATCTTGCATCATTTGATTGAATTCATCTGCTCGTTCTCTTGCTGGAGCTGATTTTTCTTTATCTTGCGTCCACAGCGTCTTTCCAGTAACGACATGAAAAGATTTTTCTTCCATACTCTTTAAAGCCATTCCTAGTAACAGGTGGTGTTCTTCTGGTACGCCCGATGATGGTGCAGTAATCCCTATCGTTGTGTTTTTTCCTAATGACGGATATCTTATCATAATGCTTCAGCTCCTAGTACGCACTATTTTGTTTGATTAGTTGTTATTTTCATTTGCTGGCATCAAAAACATCGGTATTTTAAGTAGCTGGATGATTTTGTTTAAGTCAATCGTTTTGATGACCATCGTTTGATCTGGTCTCCCTGGTGCAAAAACAAGTTTTTCTTTTGACAATAGTTCTTCGTCAATAATAATCGGTATCTGTTCTTCGTAACCAAATGGAGAAACAGCGCCCTGTTTTTGTCCCGTTTGTTCTTCCATCCGTTCTGATGAAACAATAGAAAGCCTTTTACCGATGATCTTTCCTAATGCTTTGAAATCCGTTTGTTTCGTAGTAAAAGTCAGATATACATAGTTATTATCTTTTTTATCTTTTAAGAATAAGCTTTTGGTCTCTGTGCCTGTAAATCCTTGCTCTTTCTTCACCACCAAAGCATCTTCATTTGTATAAATAGCTCGATGATGATACAACTCAAAATAAATATTTGCGTGTGAGAATTTCTTTGCCAAGTCAATCATTTTTATGCCTCTTTTCTATTTTGGTCTTTGAGCCATCTTATCATCAAAATATACCGGATACAATATTGCTTGTTTTCTAATTTATTTTTATACATAACCATTGTTTTTCTGGTAAAATAAATCAAACCACTTAATGGAGGCGTTTTAGAATGGAAAAATTCCGGCTGATTATTGATCAAATAAAAGAAAAAGAAAACCAACAAAAGATCAATGACCTTTTCTCTAAGATAGCGAAGACATATCCCCAGCTAGACACAACTGTAAAATGGAACCAGCCTATCTTTACTGATCATGGTACCTTTATTATTGCATTCAGTTTTGCTAAAAATCATTTTTCCATCGCACCAGAAAAAGCAGCGATTCGTGCCCTTGAAAAGACTATCCAAGAAATTGGTTACATATATACGGATAATGTCATCAAAGTTCCTTGGAAAAGTGCAATCAATTGGGAACTGATTGACCATTTGATTTCATTTAATATTGAAGACAAGAAAGACCATGATAAATTTTGGCGATAAAGCTTTATACAAACAAAACCTGTACTGGCGAAGAATCTATCCATTACCTTGTACAGGCTTTGTTCTATCCTTTTTATCCTCACTGGTTAAACATTTAATTGGCAACGTATTTGCTGTTTTTATAAGGAGTCTTTCTTGTGCTGAAAAAAATCACTGATACGAATGACCTTGAATTTTCAACTTAGTAAAATTATTTTTCAGCAATTTTCCTGCAAATCTTTTGAATAAGGAAAAAATACGAGAAAATATCAGCAATCTTTCATAATACTATCCATTATTTTCAGGTATATTTAAATATAATATCACTTTAGAAGAGAATGAATTTCTTTAGAGAAAGAAAAGTTAGAATTTTCTGATTCGTTTTTTTGCAATGACTTTAAGTGAGATCATTCTTTCTACATCTCGTGATAAAGCAACTAACAACCAAACCAATAGAACCATTCACATAGGAGGGTGAACATTGAAAGATTTTTACTCAGTAAATGAATTAGCCGAACAATTAGGTGTTACTACACGTTCTATCAGAAATTATCTTCATGAAGGAAAACTAAAAGGAACAAAGGTCGGCGGACAATGGAAATTTTCTGAACGTAATCTTTTTGAATTTCTTTACGGAGATCAAGCAGATGAAGCAGCAAAAGACATGCAGCGATTCATGCTAGATGCACCAATCACGATGCGTTTCAACCTTCAGTATCGTGATTTTACAGCGATTAATCAATTCCGAGAACAATTAGTCCAGTACCATAACGATGTTTACGCAAATAAAAAAGACCGTCTTTTACAATACGATCTTTATAAAGATAATCATGCGGAGATACTTATAGGTGGTAATTTTAATTATGTAACGAACTTTAGTCAATGGATCAATGGAAAATTATTGATGCAGACAGATATTTCACTTGTTTCTTAAACGATTAAAAGTGCTAGAATTTCCAATGGTGTTGGAAATTCTAGCACTTTTTATAAGTATTCTTTTGCTCTCTTTATCCTCAAATAAAGACCGTGACCATACTTCCTACTACGATCAGCAACAAGCCGATAATCGTTAATTTTTTTTCTTTTGGTGTCTTATTTTCATGCAGGATGTACATACCGCCTAATGTAGAGATAACTACGTTTAGCTGTGTAATGATATATGCAGTAGCAACCCCATTTTCATTCGCTGAAAAAATATAAGCCAACGCTGACACACTGAAGATGGCTCCAACTATTGTTGCTTTCCAACTCTTGTCTTCAGAAAATGCAGTTGGTTTTCGGAAAATCACATAAATAACTGCCCCTAAAAAGACACCGATCATTTGCGGAAAGAAAATGGAAAGTCCGCTTGCATCAACTAGTTTGGGCAATGCACTGTAAACCCAATAACCAATACTTGTTGATGCTAATAGACTGATTCCTTTTGTGATACCGCCTTTTTTTCCAGGATCATCACTGATTGCCGTTAAAGCAGAACCAAATACAAGAAGAATGATCGCTGCTGCACCAATGATTTTCCCCATACTTCCAGACCATTCTCCAAAAGCGAAGACACCAATCAACGAGGTTCCGACTAACTGTAATGCAGTCGAGATAGGCATCGTTTTAGAAACACCAATCAAGTTGAAAGATGTATACTGTCCTGTTTGTCCAATAACCCAAAATGCACCAGAAAGTAAACTAATCAAAAATGTAGTCACTGAAATACCAGCTGGAGAAGCGAATAATTGAACGAGTAAGCCAACGAGCACCGCTCCAATACCAGTTCCTAATATCTCATTTGTTGGTCTGCCGCCAATCTTTTTCAAAATCAGTGGCTGGATCCCCCATCCAACTGCCGGGATCAATGCAATCAATAAACCCATTTTTATTCACCCTTATCCTTTTCCACCTTGGAAAGAAGGATATAAAGTCATCCCACCATCTGCAAATAGTGTAATACCTGTAACATAACTGGATTCGTCTGAAGCCAACCATGCAGCTGCCGCTGCTATTTCTTTTGGTTCACCTACGCGTCCTAGTGGGATCATACTTTCCAAGATTTCTTTTTGTTCAGGATCATCAAATTTTGCCGCATTAATAGGTGTACGGATAGCGCCAGGTCCTATACTATTGATTCTGATTCCCTTAGGTGCGTACTCCATTGCTACCGTTTCGGTAAATAATTTTACCCCGCCTTTTGAAGCAGCGTAATGAGCAAATGTTGGCCATGGGATTTGTTCATGAACAGAAGACATATTGATGATATTTCCTTTTTTATCATTCTCTGTAAAATAATTCAAAGCTGCTTTCGTTCCGATAAAAACGCCAGTCAAATTGACTTTTAATACTCTTTCCCAATCTTCAAGGCTAAGTTCATGGGTCGGATGCTGATTTTCCATCCCAGCATTATTAACCCAAATGTCCAGTGTCCCAAAATTTTCTAAAGCCGTATCAAGTAAACGCTGTATTCCTTCTTCGGAACTGACATCTGCTTGTACAGAGACTGCTTTTCCGCCTGCTTCTTCGATTGCTTTGACTGCTTTTTCTGCCCCTTCTTTATCCGAATTATAGTTGACGACTACATTCATTTTTTCTTTCCCGAATCGTTGAGCAATCGCTGTTCCAATCCCTTTTGAGCCGCCAGTTACTACTGCGACTTTGTTTTCTAATTCCTTATACATAGTACCCACTCCTTTTTTATACCTAAACCTATTATTACGGATAACTTTTACTTCCGCCTTAAAATGAGTGTACACCAATATATATAGTCTAAAGCAAATGATACGCTCCAGTAATCGTTCTCATTGTTTGGTAGCATCCTTCTATTTCTATAAAGAAAGAGGTTGTGACAGAAGTGTTCAGCTTCAAGAAATAAGAAGGAATTGACGAAAATTGCTTCTCAAAATTTTTGTGAAATTTCGGCTTATTTCCGAAGAAGCTACTTCTGGAACACCGTTTATTCGGAAAAAGGGCTGTGACAAGACTTTTGCCACAGCCCTTTCATGCGCTTATTTATCAACCATTTCGTTGTAATTGCTAGTTATGCATAAAGATTAGCTCTCACGGACATTATTTTATTGCTGAGAAAAATATTCAGCTGTTGCTTGTTCATCCTCCTTGAGTTGTTCAATCAATTCCTCTGCACTTGAAAATTTCACTTGATCTCTTAAAAATTGATTCCAACGTACTTTGACGTGCTCGCCATAGATATCTTGATTAAAGTCCAAAATATACAACTCTACAGTCAGCTCCCGTCCTTCACCGAATGTATCGTTATGTCCAATTGAACCCATGGCTGGATACCAAGTTTCCCCAATTTTTATTTCTGATACATAAACACCTTCTTTAGGTAAATGGACTGTGCTCTTTACTTTGACATTTGCTGTAGGGAATCCTAATAATCTGCCTCGTGCATCGCCATGAACAACTACCCCTTCCACCTCGTATATGCAACCTAATAGTTTTGCCGCTTCTTTTACTTGACCGCTGTCTAGCAATCCTCGAATACGTGTAGAGCTGATTTTTTCGCCTTGTTCTTCTTCTTTAGAGACTGTGACGATTTTGAATCTTCCCTTAGCATATTCAGGAAAATGAGCGACATCTGCAATGTCTTTTGGTCCATAGGTGTAATCAAAACCGGAAACAGCATATTTCGCATGTAATCCTACGATATATTGATCAACAAACTCTTGTGGCGCTAAATGAGCAAAAGAAGAAGTAAAATCGACTTCATATAAATAATCGATACCCAAAGCTGCCATTTTTTCTTCTTTTTGCTTCAGGCTAGTCAAATACTTCACACTGCTAGGATCGATCTTCTTAAAAACAATCGATGGATGTTGATTGAAAGTCATCAATGCTAATTTCAATCCTTCTTTTTGTGCAATTTCCATACCTGTCTTTATGACTTTCTGGTGTCCGATATGCACGCCGTCGAAAAATCCCAGTACTAAAACGACATCGTCTTCTGGAATTTGTTCTGGTTGGTAAGGATGTCTGATCTTGATGATATTCATTCGTTATTCCTCATTTCTCAATACTTTACTAGGTTTTAGTTTATTTTTTTCTTTCGGGTTTGGCTGGTAGATACTTACGACTTTTTCTTTATAAAACAAGGCAATTTCCTCTGAAGGCATTTCTGGGAGCGCAAATACAGTATAATCAAGTCTCATACCGTTTTTTACTTTCTGCCATACCTCATCAGTAATATCTACTCGTTTGAACCGTTCCACTCCTTTTTCAATTGGCAGCAAATACTCATCGATCGTACCGTTTTCTACAGCTTGAGCTACTTCTTCTAATGTTAACGCTTCTTTTTGGGTCATACCGGCACTTGCTGTTCGAGTGAGATCAGACATGTGTGCAGGGTAACCAAGTTTCTTGCCTGTATCCACAGCTAATGTACGGACATAGGTTCCTTTCCCACATTCTACTTCGAAACGCCAAGAAATGGTTCCTGCCACTTCGTCTCTTGTCAGTTCACTTGTTCGGATAAAACGGTAAATTTGAGCCTTTCTAACAGGCCGCTCCACTGGTTCATTATTCCGTGCATATTCATATAACCGTTTACCGTTTACTTTTACCGCTGAGTACATTGGCGGTATCTGGGTGATCTCACCAATAAATGAAGCCATCACTTCATCTATTTTTTCTTCAGATAAAGACATATCCACTGGTTTTATTTCTACTCGTTCTCCGGATCGATCTTCCGTCGTTGTACTGAAACCTAGAGTCATCTCGCCCACATAAATTTTCCCAGAATCTGTCAAATATTCGATAACTTTTGTGGCTTTTCCGATACAAATAGGCAATACACCGTCTACATCCGGGTCAAGCGTACCCCCATGTCCGATTTTTTTCGTATGTAAGATTTTTCTTAATTTGAATACGCAATCATGACTTGTCATTCCGCGTTCTTTCCATAAAGGTAATAACCCGTCCATGTCTTTTCTCCATTTCATTTTTGATTTAACTGAATTATTATAACACATTGCATCTATTACTGACGAATTTGACATCATAATGAACGGTTTTTATTTTTCGGCAATAAAAACGTAACAAAATTCATGCTCATGTAAATAGAAACCATGTTATGCTTTTTTTAAAGGAGGGAATAGAATGGAAGATTTTTTCTTTGCACCATTTGATTGGATTTATGGGTGGCTTACAGGTAAATAGATTGGTTTTCACTTCCCAAAAACGAAAAAAAAAGACTGGCCATTCTTCCAGTCTTTTTTCCGTTTTTTTTATTTATTTTTTCAGTTTCTTGATCAATGTAAAAAAATCTGTTTTTCGGGGTTGATTTTATCACTTTATTGGTCAAGATTTTTCCATTTCCAATCCAATACTTCTGGCAGATCAATACCATTTTCACGAATATAGTTTTGATGTTCTTGTAATTTCTGATCCATTTTTTTTGCAAAATCTTCTACTTGACTTCCTTTGATTTTTAAAGCTGCATCTTTTGCCAAATGATAACGGTCAAGTTCATTTACCACACGCATGTCAAATGGTGTCGTGATATCTCCGTTTTCTTTGTAGCCATGAATCATTAAATGATGGTTATGACGATCAAAGAAAATCGTGCGGACCAATGTTTCATAACCGTGGAAAGCAAATAAGATCGGTTTGTCTTTTGTAAAATATTGGTCAAATTCTTCATCGCTCAACCCACGCGGATCTTGACTTGGATGACGTAATTTCAATAAATCTACGACATTGATGAACCGGATTTTTAGTTTTGGGAATTCTTCCAGCATCAAAGTCACAGCTGCTAATGCTTCTAAGTTAGATTCCGTTCCTGCAGCAGCAATGACCAATTCAGGTTCCTCCTCTTTTGCTGTCGAAGCCCAATCAATGATTTTCAAGCCTTCATTCACTAAGACGGCTGCTTCTTCTGCTGAGTAAAATTGAGCACGCGGATGTTTGGAAGAGATGATCAAATTGATTTTTTCTGACGAGCGGAATGCTTTATCCATGACTGCGAGCAATGTATTTGCATCCGCAGGCAGATATTCACGGATGAACTCCGCCTTCTTTTCTGCCAAATGTGTCAATATTCCTGGATCTTGGTGGCTATATCCATTGTGATCTTGCTGGAAGACTGTTGAGCTTGCAATGAGATTCAGCGAAGGATAATCATTTCGCCAAGAAAGGTCATGTGATTTCCGCATCCATTTGAAGTGCTGAGTCAACATAGAGTCAACCACTCGCAAGAATGATTCGTAACTTGCAAAAAAACCATGCCGTCCAGTCAGAACGTACCCTTCTAAGAACCCTTCATCTTGGTGTTCCGATAATTGACTGTCGATGACGCGACCAGATGGCGAAAGCCATTCATCATTTTCTGGTTCGATTTTTTCCATCCATTGGCGATTTGTCGTTTTGAAAACTTGATTCAATCGGTTTGATTTTGTTTCATCTGGTCCAAATATACGGAAATTTTCTGGATTTTTCTCAATGATCTCGCGAACGAATTTACCAAGTTCAGTCATATCTTCTGCTTTAACGGAGCCCGGTTGTTCAAATTGCAAAGTATATTTTTTCCAATCTGGCATAATAAGCGGTTTCGGATTAATTCCGCCATTGGTGATAGGATTTTTTGCCATTCTTTGGTCACCAGTGGGCGCGATTTCTCTGATTTCTTCTAAAATACGTCCTTGTGCATCAAATAATTTTTCTGGTTCATAGGATTTCAACCAACGGAGTAAAGCATCTGCATGATCCATATGTTCTTGATCTACAGGAATCGGTACTTGGTGTGCTCGGAAGGTTCCTTCAATTGGCTCCCCGTCCCATTCTTCTGGACCGGTCCATCCTTTTGGTGTGCGTACGATCAATACTGGCCATTTTGGCATCACGACATCTGTCGCTGTCTTCAGGCGAGCTTCTTTTTGGATGGATTTGATTTTCTCGATTGCTTGATCCATTTTTTCAGCCATAACAGGATTTAATTTTTCTGGATCATTTCCTTCAATAAAGAAAGGTTCCCAGCCAAGTCCGTTAAAGTAATTTGCTAATTCTTCATCTGATTTACGTGCCAAGATCGTTGGGTTGGCTATTTTAGCACCATTTAAATGAAGGATTGGTAAAACAGCTCCATCTATCACCGGATTGATAAAGACATTTGAGAACCAGCTTCCAGCTAAAGGACCGGTTTCTGCTTCACCATCACCAATCACGACAGCAGAGATTACTTCAGGATTGTCTAATACAGCTCCGACTCCATGTGAAAGAGAGTATCCAAGCTCTCCCCCTTCATGGATAGAACCTGGTGTTTCTGGTGCTGCATGAGAAGCAATGCCTCCAGGAAATGAAAATCGCTTGAATAATTTTTGCATTCCTGTCTCATCTTCCGTTACTTCTGGATAGATCTCTGTGTAACTTCCATCTAAATAAGCATTCGATACCATGACTTGTCCGCCGTGTCCTGGCCCTTCGATATAAAACATGTTCAAATCATATTTATTGATGACTCGGTTCAAATGGACATAAATAAAATTTTGGCCAGGAATCGTTCCCCAATGACCGATTGGATGTTTTTTGACATCTTCTGGTTTCAATGTACGTCTCAGTAAGGGATTATCTTTAAGATAAATTTGCCCGACAGAAAGATAATTGGCAGCACGCCACCAAGCCGTCATTTTATCAAAGTATTCTTTACTAGAATAATCCATACGTAACACTCCTTTTCATTATTACTCTTATTCTAGCGCAGATACTCCTAATTGAAACCTAATAAGCACTTCTGTTCATTTGCTTAGATTTTATATCTAGTCAAAAACTTCAACGTGATTTTTCTTTTAACTGGCGGCAGACCGACAAACTCAAACTTTTATGGTGCAAGTTCCACTGATCTTCTAGTTACTTGGCTATATAACCTGACTGTCACTACAATGGATTACAATCTAGCTTCCGTCATCGGTATCTTGATCTTTATCTATATGCAAAAATTTATATACTATAGAAAAAAGAAAGTCGAATTTTTTACTTTTTCTCTTTTTTGGTTAGCTAACACGCCGCAAGACTAAAGTCATGGAACTTTTAGGTAATACGTCTTAATGAAAACAAAAAAATCCCGCAACCCCTGATTTCACAGGATTTGCAGGATTTTTTGATTAGTCTTTGTTCAAGTCACGAAGCAATTCATCAATATGGTTGCCATAGACAACTGATTCATCTAATTCAAAGGACAACTCAGGTGTTTTGTAAATACTTAGATTGTGCCCTAGCTCTCGACGAATCAATCCTGATGCTTTATCCAATCCTTCTTGTGCTTTTTTCTTTTCAGATGCTAAATCAGAAAGGATGCTGTAATAGATTGTTGCTTGTTGAAGATCGCCTGTTACGTGTACATCAGTGATCGTTACATCTTGCACACGAGGATCTCTTACTTTTTTACGTAGGATCGCATTGACTTCTTTTAAGATTTCTTGACCGACTCGGCGGTCACGATAGTTAGCCATAATGATTGGCCTCCTTTTATCAGTTTTTAGTCATTTTTGACTTCTTCCATGATAAATCCTTCAATTACGTCATCTACTTTGATGTCATTGAATTTTTCAATCATAGCACCACATTCATAGCCCATTTTGACTTCTTTTACGTCATCTTTGAAACGTTTCAAACTTGCCAATTGGCCTTCGTAGATAACGATACCGTCACGGATCACACGGACACCGCTGTCTCTGCGGATATAGCCTTCTGTTACATATGCACCAGCGATCGTGCCGACTTTGGATACTTTGAATGTTTCACGTACAATCATTTGACCAGTGATTTTTTCTTCAAATTCAGGATCTAGCATTCCTTTCATCGCTGTTTCGATTTCATCAATAGCTTTGTAAATGATACGGTGTAAACGAATGTCTACTTCTTCAGCTTCTGCTTGCGCTTTTGCTTGAGGTGTAGGACGGACGTTAAATCCAATGATGATTGCATTACTTGCTGCTGCAAGTGTTACGTCACTTTCATTGATTGCACCTACCGCTGAATGGACGATTTTCACACGTACGCCTTCAACTTCGATTTTTTTCAGCGAGGCAGCTAATGCTTCTGCTGAACCTTGAACGTCGGCTTTGATAATGACGTTAACTTCTTTCAACTCGCCTTCTTTCAAGCTTTCAAACAAGTTGTCCAAGGTTACACGGCTGCTTGCAGCACGGTTTTCCAATAATGCACGTTTTGCGCGTTCTTCACCCGCTGCACGTGCTGTCTTTTCGTCTTCGAAGACTACGAAACGGTCACCTGCTTGAGGTACATCATTCAAGCCAGTGATTTCTACTGGCGTTGCAGGTCCTGCTTCTTTATCGCGACGGCCAAGATCGTTTGTCATTACACGGACACGTCCGTAAGTATTACCGACAACGATTGGGTCACCCACATGAAGTGTTCCTTCTTGGACAAGTAAGGTTGACACAGGACCTTTACCTTTATCAAGACGTGCTTCGATCACTGTTCCGATTGCGCGTTGTGTTGGATCTGCTTTTAAATCTTCTACTTCTGCGACTAACAGGATCATTTCCAGCAATTCTTCGATGTTTTGGCCGAATTTCGCTGAGATCTCAACAAAGATCGTTTCGCCACCCCATGCTTCAGGAATTAACTCATACTCACTTAATTCTTGCATAACATGTTGAGGGTTTGCACCTGGTTTATCAATTTTGTTTACAGCGACGATAATTGGAACGCCTGCTGCTTTGGCATGGTTGATTGCTTCAACGGTTTGCGGCATGACACCGTCATCTGCAGCGACAACTAAAATCGTGATATCTGTGATACTTGCTCCACGTGCACGCATACTTGTAAAGGCCGCATGTCCTGGTGTATCCAAGAAAGTGATTGGTTTGCCATCAATATCAATCTGATAGGCACCGATATGCTGTGTGATTCCGCCGGCTTCGCCGCTTGTTACACGTGAATGGCGCAATGTATCCAATAAGGTTGTTTTCCCGTGGTCTACGTGTCCCATAATCGTTACTACTGGCGGACGTGAGACTAATTTGTCTGGATCAACTTCTTCTGACTCGAAGAATTTATCGATATCTGCAATATCAACTTGGACTTTTTCTTGTGGTTCCATACCATAGTCCGTGGCTAACAGTTCAATCGTATCTTTATCCAGTGCTTGGTTTTGATTGACCATGACGCCAAGCATAAATAATTTTTTAATGATTTCTGCTGGCTCACGATGAATTTTTTTCGCGATGTCTGCTACGTTCATGCCTTCAGTATACTCTAATACATCTGGCAATTCACGGAATTTGCGTGGTGGTACAGCTGGCTTAGTTGATTGTTGCTGTTTGCCTTTTTTACCCTTTTTATTATAACGATTACGGTTGTTATTATTAAATTTGCCGCGATTGTTATTGTTTGGTTTGTTGTTGGTACGGTTTTGATTGCCGCCTTGGCTCGTTCCTGGACGATTTTGACTGCTAGTATTCCCCGTATTATTTTGGTTTGTTGTTGGTTTTTTTCCTTGATTCACTTGACCGCTCCCTTGACCGCGATCTTGATAACTGCGGTTATTTTTATTTTTTTGTTGATTATTTGTTGCTTCTTTTTTACGTTGATCGTTCGGCTGTTGATTGGCTGGTTTTCTGCTTGCTTGTTGTGCAGCTTGTTGTTTCGTGCTTGGGTTTTTGAACGCTTGTTGCAATTTCTTCTCATCACTGCTAGTAATCGCACCCATATGGTTTTTCACATCGATGCCAAGTTGTTGTGCTTTTTCCACGACATCTTTACTAGATTTTTTGAGTTCTTTTGCTAATTCATAGATTCTTTTATTGCCCATGCAATCACCTTCCTAACCTTCAATTAGCTCCTTGGTCTTCTTCGCAAATCCGGCATCCATTATTCCGAATACCTTGCGAGGTTTTCCGATCATCTGCGTGATTTCTGCTTCAGAAAATAGCTCAAAGCAAGGAACTTCATAGTATGAACTCTTATCTTTTATCTTTTTTCTTGTATTCTCACTTGCATCTGTTGCCACAAACACCAATTTTGCTTTTTGTTTGCGGATTTCAGCAATGGTCAGTTCTTCGCCCGTGATCAGTTTTCCCGCGCGCATCGCCAGACCCATGAGATTCATGGCTTTTTGCCGATTGACTGTGTTCATTTTCCAAATAACTCTTTACGTGCTTTTTGGTGAGTGACATAGTCAAGTAGTTCTTGATAAAACTCATCTGTTAAAGTTGTTTCGAGTACTCGATCGAGAATTTTTTTATCCCAAGCTTGTTGTACTTCTTCCGGCTCAAGTGAGACATACGCTCCTCGTCCAGGCATTTTTCCAGTTGGATCGATCGATACTTCCCCTTCTTTTGAACGGGTGATTCGGACCATCTCTTTTTTAGGTTTCATTTCACCTGAAACCACGGATTTGCGTAAAGGAATTTTCCTTTGTTTCATCTCTTTGCCTCCTTACTAAAGTTAAGCTTCTGGCTTTTCTTCGACCGTTTCATTATTGAACGCAATTGTTTCATACTCATCGTCTGTCAAATCTGACTGAACGATTGCTTCGTCATGCAATTCTTCTGTTTCGTTTTGTTGTTCTTGTTTTTCATAAAATTCCGCCATATCAGATTCTGATTTGATATCGATTTTATGGTTAGTCAATTTAGCAGCTAAACGTGCGTTTTGTCCACGTTTACCGATTGCTAACGATAATTGATAGTCTGGAACGACTACTGTGCAAGCTTTAGGATTGGTTTCATCAAAAATCACATCCATGACTTGTGCAGGATTCAATGCATTTGCAATGAATACAGCTGGGTCTTCATTCCATTCAACGATATCCATGTTTTCGCCTTTTAATTCATTGACGATTGCTTGGACACGTTGTCCTTTTGGTCCAACACATGTACCGACTGCGTCGATGTTCTGATCGTTTGAACGGACAGCTACTTTTGATCGATCGCCGGCTTCACGAGCAATGCTGACGATTTCAACGATTCCATCATAAACTTCTGGGACTTCTTGCTCAAATAAGCGACGCAATAGATCCGGATGGCTGCGGCTAACAAATACTTGCGGACCTTTAGACGTATTTTCTACTCTAGAAACATAGACTTTGATACGATCGTGAGGTTGGTAAAATTCGTTTGGCATTTGATCTTGTTTAGAAAGAACTGCTTCTATTTTGCCAAGGTTGACATAAATATAACGTTTATCCTGACGTTCGACGATTCCTTGCATGATGTCTTTTTCATAAGCACTGAATTCGTTATAAATGATCGTTCTTTCTGCTTCACGTACACGCTGCAAGATAACTTGTTTAGCTGTTTGCGCAGCGATCCGCCCAAAATCTTTTGGTGTGACTTCAAAACGGATCGTATCACCGATCTCATATGCTGGATTAATCAAAAGTGCATCTTTCAATGAGACTTCCAACTGTGAATCCATCACTTCTTCCGTTACTTCTTTTACTGCATAGACATGGATCTTTCCTTTTTTCTGATCAAATTCCACTTCGACATTTTGTGCTTGGCCATAGTGGCGTTTGTATGCAGAAACCAATGCTGCTTCTAAAGCATCGATCACGATTTCTTTTGAGATCCCTTTTTCAGCTTCTAAAGCGTCTAACGCATTTAACATTTCTTTACTCATTTTTTCTGATTCCTCTCCGTGATTAAAATTGGATAGCTAAGCGAGCTTTTGCAATATTTTTTCGGTCAAAAGTCAATTCTTTTTCTCGTGTTTTTATGCGTATTTTCAATGTAAGCTGTTCAGCATCAAATGATTGAAGAAATCCTTCGTATTGTTTTTCGCCATCTACTGGTTGGTATAAGGAGACATGGACATAATCGCCAAGTGCCTTTTCATAGTCGCTTTCTTTTTTCAATGGCCGCTCTGCTCCAGGGGAGGATACCTCCAGGAAATAAGCTTGAGGAATCGGATCTGGATCTGCTGCATCAAGTTTTTCGCTCAGTTTCTCACTGACAAAGGCACATTCTTCGATATCGATTCCGCCTTCTTTGTCAATAAATACTCGTAAGAACCAGCTTTTTCCTTCTTTTACAAATTCGACTTCGACAAGTTCAAAATGTTGTTCATCTAAAATCGGTGTCACCATTTCCGTGACTGTTTCAACGACGCTACTCAAAAGTTTCGCCTCCTTAAAAATTAAGTGCGTAATTCCATTAAAAAGAGTGAGCGAAAAATCCGCTCACTCACAGTTAGTATCATTACCTATAAAAACTATACCATACTCTGCTTAAAATTACAAGCAGACAAGATAACAGATGCTTATAACATATCGAATAACGATAATTGGTTTTCGTCTGGTAAATCCTTCAATACACCATTATCGTTCATATATTCGATCAATGTTTTTGAAACTTTCCCGCGAGTAGCAAGATCTTCTTTAGATAAAAATGGACCATCTTTTCTTGCCTCAACGATTTGTTTTGCTACATTGGTTCCCAAACTAGGGACAGCTCTAAATGGCGCAATCAACGTATCTCCTTCGATAACAAAATTAACTGCATCCGATTTGTACAGATCGATCATCCCAAATTTGTATCCTCGTTCTAACATTTCATTGGCTAACTCTAGCACGGTCAGCTGATTTTTTTCTTTTACGGAAGCATCTAGCCCTTTGTCCGTGATTTCTTTCATTGCTTGCTTCACAGCATCTTTTCCTTTGCACATGGAGACTAGATCAAAATCATCTGCACGTACAGAAAAGTATGCACAGTAATACAAAATAGGGAAATATACTTTGAAATAAGCAACACGAAGAGCCATCAATACATAAGCTGCAGCATGGGCTTTCGGAAACATATACTTGATCTTCGAACAAGAGTCGATATACCAATCAGGCACATTATTTTCTTTCATCGCGGATAGATAGGTTTCTCTCAATTCATCAGGAATCTTGTTCCATTGTCCTTTACGAACAGTTTCCATGATCTTAAATGCCATCCCGCTGTCTAATCCAGCATGAATCAAATAAACCATGATATCATCACGACAGCCGATTACTTCCGCCAATGTCGCATCCCCACGTCGAATCAATTCTTCGGCATTTCCTAACCATACATCTGTACCATGAGATAGTCCGGATATTTGAAGTAGTTCTGCAAAAGTTGTAGGATGTGTTTCTTCTAACATTCCTCGAACAAAACGAGTGCCGAATTCTGGAATACCTAATGTTCCTGTTTTAGAATAAATCTGTTCCTGGGTTACCCCTAGTACTTCAGGGCCAGCAAATATCCGCATCACTTCCGGGTCATCTGTGGGAATCGTTTGTGGATCAATCCCTGATAAATCTTGAAGCATCCGTATAACAGTTGGGTCATCGTGTCCTAGAATATCCAATTTCAATACATTATCGTGAATTGAGTGGAAATCAAAATGGGTCGTTTTCCATTCCGAATTTTGATCGTCTGCTGGATATTGGATCGGCGTAAAATCGTAGACATCCATATAATCTGGAATAACGATGATCCCCCCAGGATGCTGACCAGTTGTCCGTTTGACTCCTGTTGCACCCTTTGCCAATCTGTCGACTTCTGCACTTCGAAACTGCAGATTATTGTCCCTTTCATAACCTTTTACATACCCATATGCTGTTTTATCGGCGACTGTACCAATCGTTCCGGCACGGTAAACATAGTCTTCACCAAACAATACTTTCGTATAGTTATGTGCTTCTGCTTGATAATCACCTGAGAAGTTCAAATCAATATCGGGCACTTTGTCTCCATGGAATCCTAAAAATGTCTCAAATGGGATATCATGACCATCTTTATTTAAGCGTGCACCACATTTTGGACATTGTTTTTCTGGCATATCAAATCCAGAACCGTACGTGCCATCTTCAAAGAACTCGGAATATTGGCACTCTGGACAGTAATAATGGGGAGCTAAAGGATTCACTTCAGTGATCCCTGTCATCGTTGCAACAAAGCTAGAGCCAACAGAGCCACGTGAACCTACTAGATAGCCATCTTCATTACTTTTATGCACAAGTTTTTGGGCGATCAGATAAATAACCGAGAAGCCATTACCATTAATAGAATTCAACTCTTTTTCTAATCGTTTTTGGATAATTTCAGGTAACGGATCTCCGTACATTTGTTTTGCTTTTGTGTAACTCAATTCTGATATCTCATCTTCTGAACCTGGAATCTTCGGTGTATAAAGCTCATCTTTGACTGGAATCACTTCTTCGCAGATATCTGCGATTTTATTCGTATTATCCACTACGATCTCTTTTGCTGTTTCTTCCCCCAAAAAGTGAAAAGCGGTGAGCATCTCATCGGTTGTTCGGAAATGGACATCTGGCAAACTATGACGATTCAACGGATTCGCTCCGCCCATAGAATTGATCAAAATTTTTCGGTAAATGGCATCTTCTTCGTTGAGATAATGAACGTTGCCTGTTGCAACAACGATTTTATCCAAACTTTTTCCGATTTCTACTAAGTTTTGGATAATTTCTTCCAAATCATGTTCATTTTTTACCAATTCTTGCTCGATCAAAGGTGCATAGACCGCTTTTGGCATAACTTCAATATAATCGTAGAATTTTGCTCGGTTTCTTGCCTCTTCTACCCCTTTTTGCATCATGGCTTCGAAGATTTCTCCCTTATCACAAGCTGAGCCGATCAATAGATTTTCCCGCATCTTTTTCAATTGGGAGCGTGGTATTCGCGGGACACGTTCGAAGTATTCGACATTCGACATTGAAATCAGTTTGAACAAATCTTTCAGTCCTGCCTGATTCTTTGCTAAAATCGTTACATGGAAAGGTCGGGCTCGTTTGTAAGAATCTCCTTCTCCGATATGCTCATTTAGCTGATCATGATAAAGCATGTGATGATTGTCCATTGCCTCTTTCACAAAGATCCAAGCTAAATGACCTGTTGCTTCAGCATCATAGATTGCTCGGTGATGCTGTTCCAAGCTGACACCAAATTTTTTGGATAACACACCTAATCCGAAACGTTTGAATTGCGGATATAGATATCTGGCTAATTCTAAGGTATCAATAACTGGATTGGCTGCTTCAGGAATGCCATATCTTGCGTAGCTAGTATTCAAGAATCCCATATCAAAAGCCGCGTTGTGGGCTACTAGAATTGTACCTTTTGAAAATTCAAGGAACATCCGCAAGACTTCTTCTTCTGACTTCGATCCTCGAACCATTTCATCCGTAATACCTGTCAAATCCACCGTTGTTCGGGATAAAGGATGTCCTGGATCGATAAATTCATCAAAGCTTTCGATCACATTTCCTTTGTACATTTTGACTGCAGCGAGCTCGATGATGGTATCGTATACCGCAGACAATCCTGTCGTTTCCACGTCAAATACGACATATGTGGCTTCGTTCAATGCTTCATGCGCATCATTATAAGCAATAGGTACACCATCATCTACGACATTCGCTTCCACACCGTATAAGATTTTCACGCCTGCTTTTTTCCCGGCACTATGAGCTTCTGGAAAGGCTTGTGCGCCACCATGGTCTGTAATGGCGATGGCACGGTGTCCCCATTTTCCTGCTTGTGCCACCAGATCAGAAATGCTATTCGTTGCATCCATCGTACTCATATTGCTGTGAACATGAAGTTCTACCCGTTTTTCCCCTTCAGGAGCATAATCTTTACGAGGGGTATGTTTGACTTCAACGATATCTTGGGCATTCATGACCAAATCACGGACAAACGTATCTTCTTGGATACTTCCACGTACCTTTAGCCAACTGCCGACACTGATCGCATCAAATATCTGTTCATCTTTTTCGCCATTTGAGAATTTTTTGACGATAAATGATGAAGTATAATCTGTGATTTTCAAAGTCAAGATCTTGCGTTTTGAGCGTAGTTCTCTGACTTCTTTATCGAACACATACCCTTCAAGAGTGACTCGCCGTTCTTCTTCGACGATATTGATCATTGGTGTTGTGGGCTCATCTGCTGGAATATTTCGTCCTAGCTGGATGGGTCCTTCAAGAGCTGGTGACTGTTCTTTTCTTTCTTTTTTCTTTTGCTCATGAACAACTAGACTTTCAGCTGCTTGCTTCATAAAGGCTTCTGCCTGTTCTTGTTTACGTTCTTCAAAAAGTTTCAATACACGTTCCGCTTGCTGCTCATCCACTTCTGGTTCGATACGAAATTTCGGGAATCCGTAACTGACGAACAACTCTTCTACTAACGGTAAGTATTGCTGTTTCAAATATGAAATAGCCCCTGTACTGTCGATTGGCAAGATGACTTTACGATCTTTTATCACAGGTACTTGCGTTTTCAATACTTGCTGTGCTAGTGGTGTATCGCATTGCTGATTTTCCAAAGCTTGGGCCCAGTAATCTTGCAAGAGCTGTTCATCGAATGTCTGGTCATCTGCTAAGATGTTCAATTTGACTTGTGCAATCTCTTTAAAAGCGACAGTCAGATGCTGAGCCAATGACCGATACAGCATAATAGGCAAAATTTTAGAAAAATGCAGCGTAAATTCCCATAAACGCGATTTACGATGGACCACTACACTATCCATTTCACCAGCAGTAAGCAGTGGATGATTTTTTTCTGCTTCCTCTAGTTGGATTTGTTCCAACAGTTTTTCAAATAAATCTCGTTTTTCTGACAAAGATATACGCCCTTTCTGATGAGAAACTATGCAATTGATTACATCGTATCCTCTTCTTTTTCAGTACCTTTTAGTATACTCGTTTTTTCTGAGTTTTACATTAAAAAATTGGAACTGTGATTCACATCACAGTTCCAATTTTAAAAGCGAAACATCAGGTTGTCAAAAACAGCTGATCCAGCTATTTTACTTTTCTGTGTTTTAACGCTTATTATTCGCCTTGATTCAAGAGGATTGGTAAAGTATTCGCCAATTCTTCTTTACGTACTTCAACCATTTCGCCAGTTTTCTTGATTTTCACTTCTACGATTCCATCCACTGCTTTTTTACCGACAGTAATTCTGATTGGACAGCCAATCAAATCAGAATCCGCGAATTTCACTCCTGCGCGTTCATTTCTGTCATCAACCAGTACTTCATAGCCAGCTTTTGTCATCGCTTCTTCTAGTTCATTCGTCAAGTTTGTTTGGTATTCGTCTTTTAGATTCATTTGGACGATATGCAGATCAAATGGCGCAATTCCTTTTGGCCAATTGATTCCTTGTTCATCTGAATGTTGTTCTACGATTGCTGATAATAAACGGCTCACACCGATACCATAACAGCCCATAATCACAAATTTTTCCCGTCCGTTTTCGTCTAGAACGGTTGCTCCCATAGATTCACTGTAACGAGTGCCAATTTTGAAGATATGTCCGATTTCGATTCCTCGTGTAAAGGCAAGAACACCGTTGTTGTCTGGTGAAGGATCGCCTTCTTGTACAAAACGAAGATCTTCATAAGAAAGCACAGTGAAATCGCGTTCTGGATTCACATTTTTATAGTGGAATCCTGTTTCGTTCGCTCCAGTAATGGCATTCGCTAAATCTTGGACATAATGGTCTGCATATACTTTTACGTCATCTGAAACACCGATTGGTCCGACAGAACCAAACTCAGCACCTAGATATTTTTGTGCTTCTTCTTCCGTCGCTTCTTCTAAAAAGTCAGCAGATAGATAGTTTTTCAGTTTTACGTCATTGACTTCATGGTCTCCGCGTACCAAAACAAGGACAGGTTGTTCATCCGCAATGAACAATACAGACTTGATAATTTTTTGAGGTTCAACAGAAAAGAAATCTGCTACTTCATCAATTGATTTTACGTTAGGTGTAGCTACTTTCTCTAATTCAAGCTGTGTTTCATGCGATTTTTTTGATACATAGTAGCTTGTAGCCATCTCCAAGTTTGCAGCATAATCACTTTCAGTCGAATAACAGATCGTATCCTCCCCAATCTCTGAGATCGCCATGAATTCCTTTGAGTCTTTTCCGCCCATTGCGCCACCGTCTCCGATGATCGAACGAAATTCCAAACCGCAACGCTTGAAGACTTCGGTATAGGCTTTTTCATAATCTTTATATGTTTCGTCTAAACTTTCTTCTGTTGCATGGAAAGAATACGCATCTTTCATGATAAACTCACGTCCGCGAAGCAAACCAAAACGAGGACGTTTTTCGTCACGATACTTAGGTTGGATTTGATAAAGATTCAAAGGTAATTTCTTATACGAATTGATTTCATTACGCATCAAATCAGTGAAAGTTTCTTCGTGAGTTGGTCCAAGAATCATTTTTCGATCATTACGGTCCTTGAAACGATACAAGTTTGGGCCATATGTTTCATAACGTCCTGACTCTTCCCAAAGTTCTGCTGGCAAGATGGCAGGCATCAGCATCTCTACCGCACCGATTTTTTCAAATTCTTCCCGCATGATACGTTTCAGCTTTTCTAACACACGATTTGCTAATGGCAGATAAGAATAGATACCCGCTGATACTTGACGGATATATCCAGCTCTTAGCAAGATTTGATGACTTAATACTTCTGCATCATTTGGAACTTCACGTAATGTTGGAATCAACATTTTTGATTGTCTCATTCTATATACTCCTTTATTTCCTCAAAATAGTTATCGTTTGTTATTATACCCTATTTGTCAACTTTTTCTAGAAAAAGAATCGTTGAATATCGTTCCATGTAACTAGCACCATCAACAACATTAAAAATCCAAAGCCAGCTAATGTCAATATTCCTTCTTTTTCTTGACTTAATGGTTTCCCACGAATCCCTTCAAAAATATTCAACACTAATTTCCCACCATCTAAGGCAGGGATTGGAAGCAGATTGACGATTCCCAGGTTCATTGAAAGAAGCGCCATCAAACCAATAACAGTTGTTACACCTTGGTTTGCTGCTTCTGAAGACAATTGGTACATCATAACAGGTCCGCCTAATTTATCTAAACTAAAACCTGTAAACAGTGATCCTAAGGCTTTGAAAATTTCCAATGAACCGCTAAAAGCTTGACGTGTTCCGCCGATGATCTTATCCATAAAACCTGTATTCATTGGGGCTTGTATGCCAAGTTGGCCAACTTTTTCGCCATTTGACTCTACAGATTTCGGTGTCACTTCGACAGATTGCATCTTACCTTCTCGTTCGATCTCAAAATCTAATGTTTTACCTGGATTTTTCGTGATGACTGTTGTCAAATCGTTCCAAGAGTGGATTTCTTTACCGTCCACACTAACTACCTTATCATTTTCTTTTAAGCCTGCTTCTGCCGCAGCACCATTAGGGATAATCTCTCCTACACGATTAGTATTTGTCACTTGAACACCGCCTTGCATGAATGCAAGAATAATGAATAACACGATTGCCAAGATAAAGTTATTCATCGGACCGGCAAAATTGGTCAGCATACGCTGCCACAGTTTAGCCGATTGGAACTGTACATCTTTTGGTGCAATTCTGATTTCTGTTCCGTCGGTTTCAATAATCGTCGCATCGTGATCGACAGGATAGGTCACTACTTCTGTTTCATCCCCATTCACATAACCAGTGATAGTCAGCTCATCTTCTAAATCATAACGGCTCAATTCCATCGGGATAGCATTTGTCAATTGGATTTTCTTACTTAAATTTATCTTCTCTACGATGCCGTCAGAATTTAGTAAAAGAGAAAGAGGCATACCTGGTGCCATTTCTGTTTCATCATCCCCATTGCCTGCCATTCGAACATAACCGCCAATAGGTAATAGGCGAAGCGTATATGTTGTCCCGTCTTTTGCTTGATGCCCATAAATTTTCGGACCCATACCGATAGCAAATTCGCGAACGAGGATTCCTGATCGTTTCGCAAAGAAGAAATGACCAAACTCATGAACAATCACTAATATACCAAAAACAATGATAAATGTTAGTATCGTTTTCATAGCTTTTTTCTCCTTTACTTGTTTTTTGTGTGTTTTTTTAAACAACGTTAAAACACTATAATTTTACCATAGTATACCTAAGACACCAATAGTATCAATAAAATGAGAAACAAAAACCTGCGTCTTTTATGAAAATCACAAAGAAACGCAGGTATACTTACTAAATAATGCCAAATAAATGCATGATAGGGAATACAAACAGCAAGCTATCGAAACGGTCTAAGATTCCTCCGTGGCCCGGTAAGATATTTCCTGAGTCTTTCACATCATAATGGCGTTTGATTGCTGATTCGACCAAATCGCCAAATTGTCCGACTGCCGAAAAAATAATCGTCATCAGAAGCATGACAAACATACCATGATTGAATAGTTCTTTTGCTGGATACAACAATAGATAAAGAAATGCGACTACAACAGCACTTCCGATCCCGCCTAACGCGCCTTCAATCGTTTTGTTCGGGGAAATATCCGGACTTAACTTGTGTTGTCCATAACGACGGCCAACCATATAAGCACCAATATCAGTTGCCCAAACAATAAACAGACCAAAAATCAAAACAGCTAAACTTTCTGTTCGTGCATTGACGAAATTCTGGAAGCCTATTCCTACATACAAACTGACAAGTACTGGGAAACCTGCTTCATCAATCGTATACGTATTTTTAGAAATAACTGACGTCCCTAAAAGGATCATAACGATAAGATAAAATAGCATAAATGTACTGACGTTCTCTGGAAGAAAGAAGAACCATCTTTCTTTTGGCAAGACAAGGAGCACTGCACCAATAGCGGATAAAACTCCTTCAAAACTTAGGAGAGTCAATCCTTTCATCCGAAAAAGCTCATAAACTCCTACCACAGCTAAGACTGCTGCGGTAAGCTCAACCGCTATGCCCCCAATCCATATAATCGGAATAAACAAGACAAGCGCCACGGCTGCTGTGATTACGCGTTGTTTCATGACTGATCCCCTTTCTCATTTTCTGTTTTTTTTACACCGCCGAATCGACGATCTCGATTTTGATAAGAGGCAATTGCTTCTTCAAGATGCGCACCGTCAAAATCAGGCCAAAGTGCTTTTGTAAAATACAATTCACTATATGCAATCTGCCATAACAGAAAATTACTGATCCGCTCTTCTCCGCTTGTACGGATCATCAACTCAGGATCTTGTAATTCTTTGGGCAAGAAACCTGTCATTAGATGGTTGGCAATCAATTCATCATCGATTTCTTCTGCCTCTATTTCTCCCTTTGCTACTTCTTCAGCAATTTTTTGGACTGCAGTCACGATTTCTGCTCTGCTTCCGTAATTCAAAGCAAAGTTTAACACCATTCCGGTATTGTCTTTTGTTTGCTCAATTGCACGTTTTACAGCGTCTTGCGTATGTTCTGGTAACACGTTCTCATACCCCATGACATGGACTTTGACGTTTTCTTTGATCAATTCTGGTACGAACGTATCAAAAAAGTCGACAGGTAGTTGCATGAGAAAACTTACTTCATCTTTTGGTCGCTTCCAGTTTTCAGTCGAAAAAGCATAAAGCGTCAATACTTTCACTCCAAGCCTTGATGCTTTCTTTGTAACTTTCTTTACTGTTTCCATACCTTCTTTATGACCAGCGACTCTTGGCAAACGCCGGTTTTGCGCCCAACGACCATTGCCGTCCATGATGATGGCAACGTGTTGAGGAATTGGTCCATCGGCATTAAATTGAAATTCGCTTTTTTCTTGAATATATTTGTTTTTTTGCGGAAAAAAACGTAACATTCTTTTTCCTCCTATACTTAAAAGATTCCCACTATCTTAAGTATTATAGCAATATCTAAACGTTTTTCCTATGAAATCATTGTTTTTTTATTTAAAAACTGAATAATTTTTTCTTTTTTTAATCTTTAAATAAAAGAAACATAAATAAAAACAGAGGAAGCGGAATGATCCGCCCCTCTGTTTTTATGGTTTTATTAAACTTCCAATAATTCTTTTTCTTTATCAGCAGCGATCTTATCTACTTCTTTAATGCTGTTATCTGTCAATGTTTGTACGTCTTTTTCTAGTCCGCGCAAATCATCTTCGGTAATGTCACCATTTTTTTGTTGTTTTTTATATTCGTCGATCGCATCACGACGGATGTTACGAATCGCGATTTTTGCATTTTCTGCTTCTTTTTTCACATCTTTAGCTAATTCTTTTCTGCGTTCTTCTGTCAGTTGCGGGATAACCAAACGAATAACATTTCCATCATTGGTAGGACTGATTCCGATATCACTTGCCATAATAGCTTTTTCAACATCTTGAAGAATGCTCTTGTCAAAAGGCGTGATCATTAAAACACGTGCTTCTGGGATTTGGATTGACGCCATTTGGTTCAATGGAGTTGGTGCACCGTAATAATTCACAGTGATTCGATCCAAAAGGCTAGCATTCGCGCGGCCTGCGCGGATTTGCCCAAGTTCACGTTGAAGATTTTGTGCTGCTTTTTTCATTTTTTCTTTTGCTTCTGTCATAATTGCATCTGCCATTTTTATTTCCCCCTTACAGTCGTTCCGATATTTTCGCCTAAGATTGCCCGGCGAATATTTCCGTGTTCATTTAAATTGAAGACAAGCAATGGAATGTCATTATCCATGCTTAGTGAACTTGCAGTTGAATCCATGACTTGTAATCCTTTAGCAATCACTTCCAGATGAGTCAGTTCTTCAAATTTCACTGCATTTGCATCTACTTTCGGATCAGCAGAATAAACACCGTCTACATTGTTTTTAGCCATCAGGATAACATCTGCGCCGATTTCTGCTGCGCGTAATGCTGCCGTTGTATCTGTCGAGAAGTACGGGTTGCCGGTACCGCCCGCAAAAATAACAATCCGTCCTTTTTCTAAATGACGTTCTGCTTTACGGCGAATGTATGGCTCTGCGATTTGACGCATTTCAATCGAAGTTTGCACGCGTGTCGGTACACCCACGTTTTCCAACGTATCCTGTAAAGCTAAGGCATTCATAACTGTAGCTAACATACCCATGTAATCAGCTTGAGCGCGTTCCATGCCCATTTGTGCTCCGATTTGTCCGCGCCAGATATTTCCGCCGCCCACAACGATTGCCATTTCAACGCCCAGTTCGTGAACTTCTTTGATTTCTTGGATGATTTCTTTGATTACTGGTGGTTTGATTCCAAATCCTGCATCCCCAGCTAAAGCTTCTCCACTCAATTTTAAGACTACACGCTGATATTTCGGTGTGACCATGTTCATTCCTCCAATATTTTCTATTGCCATTTTACCATACTTAGATGATTTCGACACGCTAAGCCTGGTTTTTCTTGTTTTGCTTAAAAAAAGGGAGCGCACAAAGCGTGCGTTCCCGTCTGTCATTCAACAGAATTATTTTTTCACTTGGCTCATAACTTCTTCTACAAAGTTATCTTCGCGTTTTTCGATACCTTCGCCAACTTCGAAACGTACGAATGTTTTAACAGTTGCGCCTTTTGAAGCAACGTATTTTTCAACAGTCATATCAGGATCTTTAACGAATGGTTGGTCAACCAAAGCGATTTCTGCTTTGAATTTCTTCAAGCGTCCTTCTACCATTTTTTCAACGATATTCGCTGGTTTGCCTTCATTCAATGCTTGTTCTGTAAGAACAGTTTTTTCATGTTCTAATTCAGCTTCTGGAATTTGTGATTCGTTTACATAGCGAGGATTGATAGCTGCTACGTGCATAGCTACGTCTCTTGCAACTGTTTCATCTGTTGTTCCGTCTAGAACAGTCAATACAGCAATACGTCCACCCATATGCAAGTATCCGCCAAATGCAGCATTGTCGTCTTTTTCTACAACTTCAAAGCGACGGAAGCTGATTTTTTCTCCGATAACTTGAGTTGCTTCGATCAAGTCAGATTCAATTGTTCCTTTATCTGTTTTGATTTTCATTGCAGCTTCCATGTCTGCTGGTTTGTTTTCAGCAACAAGTTCTGCGATTTCTTTTACTAAGTCTTGGAACATTTCATTTTTAGATACAAAGTCTGTTTCTGAGTTTACTTCAACGATTGCTGCAGTGTTACCTTTCACAGCAACTGAAGCTAATCCTTCAGCGGCAATGCGGTCATTTTTCTTTGCAGCCTTTGCCATTCCTTTTTCACGTAAAAGATCAACTGCTTTTTCCATATCGCCTTCTACTTCAACTAATGCTTTTTTCGCATCCATCATTCCTACGCCAGTCATTTCGCGTAGTTCTTTTACCATTTTAGCTGTAACGTCTGCCATGTTTAACTCCTCCTGTGTGTGTTCTTTTTAAAAAAAGCTGCTTCAAAGGAGAGTGAGGCTTGTCGCCCAGCCTTTGAAACAGCTCCATCATTCAAAATTATTCTGCTGAAGAATTGTCGCCTTCAACAACATCTACGATTTCTTCGATTGATGTTGCTGTGTTTTCTTCTGTGAAATCTTCTTCAACTACTTGATCTTCACCTTGGTTTCCTTCGATGAAAGCATCAGCCATTTTTGAAGTAATCAATTTAACGGCACGAATTGCGTCGTCGTTTGAAGGGATTACTACGTCGATTTCATCTGGATCGCAGTTTGTATCAACCATAGCTACGATTGGGATATTTAATTTGTGTGCTTCTTGAACAGCAATACGTTCTTTACGTGGGTCAACGATGTACATTACATCTGGGATTCTTGGCATATCAGCGATACCGCCTAAGAATTTTTCAAGACGTTCGCGTTCTTTGTTCAAACCAGCAACTTCTTTTTTAGGTAGAACTTCAAAAGTTCCATCTTCTTCCATTGCATTGATTTGTTTCAAACGGCTGATACGTTTTTGGATAGTATCCCAGTTTGTCAATGTTCCGCCTAACCAACGATGGTTAACGAAGTATTGTCCTGCACGAGTTGCTTCTTCTTTGATTGCTTCTTGTGCTTGTTTTTTTGTACCTACGAATAATGCTACGCCGCCTTCTTCAGCAACGCTCTTCATGTAATCATAAGCTGCATCTACTAATTTAACTGTTTTTTGTAAGTCAATGATGTAGATTCCGTTTCTTTCTGTGAAGATATATTTCTTCATTTTTGGGTTCCAGCGACGAGTTTGGTGACCAAAGTGTACGCCGGCTTCTAGTAATTGTTTCATAGAAATTACTGCCATGTTTGTTTCCTCCGATTTGGTTTTATTTTCCCTCTTCTTATCTTCTACCTTGCCGGCAAACTTTTTCAAGCACCTACCGACAATCCAATAAGAATGTGGATTTGCTGATGCATAAAGCACCCTCAGCTATTATACAGACAAAAGATCCGTATCGCAAGAGCAAATGTACTTTTCTGCTCAACATTCAATAGTTTACCTGAAAGACAAACAGAATTCAAGAAAAACAGTAGATTTCTCTTTGTTTCTTTATTCTCTTTTTTCCATAAAATAATTTTAGGTGTAAAAGACGAATATTATTGGGCAATCCTTCTTTTTTTTGTTATGATACATGTGAAATCTTTCGTAAAGGAGAAAGAAAATGCGCAAAGCTCAAAGACATTTGCTGATTAAACAAGTCATTGAAGAATTCCCGATCCGTACGCAAGAAGAACTATTAAACAAACTTGGGCATTATGGCGTTACCGCAACGCAAGCAACGATTTCTCGAGATATACGTGATCTGAAAATCGTGAAGGCACCTGATGAAAACGGTATTTCCCGTTTTGTGTTGTTTCGCGAAAAAGGTACTCCTGATACTAAGACTGAAGAAGAGGATCGGCTGATTCAAATGATTGAAGACATTGTGTTGAAAGTCGAACGAGTCCACTTTTTGACAATCGTTAATACCTTGCCAGACAATGCTCATTTATTTGCATCTGTTTTAGATGAGATCAAGCCTCCTCCTATCGTCAGTACGATTGCTGGATTTGATACGATCATGATCATCTCAGAAAATGAGGAGGATGCAAAACGAGTAGAAGAATTTCTTCACCATCCGACTGAAGTATCACTTTTTTAATCAGAACACGTGTTCCTAATAAGGAATGCGTGTTTTTTTATTTTCAATATTTTCCTTGTTAAATAAACCTTTACACTCTTTACAAAAATACATCAGTTTTTATTTAAACTTTTCATAACTTTGATTAAATCACAATACTCATCATTTATATTGGATGTTAGCAAGAGCAGAGTCTTGCTCTTTGTGTATGTCAATAAAAAAGAAATGAAAGGAAATCGCATGTATAAATTATTAACGCCTGGACCATTAACGACTTCTGAAACAGTGAAAAAAGCGATGCTGACCGATCATTGTACCTGGGATCAAGAATACAAAGAGATGACACAATGGATAAGAAAAAAATTGCTGGAGCTTGCTCAAGTACCGGAAGAACTATACACAACGGTCTTGATGCAAGGCAGCGGCTCCTTTGGGGTAGAATCTGTTTTAAGTTCTGTGATCAGACCAGAAGATACTTTACTGATTTGTTCAAATGGCGCATACGGTCAACGAATGATTGCCATGTGCAAATGTCTGCAACTAAACTATGCAGTTTATGAAGTACCTGAATACCAAATCCCCCAAGCACATATGATTACACAGTTGATTGAAGAGAATCCGTCTATCTCCGCACTTGCAATGGTCCATAGCGAGACTACTTCCGGTATTTTAAATGATTTGGAAGAAATTGCTGCTGTCACACAGGAAAGAGATCTTTTGTTCATAGTAGATGCGATGTCTAGCTTTGGTGGGATACCGATTCATGTAGCGGAACTAGGGATCGATTTTTTGATTTCTAGCTCAAATAAATGTATTCAAGGTGTTCCAGGTTTTTCTTTTGTACTTGCTAATAAAGTGGAACTAGAAAAGCGAAAAAATGCGAGTCGAAGTTTGTCACTTGATTTGTATGACCAGTACCGCGTGATGGAAAACGAGAATGGCAAATGGCGTTTCACTTCCCCTACTCATACGGTTTTGGCTTTTCAACAGGCATTGAAGGAACTAGAGCTAGAAGGAGGGATCGAAACTCGATATTCACGTTATCTCGCCAATAATCATGTGCTACGACAAAAAATGACAGAGATGGGGTTCCAGCCTTTCATCCAAGAGTATCAGGGGCCATTCATTACCTCTTTTCTTTACCCTAAAGACTGGCGATTTGATTTCAATCATTTCTATCAGCATTTAAAACAAAACGGATTTGTGATCTATCCTGGGAAAATCAGCGATCATGAATGTTTTCGTATCGGTAATATTGGCGAGATTTATCCAGAAGACATTTTAGAACTGACAGCAATTATCAAAGACTATAAGGAGAACATTAATGATTAAAACTGTAATTTTTGATTGGGCAGGAACAACTGTGGACTTTGGCTGTATGGCTCCTGTCCACGCTTTTAGAAATGCTTTTCTAGAAAAAGGGATCCAACTGACTGACAAAGAGATCCGCGAACCGATGGGAAAATTAAAATGGGATCATATCCAACAGCTTCTTTCCCTCCCTTCTGTCAAAGAACAATGGATAGCGATTCATGGACAACTACCTCAGGAAAAAGAGGTGGAGGAATTGTATCAGCAATTTGAACATTATCTGTTTAAAGATTTGGCCCAACATTCTACCTTGAAACCCGACACATTGGAAACGATCGAACAGTTGAGAAGCGCTGGGATCAATATTGGTTCCACGACTGGATTTACTGCTCCTATGATGGCAATCGTAGCAGAAACCGCAAAAAAAGAAGGGTATTCACCAGACTTCATGGCAACTTCTGAAGACGTCGAAGGATATGGACGACCATTTCCTTATATGATTCATAAAAACATACAATATTTCAAAAACAAGTCGGTTGATGAAGTAATCAAAGTCGGAGATACGGTCTCAGATATCCAAGAAGGGAAAAATGCTGGGGTGTTTACAGTAGGTGTGATTGAAGGTAGTTCGCTGATGGGACTTTCATATGATGCATACCAACAAATAGAGATGGAGGAAAAAGATCGCTTAAAACAGTCTGTTGCACTTAGATTCCAACAAGCTGGTGCTGATCTTTGCGTAAATAACTTGAAGGAGTTAACAGAGTACATTTTGTGCGCTGACAAGAATCCAGAATGACTTTTATACAAAATAAGAGCTGTGACAAAAATATTGTCACAGCCCTTATTGCGAATAAACGGTGTTCTCCTGCCAATTCCTCGGTCACAAGTCACAATATCCAACAAACATGAGAAGCTGTTTTTTGAAATTGTTCCTTGTGACTCGGAGCTGAACACTGATTTCACATTCTTTTTTTCTTACATCTTATCTGGGGCATGAAGTCCTAGCAAACGAAGATCTTCTTTCAATAATACAGTCACTGCATACACTAAAGCTAAGCGTGCTTCTTTTTGTTCATCGTCAGCTAAAATCTTCGTATGAGCATAGTATTTGTTGAATGCCTGTGCTAATTTGATTGCATGTTTCGCAATCACTGAAGGTTCATATTTTTCCCCAGCGGATAAGACTGTTTCAGGATATTTTTGAACCAATTTGACTACTTCCCAGCTGATATCGTCATTCAACGCATAGTCTGCTGTTTCTGAAGGGACGAATCCTGCTTTTTCCAACAGACTGACTGCACGAGCATGTGTATATTGCACATAAGGTCCAGTTTCTCCTTCAAAACGAACAACTTCTTCTAAGTTGAAGTCAAATGTATTGAGACGATCGTTTTTCAAATCATGGAAGATGACTGCCCCAACCCCTACTTGTTTAGCTACAACATCTTTGTTTTCTAAATCAGGGTTTTTCTCGCTGATCTGCTCTTTAGCAGATTGGATTGCTTCATTCAATACTTCTTCTAGTAAGACGATTTTTCCTTTACGAGTTGATAATTTTTTACCACCTTGTGTGATCAAACCAAATGGGATATGGTGCATGTCGTCAGACCAGTCAAAGCCCATTTCCTTCAAGACAGCTTTCAATTGTTTGAAATGATAACTTTGTTCATTCCCTACTACATATAGAGATTGTTTGAAGTCATAGGTACGTTTACGATACAATGCGGCAGCTAAGTCACGTGTGATGTATAGTGTCGCGCCATCTGATTTCTTGATTAATGCTGGATTCAAGTCGTAAGCAGAAAGGTCAACGATCTCCGCACCTTTATCTTCGTTCAGCAAATGTTTTTCTTCTAAAAGTTCGACGATTTCATCCATTTTGTCATTATAAAAAGCTTCACCGTTCAATGAATCAAACTGTACTTCCAGTAGATCATAGATTTTGTTGAATTCTTTCATCGATTCATCACGGAACCATTGCCACAATTGGATAGCTTCTTCATCGCCTTCTTCTAGACGTTTGAACCAAGCACGAGCTTCTTCATTTAATTCCGGTTCTGTTTCAGCTACTTCATGGAATTGGACATACAAACGAAGCAGTTCATTGATTGGCTCTGCTTTGACCGCTTCTTCTGAACCCCATTTTTTGTAAGCAACAATCAGTTTTCCGAATTGCGTGCCCCAGTCACCTAAATGATTGATGCGGATTGGCTGGTATCCGATTTTTTCCATAATGAAGCCAATCGAATTACCGATAACTGTCGAACGTAAATGTCCCATTGAGATTGGTTTTGCAATATTTGGAGAAGACATATCGATCGGTACGGTTCCTTGATTCCCGATATTGCTGTCCCCATAATGTTCTTTTTCTTTCACTACTGTTTGCAAAACTTTTTTGCTGATAAGTTCTTTATTCATGAAAAAGTTCAAGTAAGGTCCAACCACTTCGATTTTTTCAAAGTTGGCAGAGTCGATTTTTTCTGCTAAATCTGCAGCGATTTGCTGTGGCGCTTTTCGGTAAACTTTTGCTAATGAAAAGGCTGGAAATGCCACATCCCCGTGTTCGGCTGATTTTGGATTTTCTAGTAATTGTTCGACTTGTTCAAGTGTCAAATCGTCTTTGACAACGTCATAGACGGCTTTTGCGACAAGATCTTTATTATTCATCTTTATTCCTCCTAAAATACTCTCTTATTTGTTCAACAAAAAAAATCTCTAATGACGACATACTTAGTATGCCATCATTAGAGACGAGATTTCCCGCGGTACCACTCCAATTGTCCTAAAAAAAGGACCAGCTCCATCTGATATCGGTAGACGACCGTCTGTTTAAAACAGAATTCTCCAAGTGCGCTTCGTTGTATCTCCTTCATTCGGCTTCCACCACTTCCGAATTCGCTAGCCAAGAATGATACAAGTACTCTCTTGTTCAACAAATCTTAATCTTATTAAACTTTCTTGAATTATATCAGAAAAAAAAACGAAAGGCTAGTCGTTTCTAATAAAAAAAACAATCCAGATGGCCTAAAGGAGAAGAAATACCACCTGGATAGTTATAAATCATTTCGTAAATACGAAAGACTTAACAAATTAATCAGCTACGATAATCGTTCCTTCTTCAGAAGCTAAAAGATTTTCAATGTTTTCTAAAGAAGTGATGATTGCCTTAGCGTTCGGTTTTGCTTCAACAAATGCAATGGCTGCTTCTACTTTCGGAAGCATGCTTCCTGGAGCGAACTGTTTTTCATCAATGTATTGTTTCATTTCTGAAACAGTAACAGTTTCTAGTTTCTTTTGATCCGGTTTTTGGTAATTGACATACACATTGTCTACACCTGTCAAAACGATCAGCAAATCCGCGTCGATGATTTCGGCTAATTTTTCTGAAGCAAAATCTTTATCGATCACGGCTTCTCGCCCTTCTAATCCGGTCGCTGTTTCTACAACAGGAATCCCGCCACCGCCGACAGACACCGTGATAACTCCTTGTTCGACTAGCGTTTCGATGACACGTGCTTCTTTGATCGAGATTGGTTTAGGGGAAGCGACTACTTTTCTCCATCCACGTCCAGCGTCTTCTTTGAATGTCACAGTAGAATCAGCATTCATTTGTTCTTTCGCTTCTTCTTCCGTGTAGAATGGGCCGACTGGTTTACTTGGATTTTTGAAGGAAGGATCATTTTCATCCACAATAACTTGAGTGACTAAAGAAACTACATCTTTATCGATTCCTTTTTCCTTCAGTACTTCACCCATCGCGTTTTGGAGCCAGTAGCCGATTGACCCTTCCGTCATTGCGACACATGTATCTAAAGGCATTGCTGGTGTTTTCTCAGAATCAGCAGCTTGCTGCTGAATCAATAGGTTGCCGACTTGCGGACCATTTCCGTGAGAGATGATTAGTTCATCTCCTTGTTCGATAAATTTCACTAAATACTTTGCTGTTTCCATTAACGCTTCTTGTTGGGCTTTTGCACTTGCATCCGTAGACAAGATGGCATTGCCTCCTAAAGCGACAACTACTTTTCGTTTGGCCATTTCATTCGTCCTTTCTTCAGTTCTCCTGAATTTTCTAGATAACAAAACGAGCCAGCGTTTTGTGATTTTCCCTCAATGCTGACTCGTTTTTTCGTGAGATGAATGTGGTTATGCTTAAACGCGAGGGATAAACAAGTTACCTAATGTTGCTGCCATGATTGCTTTGATTGAATGCATACGATTTTCTGCTTGGTCAAATTGACGAGCATATTTGCTGCGGAAGACTTCATCTGTTACTTCCATTTCAGTGATGCCAAAGCGTTCTTTCATTTGTTCACCGTAAACAGTGTTTGTATCATGGAAAGCTGGTAAGCAGTGCAAGAAGATCAAACGATCTGTATTGTGTGTTTTTTCTACCATTTCCATATTGATTTGGTAAGGTTTCAACAATTTGATCCGTTCTTCAAATTTATCTTCTTCACCCATTGATACCCATACATCAGAATAAAGCACGTCTGCTCCGTCTACACCTTTATCAACATCGTCGGTAATCATCAATTGTGCCCCTGATTTTTCAGCAAAACCTTCTGCCATTTTGACGATTTCTTCTTCAGGTTGTAATTCTTTTGGTGCAACGATACGCATGTTTGCTCCCAAAATTGCACCTGTTACTAATAAAGAGTTAGCCATATTGTTTCGACCATCTCCACAGTATGCAACAGTGATACCTTCTACAGTTCCAAAGTTTTCTTGGATAGTTAAAAAGTCAGCGATCATTTGTGTTGGATGCCATTCGTCAGTCAAGCCATTCCAAACTGGAACGCCAGAGAATTCTGCTAGTTCCTCTACCATTTTTTGACTGAATCCACGGAATTCGATTCCGTCAAACATACGACCTAACACTTTAGCTGTATCTTCTGTTGATTCTTTTTTACCTAATTGGATGTCATTTGCACCTAGGTATTCAGGATGTGCGCCTAGATCGATTGCTGCAGTGGTAAATGCAGAACGAGTACGTGTAGATGTTTTTTCAAATAAAAGTGCGATATTTTTTCCTTCTAGATAGTGATGTGGGATCCCACGTTTTTTCAAGTCTTTCAAGTGTTCTGAAAAATCGATCAAATATTGTAACTCTTCTTTTGTAAAATCTTTTTCTGCTAATAAACTTCTTCCTTGGAATACTGATTCTTTCATATTAAACATTCTCCTTTAGATTGTTTTTATTTAAGATTAAAGAGGAAATCCTGACGACAGCTGACAGTAAGACTGTCGTCAGGTTATAAACTACTTCAAGTCTTCACGGACAAGTGGTTGGCTCATACAACGTGGACCGCCACGACCTCGTGACAATTCACTTGAATTGATTTCCAACACTTTGATACCATAGCTACGAAGCAATTCGTTCGATACGTAATTCCGATTGTAAGTGACTACGACACCTGGAGCGATTGCCAATGTATTGGATCCGTCATTCCATTGTTCTCTAGGGGCAACGATCTCATCCCCATTACCAGTTGGTATCAATACAAGATCATCTAATCCAAGAGCAGCTTTCATCGTTTCGTGTAAGTTATCTGAATGAGTGATCTTGATATCATCCCCATCTGGTTCGATTGTAAAGACATCCATCTTGCCGTCTTTACTTTGGATTGCTGGATGGATAGTGAATTTGTCATGGTCTACCATTGTGAATACAGTGTCCAAATGCATCATTGCACGGTTGTTCGGGATTTTGATTGCTAATACTTTTTCAAATCCTGAATTTTTTGCGAATAGATGGCGTGCTAATTTTTCTAAAGCTTTTGCATTTGTTCGTTGAGAAATCCCAACTGCTACTACTTTGTCGCTTAAGATTAATTCGTCTCCACCTTCGATATGATCTGGATTTTCACGATCCAACCATACTTCGATCCCTTTATTGGCAAATCTTGGATGATGTTTCAAAATATATTCTGTAAACATCGATTCACGACGACGTGCTTCAAAAGTCATCTTATTGACGGTCATTCCATTTCCCATTGATGCGGAAGGGTCGCGTGTAAAGTACAAGTTTGGCATTGGGTCCATGTAAAATGGATAGTCGTCGTCTGCTGAAAGATCATATAGGCTGCTAGAACGTACTTCGATATCTTTTGTACGAACCCCAGCCATGATTTTATCTACCATTTCTTGTGTTTCCATTGATAGAAGGAACTCATGAAGACCATCTCTTACTGCATTCGATGCGATATGAGATTCATCCAACATTTTATTCAAGAATTGTTCTTTGACGTTGCCTGCGTCAATCGCTTCTGCTGCTAATTTTTCCAAGTAAAGAGTTTCGACGCCTTCGTTTTGCAAGGTCTTTGCAAAGTTGTCATGCTCTTCTTGAGCAATCGGAAGATATGGAATATCATCGAACAACAGACGATCCATGATATCTGGTGTCAAATTTTCCACTTCTTGTCCAGGCCGTTTCAGTAAAACTGTCTTTAATTTCCCTATTTCAGAGAAAACGTGAATAGGTTTATCCATGTTGTGTTGCCTCCTTCTTTTTGATTACATGTATAGGATAGCCTCCTTTTGTAATCACTTTCATAATTTTGTCTCATTCAAAATGAGACATCCCTCACATTAATATTCGATAATTAAATAATTAAACGTTTTTCTAATTTTAAGCGTAATTTATTCATTTTTTATTCTGTATACACTTCCAAAAAAATATTTATTCATCTAAAAAATTTTTTTGAATAAATCAAAAAAATAAACTATACTAACATTGTTAGCGTTTGCTATATGTATTATTATTGTTTTTTATACACAAATACTTATCTTCAAAATAAATTATTCAGTGTAGATGTATATTTTTTACATAATAACAAATTTTATTTGTAAAGTATTAAAACTTATGTTTAATCCAGATGTGTTAAAACTTTACAAATTCTTTAAAAAAAGTAACAATAACTATAGTGAACAATAAGGAGAGGACTTTTTAATGCGTGTTAATAAAATCGATTTTCACTTTTCAAAACTCAGATATCAACCTGATTTTGAACATTTCTCGGATGAAGAGTTCCAACAGATCAAGGAACATACTGTTCTTCGTTCCTATAAGAAAGGACAAATCCTTTTTGATGATGGAGATCCTAGACAACGGTTATATATCTTGACCAAAGGACTTGTTCGTTTAGAACGTTACGATGAAAGTGCCACCTATTATTATTATGATTACGTGACTACCAATAACCTTTTTCCTATGTCAGGAATGTTTGGAGAAGAGACCTACACTTATACAGCTCAAGCGATGACTGATATCGAAACTTTCTATCTTCCTGTTTCCTACTATGAAAAATTAGCACGAAAAAATCCTGAACAACTGATCTATATGATCCAAAAAATTTCTAAAGTAGTCGAAATACATGAGTTACGTATCCAAATTGGATTAACCTCCAGTGCTTTTGATCGAGTGAAACAAAATCTATTCATTTTGAAAGAAGAACTTGGCGTACCAACAGAAGACGGCCATATCACCATTCCTTATCCAATTACCTTAAAAGAATTAGCAGTGAATAGCGGTACGACACGTGAAACTGCTGGACAAGTAATCAAACAACTACGTGATTCAGGACTGTTAGATTATCACAAAAAGCATTTTACTTTCTGTAAGACCGCTACTACTCCAGCTTTGAGAGAATAACGCGACAAAAAGAAACAGCGATCCTGATATTTATCGGGGGCGCTGTTTCTTTTTGTTTCGTCTATTCAAATGATTGGTAATAATAAGTGAGATCACTCTCTTTTTTTGTTCCATTGTAAACTACACCTAATATATTTGCTTTTGCAATCTGCAACAGTTCTTTCGCTTTTAACAACTCTTGTTTCTTTGTCTTTCTTTCTCTGACAACAAGTAGCGTTCCATCCGTTTTTGCTGCAAGGATTTGAGCATCCGTTACAGTCGCTACCGGAGGCATATCAAAGATGACCAGATCAAAGTCAAGTATCAGTTCCTCTATTATCTCTTCCATTCTTTTCGTCCCTAAAACTTCCGAAGGATTGGGCGGCTTTGGACCACTGGGCAAGATCCAAAGATTTTCTATATGTGTTTCAGTTATGTAATCGTCCGCTATCCGTTCACGCTCACTAAGTAAATTACTCAATCCTTCATTATGCGGCAATTGAAAAGACAATGCTACAGTTGGTTTCCTCAAATCGGCATCTACAAGTAAGACCTGTTTTCCACTATTTGCAAAAACTACTGCTAGATTAGCGGCAGTAATAGATTTCCCTTCATCTGGGCCGGAAGAAGTGATGACCAATGTATTCAATTCACGATCAATCGCTGCAAACTGGATATTGGACCGGATCGTTCGATATTTCTCGGCAGTAATCGATTGATCAGCTAGTGCAACTAAAGGAACCGGAGAGGCAGCTATTTTCTTTTTCTTCATATTCTCTCTACTTTCTTTTTTCATTTTATATTCAGACTTTCTATGTACACGAATAAATCCTATGATTTATTGAATTAATCATAGCACAGGAAAAAAACGAACACAATTTATATAATAACTATTTTTTATTACAGATATCAGCATAAAACATTTTTAAAACAAGTTATCTCATAAATTTAAATAACACATTCAATTAAAAATAGGCAAAAAATAGGGTTGTGACAAAAATCTGTCACAACCCTTATTACAATAAATAGTGTTCAAAAGCTTGCATCTACGGTAATAAGTTCAACCAAGTCAAAAACATGTGAAGCTGTTTTTTCTTTGCTGTTCTTATAACTTGATGCAGGGCAGCTTTTCCACACTCTCTTTCATTTATTCAGATAAAACCAAGCTTGGATCAGCATTCAACTGATAGCTGGCAAAATTTCTTTTTTGCATTTCCACATGTGCTGCTGCTCCAATCATTGCAGCATTATCTCCACAAAGTCTCAGAGGCGGAATCACTAATTCTACTTCAGGGAGTTTAGTTGACAGAGCAGCTTGCAATCCTTCACGCAACCCTTGATTGGCCGCTACACCTCCAGCTACAACCAGTTGCTTGACTGGATAATTTTGACAAGCTCGAAGTGTTTTAGTAATCAATACATCGATCACACTTGCTTGAAAGCTAGCTGCTAAATCATTTTTGTCTAAATCTTCTCCACGCTGTTGTGCATTATGCACCAAATTGATAAATGCACTTTTTAATCCACTAAAACTGAAATCATAATTATCTTCATGGATCATCGCTCGTGGAAAATGATAATTATCTTTTCCTTGATGAGCTAGCTGATCGATTTCTTTTCCGCTTGGATAAGAAAGACCTAATACTCTTCCAACTTTGTCATAAGCTTCTCCTGCTGCATCGTCTCTTGTCTCCCCAATGATTTCATATGATCCATCTTCTTGCATATAGACTAATTCTGTATGTCCTCCGCTAACAAGAAGTGCCATCAATGGAAACTGGAATGGTTTGACCAGACGTGCGGCATAAATATGACCTGCCATATGGTTCACAGGAATCAGCGGCAATTGGTGTGCCCAAGCAAAAGCCTTAGCGGCAGAAATACCAATCAACAAAGAGCCGACGAGTCCAGGCCCATAAGTGACAGCGACTGCCGATAAATCTTCTGCCGATACACCAGCTTCTACCAGTGCATCTTCCAAGCATAAGGTTATTTGTTCTACATGATGGCGGCTAGCTACTTCAGGCACCACTCCGCCAAAACGTTTATGACTGTTTATTTGGGAAGCAACGATGTTAGATAAGATCTCTGTTCCATTTCTAACGACCGCTACACTCGTTTCATCACAACTTGATTCAATTGCCAGAATCAATTCTTCATTCATTTCATCGTCTCCGTTTTTAACTTTCTGCTCATAATGATCGCATCTTCTGTCGGATTGCGATAATATGATTTCCGTTTACCTAATATACGGAACTTTTCTGATTCATAAAGTTTTCTTGCTGCTTCATTAGACAGACGTACTTCTAAAAAAACATGCAGCGAATCTTTTATTTGTTCCGCAATCAGCAGATGTAGTAAATGCCGTGCATAGCCTTTTCCTTGTTCTGAAACTGCAACAGCGATATTCGTGATTTCGACTTCATCCATTACTTTCGAATACCCGACAAAACCACAGATCTGATTATCTTCAACTAAAAGAAGATAATCTGTGTGGGGCTGTTGGATATCTGTCAAAAACTGCATCTTCGTCCAAGGTGAGCCATATGGATAAGCATTTTCGCTAATTGCCCATACGCATTCTGCCAAATATGCTTCATCAAAATCTTTTTTTCTGCAAATCAACTAATCTCACTCATTTTCTAAAATTTTTATCATATCCAACGCATCTTCTTTTGTTTCAGTGTAATATCTTTTTTTGATCGTCGTTGCTTGAAACCCTAATTTCCGATAAAGTCTTTGCGCATCCTGATTACTCATGCGTACTTCCAATGACATCGTCTCACAGCGATTCATTATAGCAAAGTTCTCGATTTCGTCAATAAGCAGCGAACCGATTCGTTTACGCTGATATGCCGGTCGAACAGCAATATTCGTGATATGACAATCTAAACCGAACGCCCTTGAACCGACAAACCCGATCATTCTTCCATTATCAAAGATCCCTAAATATAGATGAGGAAGTGGTGACTTCAATTCTGACATAAAGGCACTTTTGGTCCATGGCAATTCGCCATTATAGACTTCTCGTTCGACATCCAACAGCTCTTTGATATCTTCTGTAGTCAATTCTCTTAGTATATAGCGACGATCGATTTGTTCGATTGTTTTTTCTGCATAGATCATTTTATCTTGAAAAAGGCTTCTAGCATATGCTTTAAATTTTTTCAACATAGCTTTCGTCTCCAGGTGTGTGCGTCTCTAACCATTTCTCTTCAGCTTCTACTCGTTTTAAATAACGAGGGAGAAAAGCTTGTTTATCTGCAACTGGTTCATCCAACGCACCTAATTGAGCCACAGTCACACCACTTGGGATATCCCATGCTGGAACTGCATTAATCATCGCATCAGGTAGTATTTCTTTTATTTCAGAGATGAATTTATGACAATCACTCCCAACGAAATAAATAGCTTCATTCAGCTCTTGTAGTTGTGCAAACAAATCAGAAGCAGCAATATGTACATCTTCAAGTACAGTTTCTAATCTATTTTCTTTCCAGCGGTATGCCCCAGCATAGACATTTTTTCTTCGAGCATCAAACATGGGCACAATCATTTTATCCACCCCGACACAATTAGCCGCGATGGCTTTCAGGCTAGATACTCCTATTAGATCTTTATCTAGTGTATAAGCAATCGTTTTCGCTGTCGTTACACCTATACGAAGTCCTGTATAAGAACCAGGACCATCAGAAACCGCGATTCGGTCAATGTCTTGGGGACTCATTTGAAGATCTGCAAACAATTGGTCAATGGCAGGTATCAGCGTCACACTGTGGTTGCGTTTGATATTTGTCTGTATTTGCCCAAGAATTTGTTTATCTTCCACCACACCGATCGCCAAAGTTTGATTTGCAGTATCTATTCCTAATGTAATCATATATTTGATCCTTTCTGCTATAACATTCTCGCCTTCCATTGTAGCATACTTTTTTATTCCAATGATGAAAATATCAAAGGCAAAACTAGTACAATGATACATGATTATCTGCTGACCGGCAAATCTAGTTTCTTCCTTACATACACAAAAAAAGTTGCGGTATCACGACACTTTACCACAACTTTTTCTTTTTTTATTTCGTCGACTCTCGAACAATCAACTCTGTTTCCACAATGATTTTTCTTGAAACTGGTGCTTTGGAATTACTTAGTTGAAGGATCGTCTCCACTGCTAGCTCTCCCATCCATTCCGTATAAACTTTCACAGTAGAAAGAGAGGGTGTCACATATTTCGCTACACTGACATCGTTGAAACCCATCACGGAAATATCTTCTGGCACCGCTAAACCTGTTTCTTGAATCGCTTTCAGCGCGCCAATCGCTAATGCATCATTAGCCGCAAAAAGTGCGTCAGGAATCTGCTCGTTTGTTTTTAAATATTTTTTAACCGCTTGATAACCTGACTCGACAGAAAAATCTGCTTCGATAATTGAACCTTCGTCGTAGCCTTTTTCTGCTAAAACTTGTTGGAATGCCATGATTCTAGGATCCCTTAGTCGCTGATGGTTTTTCTTTGTATATTCTGTTCCAGCAAGCATAGCGATATGTTGTGCATTCTGGGAAACAAAGTGCTCAATGACTTTTTGAACACTCGACTTAAAATCGACAACTATAGAATCGATTCCTTGAGAAGTGCCATCAGAATCTACCAGAAGCAAGGCTTGTTGGGATTGTTTCAAATCCAACAGCTGAGCTTCATCGAATTTCCCTAATGCGATCGTTCCATCCGCTGGAAGCTCACTAATGGAATCCCACGTTTCTTTCAACAAAGTAACGTTTGCTTCTTCTGCCTTTTTTTCGATTCCTAAACGAATAGACAAATAATAAAGATCTTCAAGTTCTTCTGTATCGTCGTACCATTGGATCAGACGAAGGGTTTGCTTAGCATTTGCTGCATTTTTGCGGTGCTTCGTATAATTCAAGCGTTCCGCTGCTTCAAAAATTTTTTGCTTTGTGGCTAAGCCGACGGAAAGTTCAGGATCGTAGTTGAGCACTCTTGAAACAGTAGCAGGAGAAACTCCTGCCAACTGAGCAATGTCTTTAATTGTTGCCATTTGTCTCTCCTCCTTTTTTTCCGTTTATAAAATCGCAGTAAACCGCTCAAACGCTGCTTGTCCTTTTTCATCTCGCTTGAACACTCCAGCATCTTCTAGGACACGAGCAAAAACCTGACCTACAGCTTTTTGTACAACATCAGTGACCGCGTCTTTCGTCAAATCAGGATGCTCTTTTTTCAACTGTTCTGCCCATGGACGATGATATTCAGCCATCTGGTTCTCTTCTCCCAATAAGAACCGCTCTACTTCTGCTAGTTCCGGTTTCAAACGAGGTGGTAAAACAGCAAGTCCCATTACTTCGATCAATCCAATGTTCTCTTTCTTGATATGTTGGACATCTTTATGCGGATGAAAAATACCATCAGGATGCTCATCTGAAACATTATTGTCTCGAAGGACAAGATCCAGCTCAAAGTAATTGTCCCTTCTTCGTGCAATTGGCGTAATCGTGTGGTGTGGTGTACCATCTGCTGAAAAAGCCCGGATTTCTACAGTTTCATCCGAATATCCTTTCCACTTTTCCAACACTGAATTAGCTGCTTCAATCAGCAACTCTTTATCTGTTGATTGCAAACGGATCACAGACATCGGCCATTTCACAACTCCTGCGATGACTTGCGGATAATCTGCTAATTTGATGAGTTTTTCTATTGGTGCTTTTGCCATAGGAAATTCATGACGTCCTGCCTGATAATGATCATGAGAAAGAATCGATCCTCCAACAATCGGCAAGTCAGCATTTGAACCAACAAAGTAATGAGGCAAGACTTCAGTAATCCGAAGCAGTCTAACAAATGTTTCCTTTGAAATTTTCATTGGACGGTGCTGCTCTGATAAAATGATCGAATGCTCATTGTAATAAGCATAAGGAGAATATTGGAATCCCCAGCTTTCACCATCTAGATTCATTCGAATGATTCGATGATTGGTGCGGGCTGGATAATTCAAGCGTCCTCTATATCCTTCATTTTCCATACACAGCATACATGTAGGATAATCTACTTTGGCTGCCTCACGTTCTGCCGCAATTTGTTTTGGATCTTTTTCTGGTTTAGATAAATTGATCGTGATTTCCAATTCACCATATGCTGACTCTGCTAGAAATTTGATATTTTTAGCGATGGCTCTTGTTTTGATGTAATCATTTTTCTTACTTAAATCAAAGAAATAATCAGTTGCTTCCTCTGGACTTTTCGAATAATGCTGTGCAAAGAATGCATTGACAACGGAAGGCGGCGGTGTAAGAAAATCCATCAATTGTGCTTCAAAAATCTCTTGTTCTGCTGGTAATTCTGAAAGAACACCATTTTCTCTTGCCTTAGCGACAAGCTGATCCAATAAGTCTACTGATTCTTCCTTAACTGGTCTTACTTCGACGCTTTCTAGAGCGTCTTCTCCTACCATCCCTAAAAGACGATTCTGTAAATATAAGCGGTCCATTTCCATCCATCCGCCAGCTTCGATCGCAAGTGTGGCAAAATCACAAATCGTTTGACTGATTGACATATCTCATTCCCCTATTCTTCATAACCATTTGGATGGCTGACATGCCAATCCCATGCTGTTTTGATAATTTCTTTGATATCTGTGTATTCAGGTTTCCAGCCCAGAATCTCTCTCGCTTTTTCACTTGAAGCGACTAATCGGCTAGGATCTCCAGCTCTTCTTGGTGCTATTTCTGCCGGGATTTCTTTCCCTGTCACTTCTCTCGCTGCTTCTAACATTTCCTTGACCGAGTACCCTTTATTACTGCCTAAATTGAAGAAGTTGCTTTCGTTTCCTTCTTTCAAGTATTCCAAAGCTAAAATATGTGCGGCAATCAAGTCTTCTACTTGAACATAATCTCTAATACATGTTCCGTCTGGTGTATCGTAATCGTCTCCATAAACAGCCAATGCTTTTCTTTGACCAAGAGCTACTTGTAAAATGATTGGGACAAGATGCGTTTCTGGTGTATGATCTTCTCCGATAGATGCATCTGCTTTTGCTCCGGCTACATTGAAGTAGCGCAAAGCGACATAACGCATGCCATACGCTTGGTCACACCACTTCATCATTTTTTCCATCATCAATTTGCTTTCACCATACGGATTTTTAGGATTAGTTGGTGTATTTTCCGTGATTGGAGACTCTTTCGGCTCTCCATAAGTTGCTGCAGTAGAAGAGAATACGATTTTATTGACGTTGAACTCGTGCATGACTTCAAGTAAGATTTGCATACCGTATACGTTGTTGTTGAAATACATCAATGGTTTTTCGACAGATTCTCCTACTAAAGAGCTTGCAGCAAAATGGATTACTCCTTCAATCGGTTCCTTTTCAAATACGGAACGTAGAAATTCTTTATCCCGAATATCTCCTTCATAAAAATGAGCATCTGGATGTACTGCTTGTTTGTGACCTGTGAGTAAATTATCTACCACAGCGACTTGATACCCCTTTTGAACTAGCTGGTCTACAGCGTGCGAACCGATATAGCCGGCTCCGCCTAGTACTAAAATTGTCATAAAAAACACTCCTTTGATTAGTGAAATTGTGTTTGTTGATTCTATATAATTAAAAAAACGAAGTCTACTTTATGGTAGAAAAGAAGAAAGTAAAATTTCGTAAATTTATCTGGTAAATTTATAATAAAACATTTAGTAAACATTTTCAAGGATTTTTTGCAAAGGTTTACAAACAAACGTAAAACTAGCCTTTTTTTCTCTTTTGTTCCATAATAGATATAACAAATAATAAATGAGGTGGATTCAATGAAAAAATTTGTATCTGGAATATTAGTAGGTAGCTTGGCAACAGCCGCTGCCGTTGCTGGTTTGGTCGCTTCTGTGAAAAAAACAGTGATCGATCCGATTGACGAAAAAGAAGCAATGATTGAAGAAAATCGTAAAAAAGCAATGCGCAAACGCGTTTCTCGTTAATAATTATTTAAAAAATACGCATGAAGACTTGTGAAAGAACAGATAAGTCATCATGCGTATTTTTATTTGTCAGTCAATATAAGTTGTGCTATTTTATCTGCTTGTCTCAAATTCCATGGATCTGTATAAGGTCTAGCTGCTGCTGCAGTTAACCAATCCACACCTTCAACTGGTATTCCATAGCAATAAAAGCCAGACTGGATTTTCCCGGAAGCATCAATCACGCGATTCGTACCTCGCTCAACATCTATAGCTTCTGAATGATAACTTCCTGTATTATCTGAAAACGAAAAAGGGCGAACAAGTTTATTTTCCTTCAAATTTTTTATGACAGGATTACTTGAACGAGAAAAGCTTGTTTGTGGCAAACGAGCTTCGATCAAATAGCGACTGCTGATTTCTTTATCTTGTAGAGAAATAACATAACGGTTTTGCTTTTGCTGAATATCAAGTGGCGGTTCGATCAAATGAAAAATACCTGCATCTATCAGTGCTGCTAACTCTTTCGTCCGAATAACTGGCGGACCAATCGTTAAAAAGCTGTTTAAATGAGTAAACCATCCCCACAGTATTTCTTTGTATTCCTTAGCCGAAAAAACGTGCCATTCAATAGCCTGCCGGATTGGATCACGCCAGTCTTTCAATGCATCAAATGTCGAAGTCAATGCCCCTGTGCAATTGCCTTTTTCCGCTTCTTTTATCTGCCCTTCAATAAATGCTCGGCTAGCTTCTGCAAAGGACTCATCCTGATAGGTAAGAGGAGTTTCTAGCCACGACCAAGACCATTTGTAAGGAAGTAATGCTGGATACTTTCCAAGACACTCTTCTGAAGAGAGGGAAAGAAAATCATGCTCAAAAGTTTTCCTTGAAATCGGCAAGTGATGTTCTTCGATGATTTTCTTGTAATAAAACAACTCAGCGTCTTTTTTCAGATAGTCAAAAAATGTTTCGCCAGTCAAAAGTCCCGATCGATGCCATTGCTCAAGGTTCTCTTTTGTAAGTAGCCGTGGCCATGCCATTGCTCCGCCTTGCTTTTGATTTCTCCCTCGAGGATAGTAAGGCAGACCTCTTCTTGACCCGCTGTATACAATCGGTTCCTTGCCAGATGGATGATAGACCAGTTTTCCCTTTTTGTTTTCGAAGCGCCCTCCTCTTGATACCGTAAACAATCCGACATAATCAAAAAAGCTTAAACCAAGCCCTCTTAGAAAGACATTTTCTTTTGACGGTATCTTTGAAAGATCGACATCTGCAGGATTAGAAGGAAGCTGATACAGTAAATCATTTTTCTTTGCATAGTCTACCCAGGCTCTTTCCTCTTCTGTCTGATCATTTTCCCAATGACCACTCGCTAAAATGAGCTGATCGACAGGATAGCTTTGCTGATCTGTCTGTAATAGGAAACCGTCTGTTTCTTTGCTGACCTTTTTCACTAAAGAATAGACAAGCTGAGTAGAAGCTGGAAATTCTTCTTGCAACTTTGAGAAAAACCAGCGTTGATAAAGTCCGTATAGGCAACGAGTAGATTGCTGATCTTTTTCCAGACGGTTAATTTCTTCTATAAATAGTTGCTTATTTTTGGTTACCGTCTGTTCGATATAATCTGTAGCAGGTCCTTTACTCCATTGAAACAAATTAGGTCCCGGCATTACCGTTCCCCCACTGGACAACGTTTCGTCTGTAAAAAGCGTCACTTGTTGAGAAACAGAATTCATTAATAATTCTGGCGGCTGATTCAACCGCCAAACTCGACCGCCTGGACCTTCTGGATCAAAAAGAATAAGTTCAAGAGAATGTCTGCCCTGATTATTATGGAGAATCCTTTCTGCTACACTTAATCCTCTAGGTCCGGCGCCAATGATCCCTATTTTCATTTGTACACCTCCTTTTCGATAAATTCTTTTAACACAACGGCATGGTTCTGGTGCTCGTTTTTTGCACCATAAACGAAAGTAATGACTGGATGTTCTTTCATAAGTTGGGTGAGTTCGGAAACAGCTCGCGTCTTTTCTTCTTCAAAAGACAATTCTTGCTGATATTTCTTTGCAAATGAAGCAAAACGTTCTGGTACGTGGTCAAAAGCTTTGCGTGCTTCATTACTAGGCGCAATTTCTTTCAACCATAGATCTAAGTGTGCTTTTTCTTTTGAAATCCCTCGTGGCCAGAGCCTATCCACGAGTATCCGAAAGCCATCCTCTTCTTCAGCATCAAGGTAAACACGCTTTAATTTGATCATAGTTGTTTCCTTCTTTCTGCCTTTTTTCTTTTATATTTTATATGTAGATAATAGCACAAAATAAAAAATGAACGACACAACTATCCCTCGTGTCGTTCATTTTTTCTTAGTCAATACCTGATTATTGATCTAGTTTTTCCAAAGCTGTCATAAAAATATATGCTTTATACTTTTTTGCTTTTGATTTTTCCAGACCAGCCGTCATATCCACCCTTAAGCAAATAAATCTCTTTATAACCTGCTTTACGTAATTTATTTGCCGTGCGGATACTCAAGCTTTTCTTTTGATCATAGATATAGACAGGTTGGTCTTTTCGAATCGATCCTAGTGAATCTTTCAAAACAGTGTAAGGGATGTTTCTTGCACCTAAGATATGCCCTGCATCAAACACATCTTTTTCGCGAACATCGATTACTTGTGCTTTTCTCATTCCTTCTCGAAACTCTTCTTCTGTCAAAGTCGTTGCTGAACGCTTGGCCATTACTCGTAGATAGACTTCCCAAAAGATGATTGCAAGCACAATCAATAGCAAAATGATATTAATTACCCATAAAACCATGTAATGCCTCCGTTTTTTTAAGCAAATTTCAAGGCTAATGAGGCAGCGCCAATGACACCAGCTTCATTTCCAAGCTCTGCTAATTTGATTTTTGTTGATTCTCTTACTTGTGGGAAAGTGAATTCTTTAAAATATTTCTCTACACGGCTGCGTAAAAATTCTCCTGCTGCCGATACTCCGCCGCCTAACACAATACTTGACGGATTCAATGTATTCCCCAAGTTTGCGCAAGCTAAGCCTAAATAGAAGCATACGCGATCAACAACCATCAATGCAAACGGATCGTCTTCTTGAGCCATTTCAAAGATATCTTTACTTGTTACTTCTTCACCGTTATCTAACATTGCTTTCAGTTTTGAATCTCCTGCGTATTCTTCTGCCAGGTAACGACCTAGACGTACCACACCAGTAGCGCTAGATACAGTTTCTAAACATCCGCGTTTACCGCAAGTACATTCGAACCCTTCAGGATCCACAGTGATATGGCCGATCTCTCCGCCTGCTCCGCTCACGCCATGGATCAAATTCCCGCCAGCAACGATACCACCGCCAACACCTGTTCCTAGAGTAACGAATACAACGTCTGGATCGTTTTCTCCAGCACCTTTCCATCGTTCACCTAAAGCAGCCACATTCGCATCATTATCGATAGCGAATTTGATTCCTGTCCCTGCTTCAATCAGTTTTTTTACAAATTGTACTTCTGTCCAGTTCAAGTTATATGCACCAATAACTGTTCCAGCGTCACTGTCCACGCTTCCTGGAGTACCCATACCGATTCCAATAAAGTCTTCGGCTTTCATATTATATAAATTCAATCGATGGTTGATTGATTCGATGATTTCAGGAACGATATGTTTGCCATCATCCAAAATATTGGTATCGATGCTCCATTTTTGTTGAATCTCTCCTTCTGGTGTTAAAATTGCAAATTTTGCTGTTGTTCCACCTAAATCAATCCCAATAATTTTCTTGTCCATTACAAATTTCCTTTCTTTCGGCTTTCTTCAATTCGGTGCTCTCTTTTTAATATGCGCCACGCTGTCATGTATGTATCATGATCGATCAAACGGCTATCATACAGATTCCGCAATTCAATAGTCATCAATTCAATATCATAGATGCGTGCACCCACATAGATAAAGATGCCAAATTTTTTGAACAGCTGCTGTACATCATATAAGCTCTCCATCTTTAAGCACTTCCTTCATATTATACAAGTAAACCATATTTTTTTAAACCCAGTAAAATACATATTACAAAAAGAAATACAAAAACTAGTGTAGAAAGAATCTTCTGGTGTATCGAATAGCTTGTCTGCTGTTTCGGTAGCCCTAAAATGTTCCCTAATACTAAACCGCCCACCAGTCCGCCGACATGTCCCCAAACATCTACAGAGGTGTCAAGAAGACCAAAAACAAATGTCATCGCAATAAATAAAAGAAAATGTCTGACTAGTTGTTGGATCGCCGTATTATATTTAAAATGAAATCCTAAAATAAACAACGCACCAAACAATCCGAATATCGAAGTGCTTGCACCACCAGACAAAACATTCGCTTCGTTGAAAGCAAAACTTGCTGTATTTCCCATTATCCCGCTGAACATATAGATCAGGAAAAAACGCCAGTGACCGTATATTGCCTCGATTTGTTGCCCCATAAAATACAATATCAGTGAGTTCATGACGAAATGCATCACTCCAAAATGGATGAAGATTGGTGTCACTAAGCGCCACCATTCATTGAAGTGAACAAGATAAGGACCATACATTCCAGTATAATAAGGAATTTCAAGACGCGGAAACAACTCCATTATAATGAAGACTATTGTCTGTATCCCCAAAAAAGCATAGGTCCATAACGGTCGCCTCAACCATGCACGCATTTTTATTTGCTGTTGATAATTCATGAAAACCTCCCATTTCATTTTAGTCAATAAATAATTGTTGGATCTTCTGATCAAAACTTTCCGGTTGCCATTGTTCATTCAATTGTTCTCGAAAAACGAGGCTGCATGTTTTTCGATGGAAATTTTTTAAATACCGGTCGTAATAACCACCGCCAAAACCAATTCGATAACCGGCTCTATTGTAGATAATCCCTGGTACAATGAGGAGGTCGATCATTTCCGGCAAATAAAGCTTCTCTGATTGTGGCTCGAGAACGCCAAAACTCGAACGTTCAAAAACGGTGTGTTCATCCATTTCATAAAACGCCATCTGACGTTTTGGTAAAGTTTTAGGAACAACTATCTTCTTTTGTTCTTTTTTCGCCCGTTGGATAATCGGCTGTGTATCCAGCTCAAATTCATTTGACAAAGTCGTCCCTATCACTTGTGCCGACTTCCAGTACTCGCTTGCGAATAGCTGTTCATAGATTCGCTGTTCTTTGTCCTTTTTCTTACCGCTTTTGGCCAGATTTTTCAGCTTTTCGATTCCTTGTCGGCGTAATTTTTCTTTCATTTGCTCCAAAAAATCACCCTTCCTTCTCTCATAAAATGGTATAGGAAAAAAAGAAAAATAGCAATCGAACTTTCAAATAAATGTATAAATAAAAGAAAAAGAAGACCTAACAATGATCGGCCTTCTTGCCTTTTAATGAACTTCAACTGCTCAGCGCGTGTTTTTGTCTGATAAACAATACATACAGAAAATATGGCGCACCAAAAAAGGCGATCAAAATCCCTGTCGGTATTTCCCCACTTGGCAGAATCACTCGTGCAACAATATCTGCGCTAAGTACAAAAACGGAACCAAACAAACTGCTTAGAATAAAGGTCCAGTGATTTTCTTTACGTACGACTAGCTTCGCAGCATGAGGAGCCAGTAGTCCTACAAAGGATAAACTCCCTGTCACCGCTACGCTACCGCTTGCTAAAGCAACAGCTAACAACAAAAGGATTTTTTGACTTTTAGCCACATTTAGCCCTAATCCTTGCGCGCGTTCTTGACCAAATGATAGCAAGCCAATCCGCTGCGCATAAAATCCTCCTAGCGGAATCAAGATAATCGCCCATGGAAGAAGCGCCCAAACATAGGACCAGCTCGCACCCCAAATCGATCCCGCCAACCATGCATTGACAAATCCATAATTTTCCTTTGACAATTGGATGGTGCACAACAACGTTAATGCAGAAAGACCCGCATTAACGGCAATACCAGACAATAAGATACGATTCATCCCTAAAAATCCATTTCGATCATAGGCCGCAAGATAGACACAGCAAGCAGCGAGAATACCACCTATAAAGGCTACGACTAGCAACAGAAACGGCAGAGAATATTGTGAAAAGAAACCTAAATAAAGCATCACTAGAAATCCAGCTCCCGCATTGATCCCCAATATGCTAGAATCTGCCAATTCATTTCTCGTCACTCCTTGCAGGATATAACCAGAAACGCCAAGACAAGCACCTGCTAATAAACTGATCAGTAATCGAGGAACTCGAAACTCTCCAACAATCAGCGCCAAAGAAGAGGAGCCTTTCCCTATGAACGTGTCAAAAAGCTGATCAAGATAAATAAAAGGCGTACCAATCATCAAACTACCTACAGACAAGACGATAAGTAGAAAAAGCAAGAAATACAACGTCCAATATATTCTTTTCACCGTTGTTCCCTCCTTACTTGTATCAGTAAAAACGGAACGCCAATCAATGCGATGACTAATCCAAAAGGTGTCTCAAAAGGTGGATTGATCATCCTTGCTGCAAAATCCGCCAACATGACCAGTCCGCCTCCAACTAAAAAAGAGACAGGTAGGACATAACGATAGTCTGTCCCAACCATTCCGCGAACAATCGGCGGAACCAACAGCCCAATAAATGAAACAGGTCCGACTAACGAAACGGCAATGGCTGCTAACACTGCAACTAGACAGAAAACAATCAACCGTGTTCGTTTAGGATGACCTCCAAGAGCTAATGCATGGGTTTCACTCAAACTAATCAAGGATATCGCTTTTCCTAATGAAAAAGAAACCAAGACAGCAAGCACATATACAGGGAACAACACTGTTAATTGTTTCCATGTGATATTGGCAGCTCCACCTACAAACCAAAAAGCAAGATCCTGCTGTAGATTAAAAAATTGGGTAAGTGCTTGACTGATTGCAGTAAAAAAAGAACTAATAGCTACGCCAGCTAAAATCAGCTATAAAGGATTCATGCCCATTTTCGAAAACTGCAAAAAGCCAAATACGAGTAAAGTCACAGCAAAAGAACCTGCCAATGACACCAGAAACACAGAAAAGCCAGAAGCTTTGGGCCAAAAAGCAAAACTAAGAGCCATTGCCAACGAAGCACCAGCGTTGATTCCTAGTAAACCTGAATCTGCTAAAGGATTTCTTGTCACTCCTTGCATCAATGCACCGCTCAATGCAAAACAACTCCCTACGAGAAATGCCCCTGCAACCCGAGGCAAATGAATGTTTCTTATGATTTGATGACTTTGTTTTGATCCATCAAAATCAACCAACGCCTGCCAAAAGGCTATTTTTCCCACACTCGCTGCGCCATTTGAAAGAGCAATAAAAAAAATGATCAAAAGAACAAAACAGATCAAAAGCAAGAGTTTGTTTTTTTTCCTAGCCTTCATAGTTGATCCTCCTGCTCTTTTGGCAACAGATCATACGTTAGAAAAACTGGTTTATTCGTTTTTGGTAGTGTGACGATCGTTGCATCAATCTCAAAAATTTTTTTCATACACTCTTTTGTGATCACTTCTTCAGGTGTACCTTCCGTGATCAATTCACCGTTTTTCATTCCTAGTAAATAATCAGAAAAACGTGAAGCAAGATTAATGTCATGGATCGACATCAAGATCGTTGTTTGTTTTATTTGATTGATTTGAGTCAATAACTGTAGGATCTCTAATTGGTGTGACGGATCTAAAAACGTCGTCGGCTCGTCCAAGATCAAGATATCTGTTTCCTGAGCAAGTGCCATAGCAATCCAGACACGCTGGGTTTGTCCACCAGACAACGTTGCGATATCTCGCGTGCGATATCCAGACAAACCTGTTGCATCCAAAGCCCACTCGATTGCTTCATGATCTTGTGCATCCATACCGCTAAACAGTTTTTGATAGGGATATCGTCCGTAAGATACTACTTCTTCTACTGTCATACCTATAGGATGTTCACTAGTTTGTGCTAATAAAGCAATTTTTTTTGCAAGTTCTTTTGAACTGTATGTAGATATATCAGAATCATTGACAATGATCTTTCCTGATTTCACAGGTATTATGCGGGTAAAGCTTTTCAATAAAGTAGATTTTCCACTTCCGTTTGGTCCAATCAAGCTCGTGATTTTCCCTTCAGGAATCGTAACAGACATGTTTTCAATAATTTTTTTATTTTCGTAGCCGGCTGCAATATCAGCTGCCCTTAGTCTCGTCATTTCACCCATCCTTTCGCTGAAAATCATTCTCAATTATGACGCTGTTTCACTATTTCGTCAAGCGCTACTTTCATAGCTATAGCTAAATGAAGCGGTTGACAGCATTCGAAATATCAGGAATAATAACCAATGAGAAAGATTCTCAATTATGTCAGGAGGAAAGAAATGAACTTAAAAACAAAAGTATTCACATTATCTAGCATATTGCTGTTGGCTGGAGTATTGAGCGCTTGCTCCCCTTCTTCAGATAAAGAAACAGCTACACCTACCAATTCGACGACTTCATCCACCAGCACGCATACAGTCACAGATACGCTTGGACATAAAGTCGACATTCCAAACGCACCTAAACGGATCATCGGCAGTTACTTAGAAGACTATCTGATTTCCCTAGGAGAAAAACCTATCGCCCAATGGACAGTGGGCAGTGGTTCTATCCAAGATTATCTGCAAGATGATTTGAAAGATGTTCCAACTATTTCTTATGATCTTCCTTACGAGAAAGTATTAAGCTTCGAACCTGACTTGCTGTTGATTTCTTCTTCCGCTACTGTCGAAGGTGGGAAATACGAGCAATATAGTAAAATCGCGCCAACTTATGTCGTAAAAAACGGAACAGACGTCACATGGGAAGAACAACTAAAAGATGTCGGCAAGGCTTTAGCAAAAGAAAAAGAAGCGGAAAAAGTCATTTCCGATTATCAAAAATCCGTCAAGAGCACTCGCGAAGAATTAGCAGATAAAATTGAGAACAAGACAGCTGCAGTGTTATGGGTGACCAATAACTCCGCCTTCATGGTCAGCAAAAATCGGTCAAGCGGTAGAATCGTATATGACGATCTAAAATTTGGTGTGCCTGATTTAGTAGAAGAAGTGTCCAAAGAAGCCACTTCTGACTGGTCTGCTGTTTCTTCGGAAAAACTAGCTGAATTAGATGCTGATTACATCATTCTTGTGAACAGTGATAAAGATGCTGCTATGTTCAATGAACCAAGCTGGAAAAATCTCAAAGCAGTGAAGGACGATCACGTACTGCAATTCGGCCCTGAATCTAGCTGGCTATATAACGGACCTATTGCCAGTCAGGAAATGGTCAATGATATCAAAGAAAAGCTAAACTGATTTTAACTAAAAAAGCATCTTCACGTTCATTCGTGAGATGCTTTTTTATTATTAAAAACTGAATACCAGATATTATTCTTCTTTTGAAACAACCCTATTTTTTACTCTTTCCCATTTTTGAAAACGATGGGCATATAAATTTTCCTGATCCGTTATTCCCTCGTATTCCTCTATAAGAGTGAAGTCTGAAAAATCGATATCCCCAATATACGTATCTCCTTCAAACGTGCTATCAATCAATGTCCGCCAGATTCGACCGGTGTAAGGAAGAAGTTCTTGAAAAATCCGACTGCCACCCGAAACATAGATATCTTCTGAGATTGTTTGACTATACGCCAAAAGTTCATCGATTGAATGCATCACTTCTGCATTTTCTTTCGTGCGAAAGTTCGGTTGCGTTGTCAACACGATGATATGGCGATAAGGAAGTGAGAGATCGCCCATTCCTTCATAGGTCTTTCTTCCCATCACTAAGATTCGATCCATTGTATGTTCACGAAAAAAACGCATGTCATTTGGCAATCGCCACGGTAGCAATCCATTTTTGCCGATCAGACCATTCCTATCTTGTGCCCACATTGAAATAAACATATCATCCGCTCCTTATGATTTTAGATGGTTTGAGATAAAAAAAGTCTCAATTCTTTGACCAGCAAGGAATTGAGAACTTTAAAAACATTATTTTGTTTCACGGTGCAAAGTAACTTTGCGTTCGCGTGGGCAATATTTTTGTTTTTCCAAACGATCAGGATTGTTACGTTTGTTTTTGCTTGTTAGGTAGTTACGTTCTTTACAAGAAGTACACTCTAAAGTGATGTTTACGCGCATGTTTTTCCCTCCCATTTTTACAAGAATCCTCTAAGATGACTCTCAGACTTGATTATCTTACCATGATTTTTTCTAGATTGCTAGTGTTTTTCACGATTTTGTTAAGTAAAACTACTTGACGATAAATACAACGGTTTTACTTCTCAAACAAAATCTTTTTCTTTTTGTATAAATACCCTTACACTTGTTTATAGAGATTATGTTTTTTAATAAAGGGGGATATTAATATGCCATGGAACATGAAGGACTTTCCTGCATCAATGAAAAACTTAGATAAACTGACAAGAAAAAAAGCAATCGACATCGCAAATGCACTGTTGGATGAAGGGTACCCTGATAGCCGTGCGATCCCAATTGCCATTGATCAAGCAAAAAAATGGGATGAAGATGCTAGTGAATCAGAAAAACGAACCTTCGAAAAAGAAAAAAATCCAAGCAAGACGGATGAACACGATACGAATCCTCGTGCCGGAAAACTGCTTGATTCAGATGTGATCGTAGAATATGAGGAAGAACAATGGATCGTGAAATCTAAAGGGGCAAAAAAGGCAAGCAACCATTTTGATACAAAAAAAGAAGCAATCGAAAAAGGAAAGCAAGTAGCTCAAAACAAACAATCAACTTTGATCATCTATAAAAAAGATGGGACAAAAGAAAAAGAAATCAGTTACTAAGCGCTTAAAAAGAAGCATAGAAACAAGGAGATCATCTCACATGTTTCTATGCTTCTTCTCATATTGTTGTTTCTTTTTTATCAAACAGTCACATAATCGATTGCTTCTGCTTGCGGAATCGTTTCATCGACAAAGTAAACTTTATACCATGTCAAGAAACTGAAGATCGTCCAGATTTTACGTTGTTCTTCTTTACGTCCTTCGTGATGGTCATCTAGCAACTTCATGATTTTTTCTTGATCAAAAAATTCTTTTGCAAAATCTGCTTCGAATAATGCTTTGACTTGTTCGTAGCCGTGTTCTTCTTTCAACCAAGCTTTGATTGGCACAGGGAATCCTAATTTCACCCGATTCGACCACTCTTCTGGAAGATGTTTGTTCGCAGCTTGTCTGAAAATATCTTTTGTGTTGTTTTGATTCAACAAGAACTTACTTGGTATTTGTTGAGCCAATTTCATGACTTCGATATCCAGTAAAGGTACTCGGACTTCTAGAGAACTAGCCATAGAAAGTTTATCTGCCTTCAACAAAATATCTTTTGGCATCCATTGGTGAAGATCAACGTATTGCATCTTATTGACTTCATCTTTGATTCCTTCTGTTTTCTCGTAATGAACAGTCATGATCTCATTCACAGATGGCGCTGTTTGATATTTTGGCGTCAACACTTCTGATGCTTCTGATTCTTCGAACACTCGAGCATGCCCGATAAAATATTCTTTTGCTGGCGCAAGTGATTCATATAAATGGATACGTCCATGGAAATTTTTCATTTTTCCGATTTTACGTCCTAAATTATAGCGTGTCCCTTTTGGCAATTTTTTCAGTCCTTGCGCAATCACACGGATAAATTTTGAATTCGTGTGGAATCCATACGTTTGGTATCCCGCAAATAGTTCATCTGCCCCTTCTCCTGATTGAACCACCCGTACACTTTGTGAAGCGAGATTTGCTAAAAAGTACAACGGCACGCAAGAAGGATTTGAGTCTGGTTCATCTAAGTGATACTGGATCAATGGGAATGCTTTAAAAGACATGTCTCCGTCGATCACAGCTGCCGTATTGTCTAAGTCCAATAATTCTGTTAGTTTTCTGGCTTCAATCGCTTCATTATAGGTTTTATCATCAAACCCGATTGAGAAAGAATGATCTGGTTTCAATACAGAGGTTACATAACTGGAATCGACCCCGCTGGATAAGAAAGAACCAACTTCTACATCGCTGACTGTATGTGCTTCAATAGAAGCTTGAACAGTTTCGTCGATTTTTTCGATCCATTCTTGTCGGGAATGTGTTTCTTTTGTTTCAAAATCTGCATCCCAATATTGTTGAATATCCAGTTTTCCGTCTTTATACGTATAATAATGGCCTTCAGGCAAACGATAGACACCTTTGAAGAAGGTTTCACCGTTTAATGGAGAATATTGGAAAGTCATATAAGGTTTCAATGCTTCTTTATTCAATTCTTTATTAAAATCAGGATGAGGCAAAAAACTTTTGATTTCTGAACCAAACATAAATGTTCCGTTCATTTCTGCATAATAGTATGGTTTGATCCCAAAATGGTCTCTCGCACCGAATAACTCATTTTTTTCATTATCCCAAATAGCAAAAGCAAACATTCCGCGGATTTTTTGCAATAATTCTGTTCCCCATTCTTCGTAACCATGCAAAAGGACTTCTGTATCTGCATGTGTTTGAAAAACGTGACCAGCTGCAATCAATTCTTCTCTCAAAGGCTGATAATTATAGATTTCGCCATTAAAAATAATGATCTTTGTCCGATCTTCATTGTAAATAGGCTGAGTACCGCCCTCTAAGTCAATAATACTTAATCTTCTGAATCCTAAAGCAACGTGTTTATCGATATATTCACCTGAACTATTAGGTCCACGGTGAACGATTCGATCCATCATTGTATTAATAATTGTTTTTTTGTTGTCCTTGTCGTTAACAAAACCTACAATACCGCACATTTAACTTTCACATCCTAATATAAAATTACTGTTTATTTCATCCATATGCATCTTAACATAGAATAAATAGCGGACGAATATTTTCTCTCTTACAGTTTCGTCACGTGAAAACAATAGATGAAAGTTTCTGTTTTTACAGAAAATAAAGTCCCGATATCTAATTTACCATGTTTTCTTTTTTGAGGCTATCTTATTCTCTTCGTGTTAAAAAAATATTAGTGGATGCTGTTCAAAAAATAGCCTCCAGATAAAAAGACACGACCGAAAGATCGTGTCTAATTATGACTATATAAGAAAATATGCAGCCAAACAGATCTATTCATTCTCTCATTGACATAGTTGAATTGAAATTATAATTTCTTGGAATGATAGTAACTACTTCATTATAAGAAATCTTATAATCAAAGTTCCTTCCAAAATAATGGTCTTTCGTTGCATAAGTGATCGCGGTGCACATCGCTTTTCCCCCTAAACCAAATCGTTTTTACACTTTTATCTTACATCTGGTATTTTTATATCAAAAGAAAAGTCCAAGGAGATTTATTTCCTAGCATGTATGAAAGATCGTACTCAGAGGAAATCAAAAAATATTTTGGGCTAAACATACAACAAAAAAGACACGATCGAAATCGTGTCTAATCGTTGATATATAAGGAAGGTACAGGATTTGAACCTGCGCGCCGGTATTAGCCGGTTCGCCGGATTTCGAGTCCGGTGCATTACCACTCTGCCAACCTTCCGTAAGTACTATTTTTAAACTTTTTCCACGAAATGTCAAGCCTATTTCTAACAGATAAATAACAGAAACCGTTTTTTTACAAAAAAAGTCCATTGACAGTTTACAGCCAACGGACTTACCGATCAAATTCATAATGATAGAACACTATCTGATTGTTTCAGGATTATCTAGTGCTAAAATCGAGTCAATTGTCCGTTTGATCAGTGCGATGATTTGTTCTTCTGTTGGATGCATGATGTTTGATGACATCAATGATGCTAAGCCAGTCACCGCTACCCATGTACCAGTATGCAAGGCATCGATATAATCATCCGATAATTGATTGTATCTTTCATCTTCTTTGACTATTTCACGGAAATAGTTGTAAGAAAAATCATGCATTTTCTTTCCGTCCCCATGTTCATCAATGTACAATGCCATGTAAAGACTATGATGTTTCTTTGCAAAGTAGATATAGTTCAAACCGAGATCAATGATTTTATCACCCGTGCGCTCAATAGGGAAAACATCTTCTTTTAGTTGTTCAAAGATTGAATCCAATAACGTATTTTTCAAATCTTCCATGTTTTTGAATTCCAGATAAATTGGCTGAGTCGAAATCCCCATCTTTTTCGCAATGTTTCTCGCAGTAAATCCTTTAAACCCTTCCTTTGCAACAACATCATAAGCAGCTTTTAGAATTTGATCCTTGGTATAGACTTTTCTTCTCATTAAAACTCCCCCACTTCTTTACTGCAGTATATGTTGTTTTATTGTACCCTATTTTTAGTATTTTTTGCAAACATTTTACTCAAAACGTTATATTTTAAATTTTTTTCTCAGTCTTCTTTAACTTTTTTTGCAAAATTAAAAAAATTTGGTTAAATTCACTGGGTTCCCTTACATTTTTAGTTTTAACCTAAATGATAGTTGACCAAATCTTTCATTTCAAGTTATAGTTAAAGAAAACGAAAAAGAAGGTGTGTAATGGAAAACGAAACTGACGTTATTTATATTCATCCTCAAAAAAGAATCGTTTCACAGAAAAGAAAATATTTTTATCTTAGTTTTACAGGTGCTTTTTTTCTTTTTATTGGCTTAGTTTCTGGTACACCTGCTGCTAATTGGAGTGGACTACTGACTATTCTTACCTCGCCAAGCAATCTTCTGACAGATTATTTTGCTTTGGGTGGTTTTGGAAGCGCATTTATAAACGTTGGGATCTTGACCTTACTTTCTGTGCTTTTGGCTTACCGGCAAAAGGTGATTTTGAATGGCCCCTTATTCGCTTCGATTTTAACAGTTACCGGTTTTTCTTTTTTTGGCAAAAACCTTTATAATTCGATCTCGATCATTTTAGGTGTATACTTGTATGCTGTATTTGTCAATAAACCTTTTTCTCAGTATATTATGATAGGACTGTTCGGCAGCGCATTGTCGCCGGTCGTTAGCTACATTACTTTCGGTATGCGATTTCCTTTGCTAGTAGGTGTTCTGCTGGGCAATTTGGCCGGTATAGCAATTGGTCTTCTTCTTCCGCCATTAGCTGCTCAAACTTTAGTTTTCCATCGCGGGTTCACGCTTTATAATATTGGATTTACCTCAGGCTTGATTGCCATGGCTTTTACTGCTGTTTTGCGATTGTTCAGCTACTCGATCGTCGAGAATACATTGGTTTCCAATGAATACCATTCCCCTCTCGTCTGGATCATTTTCGGCTTTTTTTTGCTGACAGTCGGTTTTGGTTTCTATTATAATTCCTTTCGACTTTCGGGTATTCGAGAGATTTTCGATTCATCTGGAAAACTGACAACTGATTTCATTGCTAATTCTGGTATCGGTGCTACTTTGATCAACATGGGGCTAGTTGGTCTAATGCTTTCTTCTTATGTTTTGCTGGTTGGTGGTAAGTTAAATGGTCCTGTCATCGGTGCTATTTTATCTGCGGTTGGTTTCAGTGCTTTTGGTTGTTATTTGAAAAACAGTTTTCCGATACTAGTCGGAATCTTTCTTGCTTCTTTGTTTGGGACGTTTCATGAGATCACCAGCACCGGCATGCTCGTTGCCGCTGTGTTTGGGACAGGCCTCGCGCCCATAAGCGGTTTTTACGGCAGTTTTTACGGTGTAATAGCTGGTATGTTACATATTGCTCTTGTCCATAACGTCAGCACTTTGCACGGAGGACTCAATTTATATAACAGTGGTTTTTCAACTGGATTCGTTGCAGGTATCCTTGTACCGATACTAGATAACTTTACCGCTGTCAGAAAGGAAAAAAAGACACTTGGAAAAAGAATTATCAAAAAGAATCATCGATGAGCTTCTTACTTATCTATATTCCCACGAAATAACTGAAATACGTATTGGCGTAGAATTTGCTGAGGAGGGACTTTTCATAGAAATACAGGGCACAACAGAAACTCAGCCAGAAGATCTAGATGTACTTGCTGATTTGCTGAACAATCCTCGAGACCCTAGCATGGAAATCTACTATCAGGAGCTATTAGGTAATCCTCGACATGATCGGGAAGATTATCATCTGCTAGGTAGTTTGATTGACGATGTGGAAATCATGTATGCCCAGCCGATTATCAATATCAAGATTTTCCGGCGTGCTTCTCCTCGCCCCTATTATTAACCTATTTTACAAAACAGCTTCATCCACCTAAAACAGCTCCTGAAAGTTCGATTAAAAATCTACTTTTAGGAGCTGTTCTAAGCTTGATATTATTGATTTTCCAATCCTTCGTATAGTTCATCTGTTACAGGTTCTAAAAACTCTGAATTACCAGCAGTGATCGCCAAATGTTCAAACCAACTGTCTTTTGTCGCACCATGCCAATGTTTGATCCCTTTGTGCGTTACGACGACATCTCCAGCCATTAATCGTCTTGCTGGCTTTCCTTCTTCCTGATACCAGCCTTCTCCTCCGGTCACAAGTAAGATTTGATAGCCGTCTGTATGGACATGCCAGTGATTGCGACAGCCTGGTTCAAAAGTTACATTCCCTACACCAACAGAAACTTCGGGATCGTTTACTAACATATTCAGATAGCTTTGCCCGGTAAATACTTGAGCGTATGCTTCGTTTTTTTTACCTGCTGGAAAAATCACGCCTTTTTGTATTTCTTCGTGTTTTGTCATCATTTACGCCTCTTTCTTATCTTCTCTATTTTCTTCTAGATAGATTTCTTTTGCTAAACTAAAAGCCGACCAAGCTTTTGGCCACCCTACATAAAAAGCTAAATGGGTAATGATTTCTGCTATTTCTTCACTAGTAATGCCATTTTGCTTGCCAATTTTCAGATGAGCTGGCAATTGTTCAAAATTCCCTCCTGAGATCAAAGCAGATAGGGTGATGATACTACGCTGATGAGGAGATAATTCTTCTCTTGACCATACTTGTCCAAATAAAACATCGTCATTCAATTCTGCAAATTTTGGTGCAAACTCCCCCAATTGATCTCTTCCTGCGGTTTGTTTTTCTGCCATTTTTTTATTTCCTCCGTCCGTGATTGCTAGGTGATTCGAACATTGTTCTTAATTACATCATTATCTATTGTTTCTTCGCATTTTATTTTAAGCCCCATTTTTTAACCTGTCCAATGCTTAGTTTATTCCATCAGTATGCTTTCCAAGCATAATTGTTAACGTTTTCTATCTTTTTTCTATTTTTGAAAAAACAAGAGATTAAATAAGTCTTTAGTTGGATGTTTTTTTGAGATTATTCTTTTATACTTATAATGAACGTATGATGAACTTACAAAATTGTTTGTTTGCTGTCATCTTAAAAAGTGGCGCAGACAGTTGCTTTTCTAGTAAAGTATAGATATCAAAGAACCTCTAAGGAGTTGATGAATAATGAATATTGCTGCTTCTCGAAAACTGATAAATTTCATTTCTATTATCGGATTAGGTCTATCAATCGCGCTGACGATTTATTTTATTAATTTAGGTGTTTTCAAAGATTTGAATGCTTTAAGAGGATTAGTAGGTGATTCGATCATTCTAGGTCCGGTCATTTTTATCTTCATCCAAATCTTGCAAGTGGTTATTCCAATCATTCCTGGAGGAATCAGCACTGCAGCGGGTGTCCTGATATTTGGTCCTTATGCTGGCTTTATTTACAATTATGTTGGAATCTGTATTGGTTCGATTATTATCTTTCTTCTAGGAAGACGTTACGGAAAACCATTCATTCTTTCCATGATCAGCGATAAGACCTATAACAAATATATTGGCTGGTTAGACAATCAAAACCGCTTTGAAAAGCTGTTTGCTCTAGCTATTTTTCTTCCGGTTGCTCCGGATGATGCGTTATGTTTGATGGCTGGATTGACAAACATTTCAGTGAAACGATATACACTGATTATTTTGATTGCTAAACCACTATCGATTTTCTTATACAGTATGGCTTTGATTTATGGAGGACAATATCTAAGTGGTCTGCTTGGTTAATATTTATTTTGCAAAATCAGTTATTGATTGATTACCAATGTTAATTCTGGGAAAGGGTCTGCAAGATACATTGCGCCCTTTCCTTTTTCATTGGATTTGCGCTACAATGTGAAAGTAGGTGATAGGATGAATTATTTGAAACGTAGCTTAGGCAACGCGTGGGATTTTTTGAAAGGGACACAAGCTTATTTCCGTGATGTCTTGCTGATGCATGGCTTTATTTTATTTATTTGTTTACCCTTATTGAGCAGTACGACTCGTTTTATTTTGCACCGAGGAGCAATTGACTATTTGTCTTATGACAATATTCCTTTGATTTTCTCTCAGCATCCTGGAGTTCTGCTGTCGTTAATCGCCGTTTTACTGACGATTTTACTATTGGTTTATTTCGAATTTGCATTTCTTCTGATGAGCGTCTTTTTTATTAAAAAGAAAGAACCGGTTTCTTTAAAGCAGCTCTTGCACTTGACGATACTTCAACTGAAAAAAGTGAGACCTATTACTTTTTTGTTTTTTCTTGCTTATTTTTTATTGATTCTACCGATCAGTGGGTTAAGTTTCAATTCTGATTTACTGTCAAAAATAAAAATTCCTGCTTTTATCATGGATTTTATTTTTGCTAACCGCTGGATCGTCGTCAGTTCCTTTTTACTCGTTTACATTTTTCTTGGCTATATTGGGATTCGTTTGATTTTCGCTTTACCTGAAATGATTTTACGAGATCGACCTTTTCGAGCATCCATTCGAGAAAGCTGGTTGCTGACCAAATCACGTCTTTTTGCCATCATGGGGCAATTTATTGTGATTGGCGGTACGATTTTACTTCTTTCTTCTTTAGGATATATCGTTGTTATTTTGGCACAAAGTGTTGTTGAAGAATTTTTCCCGAATTACGCATTGATCAGCGCTGTATTTGCGATGACGCTTTTACAAGGAATTTTATTATTCAATATCGTGATGTCTACTGTAGGAATTTTTTATATCATCGTTGATTTCATGGATGACGAAGGTTTCTTACCAGAGATTCCCAAGTGGTTTACGCCTCAAACACCCAACGTGCGTTTATCTGCGCTGAAAAACACTGGTTTGACCCTTTTTGCAGTTTTTTTCGGTATTGGCGTTTGTCTTTACAATATGGATTATCTGACTTCGGCAGTTCAGACAAAACCAGTGACTGTATCTCACAGAGGTGTAAGTACGCAAAATGGGGCGCAAAATACTTTAGAAGCACTTGAAAAAACAAGCAGAGACTATCATCCTGATTATATAGAGATGGATGTGCAGGAAACAAAAGATGGCCGTTTCGTAGTGATGCATGATGCAAATCTTCGTCACTTAACAGGGGTAAATCGAACACCACAGGATTTGACATTGAAAGAATTGACAAATCTTACGGTTACTGAAAATGGGTTCCAAGCCCCTGTGTGTTCTTTTGATTCTTATTTAGAAAAAGCGCAGGAATTGAACCAAAAATTACTTATTGAGATCAAGACCTCTAAAAAAGATTCGGATGACCTGGTCGAACGATTTGTTCAGAAATACCGCAAAGCGATCTTAGAGAATCATCATATTTTGCAAAGTTTGACGTATCAAACTGTTTCTGATTTAAAAGAAGCAGAACCAAACTTCTATGTGGGCTATATCTTGCCTTTCAATATCGTTGGACCACCCGTAACGCCTGCTGATTTTTTGACAATGGAGTATAGTACGATCAATCGTAACTTCATTAATTCTGCCCATCAAGATGGAAAAAAAGTATATGTATGGACAATCAACGATTCAGATGCTATGAGTCGCATGATGTTTTATGGTGTGGATGGTATCATAACCGATGAGATGGGACTACTAAATGAAAGTGTGAAACAAACAGATGAAGAAATCACTTATTCAGACAAGCTACTAAATTTTGTTTTGGGTGTTGGCTAATCAAAAATAGTTGATGAAATAAGCCTTTATACAACAAAAAACGCATAACCTGTTACCGCAGGTATATGCGTTTTTTGTTTGACATTCATAACGTGTCCTTAACTTTCTCTTGATTCCTTCATCGCACGAACAATAGCTAAAATAGCAGGAATTGCAGAGATCACTGCAAGAATAATTCCCATTTTCCCTGAACTTTTTCTTTTTGGCATATCTTCTCGCTCCCTTCTGTCTTTATTTATATTATAAGGGAGTTCTTGCGAATTCTCAAAAATACTGTTTAAGAAACCAATTCAGCAGGTGCACTAATATCACAGAATTTTACGAGCATGCGGTACTTGCTTTCATGGATGATTGGATGGTCTCGTTGGTCATAACTTTCAACATACACGACAGCCGTGTTGTTATATGTACGTTCAATACAGCCGATTAGTTCGTGAGATACGCCGATCGGTTTGCATATATAAGTTCTTCCTACTTCCGCTTTTACCATTTCATTCCCTCTTTTCTTTGTTTTTCTTTATTTTATAATAACAAATCTCCCTCCATTTGAAAACGTTTTATTTTGCTTTTTTATTTTTATTTTTACTTTTTAGATAACTATTTTCTTATCATAATTCTAGATGTTGTGACAAAAACGTTTGTTTATATTCCTATGTTGTTCGTGTGTTCTTTTCATTATCCTGCTAAATTATTTACAGGGGGTGAGCATATGATCTATATCCAAGCAATAGTCTTTGTAACGTTGATGGTTGGACTACTTATTGGCTTGAAAGAAAACAGCTAATTGATTTAAGAAAAAGTAAACAAGAAAAGTGATAAATGCTTTTTAATTGCATGAAAAAACGGACGATGCTAAACTTGTTATAGGTTCGAAAGTTTAAAGGAAACTTTCAAGAACTGAATTACATTACAAAGGAGATGAATTTTATGACGTTTACAAAAACAAATATGCAATACCGCGTAGCCTTTGATACAACTTCTAACCGTTTTATGGCGATTGATGTACAAAACGAAAATAACGTTGCGTTTGGTATTACAATTGAACAAGCAGTCCGAGCATTAAATGAATCTAGATAAGGAGTGACCCATTCCAAATGGCGACTGATGAGATCTCGGAAAATCAATAAAAGACGTTTGTAACGGTGATCCGCGACAGACGTCTTTTTGTATTCATTACATATATTTGGAAATTGTATCTCTTTATCTCTAGACCTAAACAAAAACACAAGTTCTAATATCAACCATCTCGTTTTTTATGACAATTTTGTTAGCTGTTTCGATGATAATATTCCGTTATTATCTGTATAATATTTAATATAATAAAAATAAAAAAGGAGATCTTTCATGAAAAAAATTTTAGGGTTGATCGTTATCATATTGATTGCTTTTATAGGATGGAAAGGCTGGGACTACTATCAGTCTACTTATGTAGGAAAAGATTATTATGCAGTAATCAAAGCACCGATGCCTGCAGAAACTGATATTAAAGCAGATAATGGAGAAGTAATTGGAAAAGGGTTTAAATATAACGTAGATGCGTACGCTGAAAACGGTGAAAAAAGACAATTGGATTTTGATGTCATCACTTCTGGCGACTCTGCTAATGGTTCTGCCTATCCCGAAGGAACAATCTTGCAGTTGAAAGCAAGCGAAAAGCGAATTATAGAGAAAAAAGTAATCACTAGCGATAAAGTACCTTCATCTGTAAAAGACAAATTAGGGCTATCTTAAGATTAAGAAAATATCGCAAAAAAGCACTCGATTTGAGTGCTTTTTTGTTTGTCGATTTTAGAAAACAAAAAAATAGAATTGGTCTTCGAAGTCACTTTCCTGTTTTTCCAGTCCTTAACCAAAGAACAAGGCAATGAATCGATTCCCATACAAACAAGGGGCTGTGACAAAATTCTTGTCACAGCCCCCTTTTTCCGAATAAACGGTGCTAATATGTGTTAAGTACCTAAATGGGTTCCAGTTTCCATTTTAAAGCCAACATGTTTTGGGTACTAATTTATAAAAACTACCTAGAAACCCTTATCTTACAGGCGTTCGTTTAATTCTTTGGCAAGGTCTTCAAAGCCTGGTTTGCCTAGAAGTGCGAACATGTTTTTCTTGTAAGCTTCTACACCTGGTTGGTCGAATGGGTTGATTCCATTCAAGTAACCTGAAATACCTACAGCAATTTCAAAGAAGTACATTGTGTAACCCAATGTGTAAGCATCCATTTCTGGAATTTTGACTAGCAAGTTAGGTACGTCACCGTCTGTATGAGCAAGCAATGTTCCTTCAAATGCTTTTGTATTTACGAAGTCCACTTCTTTTCCTTGCAAGTAGCCTAGACCGTCTAAGTCTTCTGCTTGTTCAGGAATCGTGATTGATTTACGAGGTTTTTCAACTTTCACAACTGTTTCAAAAATGTTGCGGCGTCCTTCTTGGATGAATTGTCCTAAAGAGTGCAAATCAGTTGAGAAGTTTGCGCTTGAAGGATAGATGCCTTTTTGGTCTTTTCCTTCAGATTCGCCATACAATTGCTTCCACCATTCTGAGAAGTATTGCATTCCTGGTTCATAATTGATCAACAACTCAGTTACTTTGCCTTTACGGTAAAGAATGTTGCGCATTGCTGCGTATTGGTAAGCTTCGTTTTCTTCTAGTTTGTCGCTTGAATAAGCTTTGCTTGCATCAGCAGCTCCTTGCATCAATGCGTCAATATCTGCTCCACTAACAGCGATTGGTAACAAACCAACAGCCGTTAATACAGAGAAACGTCCGCCGATGTCATCAGGAATCACGAAAGTTTCCCAACCTTCTGCATCTGCTTCTACTTTAACTGCACCTTTTGCTTTATCTGTTGTAGCGTAGATACGTTTGTTTGCTTCTTCTTGTCCGTATTTCTTAACAAGAAGCTCTTTGAATACACGGAAAGCAATCGCTGGTTCAGTAGTTGTTCCAGATTTTGAAATAACGTTTACTGAAAAGTCGCGATCACCGATTACTTCGATCAAATCAGCGATATATGTTGAACTGATTGAATTTCCGGCAAAGAAGATTTGTGGTGCTTTGCGTGTGTCGCTATCTAATAGATTGAAGAATGTGTGATTCAAGAAGTCGATCGCTGCACGAGCGCCTAAATAAGAACCACCGATACCGATAACAACTAATACTTCAGAATCAGATTGGATTTTTTTAGCTGCTTCTTTGATACGTGCAAATTCTTCTTTGTCATAGTTCGTTGGTAAATCGATCCAGCCGCGGAAGTCGCTTCCTGCACCAGTTCCTTCCCGTAATTCGTTGTGGGCTGCTGTTACTTGGCTTTGCATGTACCCTAACTCATGTTCATTGACAAACGGTGCTACTTTTGAATAGTCAAAATGAATGTGTGCCATTTGTTCTCCTCCTTATAGGTTTACTCTACAGGTAATACTTTACGTTTTTTTTTATTATTTTTCAAGCAAATAAACAAAATGCTGACAATATTTCCAAGAAAGTTTCATTTTTTAAACTAAACCTTCTGCTGCCATTGCTTTGGCAACTTTTTCAAATCCAGCAACATTTGCTCCAAGAAGCAAGTTCTTTTCATCACCATACTCAGCGGCTGTTTGGCGACACGTATGGTAAATCTTTTCCATGATTTGATCCAGCTGCTCATCCACTTGTTCTCTTTCCCAAGTCAATCGCTGGGCGTTCTGACTCATTTCTAAAGCAGATACTGCCACACCTCCAGCATTAGCAGCTTTTCCTGGACAATACCACACGCCTGCTTCATGAAGAACAGAAACAGCTTTTACTGTACATGGCATATTAGCGCCTTCTGCTACGATTTTGATCCCATTTTCTACTAAGATTTCAGCCAAGCTTTCGTCTATTTCGTTTTGAGTGGCACATGGCAAAGCGATATCCGCCTTTTCTTTCAATGTCCAAACAGATTCTCCAGCATGATAAACAGCAGAAGGACGTTGGTTCGCGTATTCTGTTAAACGTTGGCGCTTGATTTCTTTGACTTCTTTCAATAGTTTCACATCTATTCCTTCTGGATCATAGATGTACCCGTTGGAATCTGAACATGTAACCACTTTTCCACCTAGTTCTTGCACTTTTTCGATTGCATAAATGGCTACATTCCCGCTTCCGGAAACAAAAACTGTTTTTTGATCAAATGAATCTTTTTCTTCGTTCAATAGATGTTTGACATAATACACTAATCCATAACCAGTCGCTTCCGTACGTATCTTGCTTCCCCAAAAATCCAGAGGTTTACCTGTCAACACACCAGTATCATATTTTTTCAATCGTTTATATTCGCCGAACAAATAGCCGATTTCTCTAGCTCCTACACCGATATCTCCCGCAGGAACATCAATCGATGGCCCGATATGTTTTGACAATTCCAACATGAAACTTTGACAAAAACGCATGATTTCATTATCAGATTTCCCTTTAGGATCGAAATCACTCCCACCTTTTCCTCCACCGATTGGCAGACCAGTTAAACTATTCTTGAAAATCTGTTCAAAAGCCAAAAATTTTAAGATACTTAGGTTGACACTGGGATGGAAGCGTAATCCACCTTTATAAGGGCCGATAGCTGAATTGTATTGGATACGATAGCCTCTATTTACTCGCCAGTTTCCTTTATCATCTTGCCAAGGTACTCGAAATTGAATAATTCTTTCTGGTTCTGTTAAAAGTTCTAAAATATTCTTTTCGATATATTCGGGATGAGTGTCCAAAAAAGACATTACTGTGGGCATAAATTCATCGATTGCTTGTAAAAATTCTTCTTGTCCTTGATCCTTTTGATGTAGCTTTTCTTGAATTGCTTGAACATATTCTGTTGCGTTTGTCATCGTTCCACGCTCCTTTGCTTATCTTCCCTCATTTTAGCTCATTTTCTCTTTTGGCTCAAAACATTTTTTTCTGTTTTCTTTCTTCAAATATGCTACACTTTCCTTGAGGTGAGGGAATGGAAAAACTGTATGATGTGATCGTAGTCGGCGCTGGAACAAGCGGGATGATGGCAGCGATCAGTGCAGCTGAACAAGGCGCACGCGTACTTTTGATTGAAAAAAACAAAAAAGCAGGGAAAAAACTACTGATGACAGGTGGTGGTCGGTGCAACGTCACGAATAATCGTCCTGTTGATGATTTAATCGCACATATTCCTGGAAATGGAAAGTTTTTATATAGTACATTTGCGCAATGGAATAATTTCGATATCATGAACTTCTTTGAATCACAAGGCGTACATTTAAAAGAAGAGGATCATGGACGGATGTTTCCTGTGACAAATAAATCAAAAACGATTATCGAAGCATTACTTAATCGTCTGAAAGAACTAGATGTGACGATCCTATTCTCTACTCGAGTAGAGAAATTGATCCACAAAGAACATAAAATTTACGGTATACGCACGGAATTCGAAGAGTTCCATGCTCCTGCCGTTATCTTAACGACTGGTGGTCGGACTTATCCCTCTACTGGTTCTACTGGAGATGGGTACAAGATCGTGAAGCGAGTAGGTCACACGGTGACGCCTCTTTATGCGACAGAGTCCCCCTTGATATCGGATGAACCGTATATTCAAGAGAAAACACTTCAAGGGCTTTCTTTACAGGACATCACTTTACGTGTTCTAAATAAAAAAGGCCGTGTATTGACTGAACATACGATGGATTTGCTTTTCACCCATTTCGGTATTTCTGGTCCGGCTGCACTGCGTTGTTCAAGTTTTGTCAATAAAGAATTAGAGAAAACGGGAGAACCAGTGACCCTTTCTCTGGATTGTTTCCCTACACAAACCAAACAAGAGCTTATTCATTTATTGACAGAAAAAAGTAAAGCCACCAAAAAGAACTTAGTAAATGCTTGGCACGGTCTATTACCTGAGCGATTGTTGGTTTTCTTTCTTGAGCGGCTTGAAATGGACAGCCTAACAGGACAACAAGCCTCTCAAAAACAAATTCAAGATTTCGTTCAATTATGCAAAGAGTTTAAGCTATCAATCAACAAGACTTTTCCTATTGAGAAATCATTTGTAACTGGCGGAGGGGTTTCTCTAAAGGAAATTCATCCTAAAACGTTGGAGAGTAAAATCATTGATGGTCTGTATTTTGCCGGAGAATTACTGGATGTCAATGGTTATACTGGCGGCTTTAATATCACAGCGGCTTTCGCTACAGGACATGTAGCAGGAATGAATGCTGGGCAAAGAGCATAATGTATAAAAAAGAAAGAAGGAGACTGGGCAAACAACATCCCGGCCTCCTTCTTTCTTTTATACGTATGATTTATTGTTTTATATCTGCAAATTGTCCGCTCGTTAATGCACAGATATCTTGAGGAGCTAATTCCATCTGCAGCCCTCTTCTGCCAGCTGATACAATGATTTTATCATAGTTTTCTGCGATTTGATCTAAATAAGTAGGAAATAGTTTTTTCATTCCTATAGGCGAGCAGCCACCACGTATGTATCCGGTCGTTGCTTCCAAATCTTTCAAATGAAGCATTTCTACTTTTTTATTCCCTGAAACTTTTGCTAATTTTTTTAGATTCAATTCGGCTTCTCCTGGTATCACAGCAACAAGAGGCCCCGTCACATTGCCCACAGCAACCAGTGTTTTAAATATACGAGATTGGCTCTCTGGGAGCTGTTCGGCGACAGAGGACGCACTTAGGTGGTTTTCGTCCCATTCATATTCGTGTTCTGTATAGGGAATCTTTTTTTGTTCGACCATACGGATCGCATTCGTTTTTACTATTTTTTTCTTTGCCAAAAAATATCACCTCAAACTTGTTCTACAACGGTTCATTTAATAATTGGATAATTTGCTTCAATGCTTTGACCGGTAATTGTCCTGGAGCAGAAACAGAATCACTGTTTAAGGAACCAAACGTCATGACGGAGCCTGTCGTTCCGCCAGCCAGACGAGAAATTTTTCCCAGATCGCCCATAGACATCGTAATGATAGGCATGGAGACAAAAGCATTTGCCCGTCTAGTCAACTCCATCAACCGCAAAACATCTCGTTCATTGTTGGGAGTCACTGCCAACTTTCCGATATCAGCGCCAAAATGTTCCATGACATTCAGTCGGTAAAGCAAGACAGGGTCAGCTGGTGTTTCTTTAAAATCATGACTACTGATGATCAAAGGGATATCTAAAGATTTGATTTCCTCTATCAGTCCTTTCCCTAAACTTTCAACTTTGAACAACTCGATATCGACCATATCTACTAATCCAGTGTGTATCACATGTTCATAAAGATCGCGATACTGACGGATCGATATGTCTTGTTCTCCGCCTTCAGCTAAGGTACGGAACGTAAATAATAACGGCAATCCATCAAGCATCTCATGGATAAGAACCAATGTTTCTGCAACTTCATCAAAAGAAAAAACCTTACGATAATGATCGACTCGCCATTCTACTAAGTCGGCCCCTGCTTCACGTGCAAGAACTGCTTCACGTAATACTTCCTCTCGGACGGCTCCGATAAGAGGCGCACAAATCTTTGGTCTACCGCTTCCTATATTCAATCCCTTTATCCGAACCACTCTGTATCGCTCCTTCTAATGGTTATTTTTAATTTGATAAACAAACACTTTCAGATAATTGCCTTCTAAAAAGGTATCCGTCGTCTGGAAATCTTTTGGCAGACGATATAAAGCAAGTTGTTCAAAAGAAACATTCTTGGCATGGAATTCCTCTTCGATCATTGTTTGGAATTGTTCGATCGAGACATTCGCAGCATTTGTAGACGCAATAAGTATCCCATCTTCTGCTAAAATATCCAGACTATCCTTGATCAGTTCCCCATAATCTTTTGCTACGCGAAAGACTTTTTTCTTGTTTCTGGCAAAACTTGGTGGATCCAATACAATCATGTCATATAAAAATTGTTTTCTTTTTGCGTATTTGAAGTACTCGAATACGTCCATAACAATGATTTTTTGCTGATCGACATCCAGGCCATTCACTTCAAACTGTTCCTGTGTTTTTTTCAAACTGCGTTTTGCTAGATCGACACTTGTCGTTTCGATTGCCCCTCCCATTGCGGCAGCAACAGAAAAGGCGCCGGTATAACTAAACATATTCAAAACTGTTTTCCCAGAAGCGAAACCTTCTGCTAATGATCCCCGTACTTCTTTTTGGTCTAGAAAGATACCAGTCATTAATCCTTCATTCAAATAAACGGCAAATTTTACTCCGTTTTCTTTTACGACCAAGGGCTCCGGTGCCTCTTTTCCGTAAATGAACTGGCTCTCAGGCAGATTCACTGATTCAAAACGAATTTTCTCATATCCGCCGATGGTTTCCGGATAGATTTCACGAAAAGCTTGAATCAATAATTCACGATGTGTATATAACGTCTCGTTATACCAAGAAAAAACAGCATAACCTGCATAATAATCAATAATCAGACCGCCGATCCCGTCTCCTTCTCCATTGAATATACGAAAAGCGGTAGTAGAATCATCTGAAAAAAAGAAAGTTCTTTTTTCTTTTGACTTCACAAAAAGTTCTTCAAAAAATGATTGATCAAATGGGATATCCTGCTGGCTCAATACCCACCCGATCCCTTTATTCTGCTTTCCTAGATATCCTTTTGCGATAAATTGGTTTTGCGGATCAACTAATTCCACCCATTGCGTGGTTTCTTTTTGGGGATGTGCAAGGTCTTCTTTTTGGATCAATGGATATCCTTTTTTCAATCGACTGCTTGCTCTTTTTTTTACTTGTACTTTCATTCCTTCACCTGCTTTAGCTTTCTCTTCTCAAGTATAACAAAAAACATAGGTCTTGTCTTACTGCTCCTTTTTCATCAAGCTTAAAGAAAAACTTAATGAAACAGCACAAAGTTCTGGTTTCAATTGACACTATATTGTCATACTAGTAAAATAAATGAGAATAAGTGAGCTGTGTAACATGGTTTCATGACACTTCTGTGATTAAGAAGTGCAGAAAGGAAGATTATCTTGAAATATATAAAAACACCTGCCTTTTTGAATAAGAGGCTCGGATTTTTTTCTTTACTAGTCGTTTTACTTTGGTTGAAAACGATTTTTGCCTATTTGGTCGATTTCCATCTTGGAATTGAAAGTGGCATTCAATACTTTATCTTGTTTATCAATCCTATTGCAACTACACTGTTATTACTTGGAATTGCTCTTTATATCAGACGCCCCAGAGTTGCTTATATCACGATGATGGTCATTTATTTTCTTTTGACATTGCTTGTTTTTTCGAATGTCACTTATTATCGAGAATTCACGGACTTCATTACGATCAACACGATTTTAGGTGCTGGGAAAGTAGCAAGTGGTCTGGGAGAAAGTGCCATTCGACTGTTTCGCCCATATGACGTGATCTATTGGATCGATTTCATTCTCTTGACTGTTCTACTGATCGCCAAAAAAATCAAGTTGGACCCTCGTCCGATTCGAGCAAGAATGGCTTTTGCGATCTCTACATTAGCCGTTATGATTTTCTCAGGAAATCTTTTTATGGCGGAAGCTGATCGTCCAGAATTATTGACTCGTACATTCTCTCGGGATTATTTGGTTAAATATCTTGGCTTGAATGCTTTCATGGTTTACGACGGCGTTCAAACTTACCAGACAAACCAAGTGCGGGCAGAAGCAAGCCCCAATGATATGAAAGAAGTAGAAAATTATGTAAAAGAACATTACGCAGCACCAAATGATGATTTGTTTGGACTTGCTAAAGGAAAAAATGTGATTTATATCCATTTAGAAAGCTTCCAACAATTCTTGATCGATTATAAATTGACAGATGAGAATGGTGTCCAACATGAAGTTACACCTTTCATCAATAGTCTTTATCACAGCAACAGCACGTTCAGTTTTGACAACTTTTTCCATCAAGTAAAAGCAGGAAAAACAAGTGATGCGGAAACGCTGATGGAAAATTCATTGTTTGGCTTGAATCAAGGCTCCTTGTTCACACAATTAGGCGGAAAAAATACTTTCCAAGCTGCACCTGATATTTTAAGTCAAACAGAAGGCTACACGAGTGCCGTGTTTCATGGGAACGCCGGCACATTCTGGAATCGAAACGAGACCTATAAGAATTTAGGATATGATTATTTCTTCGATTCTTCTTATTATGACGTTAATGATGACAATTCGTTCCAATACGGGTTGCATGATAAACCATTTTTCCAACAATCTGTACAATACTTGGAACGTCTGCAACAACCATTTTATTCAAAATTCATTGCTGTATCTAACCATTATCCTTATTCGAAATTCACCAATGACGAAGCTGGATTCCCGTTAGCCAATACAAACGATGAGACGATTAACGGTTACTTCGCGACAGCCAATTATTTAGACACTGCCGTACAAGAATTCTTCAACTATTTGAAAGAAAGCGGCTTGTATGATAATTCAGTTATCGTTCTTTACGGTGACCATTATGGTGTCTCGAATTCTAGAAATAAAAATCTAGCTGAACTAGTTGGAAAAACAAGTTCTACTTGGACAAATTATGACAATGCACAAATGCAGCGTGTCCCTTATATGATCCATATTCCTGGACAAACACAAGGCGGGATCAATCACACTTATGGCGGCCAAGTTGATGCTTTGCCTACACTTCTCCATTTACTAGGTGTAGATACAAAAAATTATATTCAGTTAGGACAAGATCTATTCTCGAAAGATCATGAACAGCTTGTTTCTTTCCGTGATGGCGATTTTGTTACTCCAAAATATACTTACTACGGTGGTACCATCTACAGTAACGAAACTGGTGAAGCCATTACTGAACCTACCGAGGAAGTACAGAATGAAATTGATTCACTCAAAGAAAAAGTTGATAAACAGTTAGCTGTTTCTGATCAAATCAATAACGGTGATCTTCTTCGTTTCTATACGAATAGTGGATTAGACCCAATTGATACCAGTGATTATGACTACAAGAATGGCTTAGAGAAATTAAAAGAAGCTGAAAAATCTCTAGGTGACAAATCAACTAGTGTCTTTAGTCAACACAACGGACAATCAACTGTTGATCTTTATAAAACACAAACGTATCAAGAACTTCACGGAACGACCACAAGTTCTTCCGAATGATAAAACAAATCTGAAAGGAGCTGCGACAAACATCTTGTCGCAGCTCTTTTTTCACAACCTCTTGCTTTTTGCAAGAGGTTTCCTGGTTTTGGTTTTAATTCGTGATTTTACTAAAGGAATTTCATACTTTATTCATATTCATTTTTTATACTTTTTATAGAGGTGAAAAGTATGAAAATGATCCGCTATGCTACTGCTCGATTAATTTATTACAAAAAGCAGACAATACTCTATTGTTTATTTTCAAGCTTTTCTGCTTTTTTATTGATAGCATGCCTGACTCTCTACCATTTGCAATCGGCTTTAGCGAATCAAGTCCAAGATCGGCTTTCATTTATTGGTGCTTCTGCATCTACGGAGCTTCTTCCGGCTTTAGAATTAGCTAGCCGATTTTATCTAAAAGGCATATTCAGTTTATTTTTTCTGTTTGCCTTCTTTTTTATCTTTTTCTTTTACTATTCACTCAGGCAAAACCAGCAAGAATTGATGAATTGGCGCCTGACTGGTCTTTCTAAAGCCAAACTGTTCCTTTTTATTTTTTGGCAGCTGTTCTTTCCTCTCTTTCTTTGTTGTATCTTGGTTTTATTGTGGATCGTCAGCTTCCAGTCGGTTTATGAAACACTGCTTCAAAGGATCAATTTTCTTGTCTTAAAGACTGCTGAGCTGCCAGATATCCGTGATATCTTGACTTCAGTAAGCGGACTTACGATTCCGATGGATCAGCAGACTTTCTTTACTATCGATTTTCAAAATGATCTGTTTTTCACAGATATCCTTAGAGGCTTTGTCCAAACACTTGTTGGACTTAGCGGGTGTTGTCTGATTCTCAGCCTATTGCCATTCACTTTTTTTATCCATCACTTGCAAAGCAGGAGGTCTAAACGTAATGAAACCTGAATATTTGATTAACGCTGACCATTTGACCGTTATCTTGTGTCCCCTCGAAAAACAGGATAAGATATTGGAACATTTAAAAAAAGAAGTTCTAGTTGCTAATCTGGAAAATTTCGCCATCGTTCAAAAAGATTGGCCAATGTTTCCTTACCTAAAGCTCAAAGACCATGTGCTGTTAGATTTACCAGAAAAGGGAATCAAACAAGATCGTTTAGCCTATCAAGAAAAACTTGATATCTCTTCTTCGTTACTTAATTGTGCGGCGACTGAGCTTACGCCTTTTGAGAAAGTAAAGCTTCAATTGCTTCATGCGTTGCTTTCCAAACGAAACAATATTGTTATTGAAGATACATTTGATGAACTTAGCATATTGGAGATTCAAGAACTGCTCCACTTGCTTTCTTATTTAGCTCATGAAGAAAATCAAGGTATCTTACTCTTTACGCATGACGCTACTATTGCCCAGAGTCCTTACATTGATCGTTTAGAGCCTGCGGGTTAAATCAGTCCTTTTATTATAAGAAAACAAGCGATATAGAAGATCGATTCATGATCTTTTATATCACTTGTTTTTTTTACTCTTCTTTGATTTCTACGTCAGGCAAACGGACGGTGAATTTCGTTCCTTTTCCTAGTTCACTTTTTACGTCTAATTTACCTTTATGCAATCTTACAAGCTGTTGCACGATTGGTAATCCTAATCCTGATTCACCATATTTTGTGTTTTTTCTTGAAGGATCTACTTTATAATAGCGATCCCAGATACTTTTCATTTGTTGCTCAGACATTCCAATTCCCGTATCTTCGATCGTGATGATCGTTTCAAGATAACCTTTTTCCAGAGTGACTGTGATTTGGCCGTTTTCAGTAAATTGTATCGCGTTTTGAATAATATTGACCATGATTTGGACAAAACGGTCATAATCCGCGTAAACATCGATATCATCATCGGCTTTCAGTGTCAACGTATCCCCTGCTGCTTCTGCTTTAGCTTCTAACTGGGCAATAATGCTTTTCAATGTTTCTGTACCATTGAATTTTTTTATGACCATACTGATTTGATTCGTACGGATTTTTTCATAATCCAAATTTTCATTTACTAAACGGATCAGACGCTCTGTTTCATTCTTCATCAATTTAATCGCGTTTTCTCGCTGATTCTCAGGGATCGCATTGTATTCCAACCCTTCCAGAAGACCGTTGATTGTCGTAAGAGGTGTTCTCATCTCATGGGAAGCATCGGCCATGAATTGTCTTCGACGATTCTCCTGTTCTTCGATTTCTGCTTGAGATTCTTTCAGTGAATTCGTCATTTTATTGAAATCATCTGCTAACTCATCAAATTCATCTTTATCATGTACGGGAAGCTGTACATCAAAATTACCATTCGTCACTTCTTTCGTCGCATTCCTTAAACGATTGATCCGCTTGACTTGGAATGCTGCAAAAGCATAACTAGCAATGACTGCCACAATACTGGAAAAAATGAAACCTTTGAACAGATTCAACGTAATTGGACGAACACTGTTATCGATATTCCGCGCGGGTTGACTAACTACTAAAGCTCCGTAAAATTCATTATCTAAATAAAATGGAATCAGTGCATAAGAGGTTGCTTGCTTCTGCCCCAAGATATTTTTATCTGATGTAAACTTTTCTTGACGACTGTTTCTTAGATTTTCCCATTGATCACTTGTCAGAGAAAAGTCTAGCATCGCTGTATCAATAGGATAAATGATTCGTTCATTTTTATCGATGAATATAAAATTCACATTTTGTTCTGTCAGTACTTGCTCCGTCAACAGCAATGCATTTTGAAATGCCAGATCTTGATTAGGTTGTGACATTCTGTTTGCATATGTTTGCGTTGTCTTTTCAACTGATTCAGCATATCCAAACAGTTGCTGATAATTGTTTTCTTCAATCGTCTGTTTTGTCAGTTGCGTAAAAGAAACTCCGACGATCAATAAGATCAACGCGACCATTCCGCAAAAAGCTAAGAGTTGCTGATACAAATAACGCATTAGGCAACACCAGAATCATCAAATTTGTAGCCGACTCCCCAAACAGTTTGGATAACTTGTGGTCCGACCTTTTCAATTTTTTGACGCAATTTCTTGATATGGGCATCTACTGTCCGTTCATCACCAAAATACTGGTAGTCCCAGACTAGTTCAAGCAACTGTTCCCGAGAAAATACTTGTCGTGGTTTTTTTGCTAAAGTAAACAATAGATCGAATTCTTTAGGCGTCAAGCCTTCGATGGGCCGATTGTCCAGATATGCTTCTCGTGTTTTCGTATTCATCTTGAAATGACTGGTCTCAATATCAAAATGGTCATCTGAAACCGCTGCTTCTTCTCTTGCTTCTGCCAACTCACTACGGCGATGTAAAGCTTTCATTCGAGCAATAAGCGTCAGCGGACTGAAAGGTTTCGTCACATAATCATCTGCCCCCATCTCTAAGCCAATCACCTGATCACTTTCAGAATCTCTAGCTGTCAGCATGATAATCGGCACTGTGCTTGAAACTTTGCGGATCTCTCTTCCTACTAGCATGCCGTCCATTGTAGGCAAATTCAAGTCCAATGTGATCATGTCCCAATGTTGGGGGTTTTCTAAAAAGGCGTCGAGCCCTTCTTTTCCATCATATTTGAAGGTTGCTTCCCATCCTTCATTTAAGAAAAACATCTGCATCATTTCAGAAACAGATTGATTATCTTCAATCATTAAAATATTCATTATCGTTCCCTCCAGTTTCCAGGTCATATCTCTGTAATTTTTTTTCTGTCATAATAAAAATGGGCATAATTGGAAATACCAATAATAGCATTTCGATCAAAAAATAATTCGTATGTCCAGATATCTTTAAATAATAACCGATCAATGTCATCAGTAAGCCCATAAGGAAAAACCAGTTCCCGCTTGTCTTTTGTGCTAGTCGCCAATGAGCGTCTGTTTTTGCGGCAAGAGGCGAATGGTACCCATAAAAAGGCAGGTTTCCTTTTGAGGGCAGAATCCGAAAAAGACTGCCAATTATTAAGAATAAGATACCAATACTGAAAAAAATCATTCTTTCCCTCCTAAATTCTCTTCTTATAGTATACTCTATATTGTTGACTGAACCAATATATTCAGGAATTCTTCACGAAAGGTTTGTCTTTTGTTCATTCTTTGTTAAGATAAACTTATTCCAATAAAAAAGGAGTTTTATTTGTGTCAAATTATCGTGCAATCACTTTCTTTGATCTTGATGGAACATTACTAGATGCGAAGTCAAAAATCACACCCGAAGTGGCAAAAGCTATGAACGCATTAAAAGAAAACAACGTTCTTCCCGTCATCGCCACAGGACGTACAGAAGCAGAAATCCACTCGATCATGGAAGATGCGGGCATTACTTCTGCAGTCACCATGAACGGTTCTTTCATTCGAGTAAACGGTGAAGAAATCTACTCTCAGACATTTTCTTCAGAAGAATGTCAAAAAATGTATGATCATGTACAGTTGAATGGGCACGAACTTTCTTACTATAACGACCAGAAAATCTGGTGTACCGGTCATAGCCAAACAATGATCGATGCTTATGACTTTATCCATTCAGATGTGCCGGAAATAGATCCTCTAGGCTTTAAAGACAATACAGTAAATATGTTACTTATCTTATCTCAATCGGGTGACGAATACTATCATGAACATTTTCCTGAGCTAACTTTTTATCGGAATGGTCCTTACTCGATTGATACAGTGAAGAAAGGAATCTCAAAAGGCGCAGGTGTCAAACGACTGAAAAAAGAACTTCAATTAGAAGAAGTTCCTACTTTTGGATTTGGCGATGGTCCGAATGATTTTGCCTTGTTGGAAGCTTGCGACAACAAAATCGCTATGGGCAATGCCTATGATGGATTAAAAGAGCTTTCTACTTTCATCACAAAGAAAAATACAGAAGGCGGGATTGTCCACGCATTGAAGCATTTTGATCTGATTTAAGGATATTTTTTCGAAACTGGACCCTTTCTTAAAAAATCACTTATTTTTTCTTAAGAAAGGGACAGTTTTTATATAAATAATGGGGTATCATCCGCTTTTTTATTGAATTTATCCCAAGATGTGCTATACTGATTTTGTATGAAAAATACACGTAACCCTTGTTAGCTAACGGGGACGTTACGGATTCGACAGGCACAGTCGAGCTTGAATTGCGTTTCGTAGGTTACGTCTACGTAAAAACGTTACAGTTAAATATAACTGCTAAAAACGAAAACAACTCTTACGCTTTAGCTGCCTAAAAACAGTTAGCGTAGATCCTCTCGGCATCGCCCATGTGCTCGAGTAAGGGTCCTAACTTTAGTGGGATACGTTTCAACTTTCCGTCTGTAAGTTGAAAAAGAGAATATCAGACTAGCGATACAGAATGCCTGTCACTCGGCAAGCTGTAAAGCGAAACCTCAAATGAGTTGACTATGAACGTAGATTTTTAAGTGGCGATGTGTTTGGACGCGGGTTCGACTCCCGCCGTCTCCATATATGTATGGTTGAGACTAATAGATACTGTAAAAAACGTTGATAAATCAACGTTTTTTTATTTTGGCTTAAAATAAATTTGAATTTTTTGCTTTTTATTTAATAATTAGAATTTCGCGTATATTGTCACACTTAGTTTTTCTTTGTCAACAGTCTTTCCTTCAATAATTTTCTTTATAGATTTATCCGTTTTAACTTTATTAGTTCCTATAAAAAAATACCAATCAGAAATTACCATAAATAATGAGTATCTATCTAGAAAACATTAGAAATAACCAGTAAAATGAACGGCCAATTGTACTTTTACTGGTCATTTATAGAATTTTTTAAGGAGATAGAATATTATTAATACGTGACACTTCCATTTATGTCAAATGTTTTGGTCCGCTCATTACTTTCAAATTGAAGAAAATACGTGCCAGAAGTTAATGAACTTGTGAAAGTACCGTTGCTAGTTCCAGAAAAATTCCTAGAAGAAACTATAGTTGAGCCTATCAGATTCTGCCGTGCAATAGCAACATTCAACACAGTAGATACTCCAGCACTCCGTCTAGTTAGATTATGCCTAACAGTATACGAACGTGTAGTTGAAGTAGACCACTGTTGACAGATCTCCATGACCAAATACCAGTCCCACTATATGTCATAGCGGTAGCAGCGTTTACAACTGTTGCAGAAAAAAACTTAGTATTAAAAATGCGAGCGATAGTTTTTTCATATATTTTTCATAGTATAGCTCCTTTATGTTTTTTTGTTATAATAATAGAAACAAATTTGAAAGGAGAATTCTACTATTAATAGCATAAAAATTAAAATAAAATTGTTATTTTTAAATGTTTCATTACTATGTTTATCGTTTTTGTTTTCCAGATGGTTTTACATGAAATATCTTTATTTTTACTCACTCTCTATTTTTCCTCCTAGTGGAGATGTTGATTTTTGGATTCCATTTATCCAAATAATAATTATTACTTTTTTTCTCTATATTTTTTTACTAAGTTTTTTTACAAAGAAAATTTATAAGGAAGTAATCATTGGATTTTATATTCTTTATTTTTTAGTATTAATTTATCTGCTCTTTTTAAAAAACATTGGAATAAGAGGACTAGAATCCAATCCTTTATCATTTCTTTCTGATTTTATCAATGGGGATGCGATAATCGTGATGCTGAATATAATCATGTTTATACCATTAGGCTGGATACTATCATTAAATAAAAAACATCTAGGCATAGTGGTTTTGGGTATCTGGTTAATTGAAATAGCGCAATATGTTTTTCATTTAGGAATATTTGATGTAGGGGATATTATTGCAAATGCTGCTGGTTTCGTTGTGGGCACTATAATAATGGAATCTTTATTCAATAAATTTTCATTTGAAATTACGTCTTTTAGTTTAAAAAAAAATAAGATAAAAATAGAAACATATACTGGAAGCTAGAACAAGTACTTGAGGATATGACAAAAACTTTTTTAATGATTATGTTTGTTATTTAAAAATAATGTCTACAATTAAATTAAGTGAAATTAGAGAAGCTATAATCATTATACTTTATTTGTTATTAAATTTTGGCAACTAAAAGGACTTTAGAGATACCTTATATAATCTAAAAGAAGCGAAGGAGAATTTCTGACAGTGAAGCAAACGAAACTAGTTTTTATATACTGACCTAGATTCAGGTTGTATAGAGAATCAATTAAAGAAAATTTACAATTATTGTGCCACTTAAAAAGAAAAGTGACATATAAAAAACAACGCCAACTAAATAAAGTGTCTTCAAAAGCTTGGACTCCTCGCTTTTGAAGGCACTTTATTTAAAATCTTTATGAAACTAAAGTATGTTCATATTTATTGCTGTAATTATATAGATATTCTGTCGTTTCCAACTCATGAACGTGAGTGTATTTTGCCACTACTTTTCCGCATTTTTCTAATATTTCATTGCGATCGACGTCATGATATTCGTCTACGCAGATCACAACACAATTTTCTAATTTACTGATTACTTCTCCAACCACTTTTTGTTTCAAGCCAATAGGTTGGCAAATATATTTTTTTCCTAAAATGATAGTTTCGTTATTCATATTTCATCCATCCTTAATGTGTTTTTCATTATTTAAAATGATAATACCATTAAAATATGATTATGAAAACCAATAACACTTGTGATTTTATAAAAAAATAAAAAAACCGAAAAACAGATATGTCCACTGTCTTTCCGGCTCTTTTTATTTTTGATTTCTCTTCTTTTTTGTTTCAATAGTCAATTTTAGTTATTAATAAATGAAAAAGCATTTATATTAAAATTTGCTAATAAAAGATCTACATATTTTTCTAGAAATGCTTGATCGATTTCATCATACCCTTTCGTTACTCCGCAATCGATATCTAAAACACCGATTAAATGACCTTCTTTTACCATTGGTACAACGATTTCTGATTGTGCGGCTGAATCACAGGAAATATAATTTTCATGTTTTTTGACATCGTCAACGATCAATGTCGCTTGTTTTTCAGCTGACTCTCCACAAACTCCTTTTCCCATCTTGATACGTGTGCAGGAAACTCGCCCTTGGAACGGTCCTAAAATCAATTCATTGCCATCAAATAAGTAGTATCCTGCAAAGACGGTCTCAGGTAATGTTTCATTCAGCAATGCAGATGAATTTGCTAAGTTTGCTAACCAGTTATCTTCTGCTTCTAATAATCCTTGTTGCTGTAATAATAGAATTTCGTATGCATCTTTTTTCTGTTTTTCTGTCCACATGATAAAAACCGCTCCTTTTTGATCTATGGAAAAGATTATAGCTCAGTTTTTTGGTAAACGCTAGGTTTGCTTCTCAAAAAAGCGAGATACGTTAGGTTGTTTACCTTAAACGCATCTCGCTGTCTTTTTTATTCTGCTTGTTGGATTTCTGCTGCTAAATCAGCATAATCAATCGTTTCATGAACAAAAGTCGGATCATCAACTGGAAAGTGCTGTACAAGGGACGAAATGCGGCTAATCTCAACTTTTCCTTCAGTTACTTCAAAATCCATTACATGTCCGCCAAATGTATGTGTATCATCGATAAAATGCAGATGAAATCCCGCTGCAGCAACTCCTTGGAATAATTCAGGCGTAAAGAACCCGACTAATGTTCCATGAATGTTGCTTTGTTGGAATTCTGGTTGAGACTCTGAAATTTTTGCTAGTCTTCGATAAGGTTTTTCTTGTTTCGGCATGATACGGATATGCATGTTTTTGAATAATCCAGTTATCTTCACTGCTAAAAATAGATTTTCCCCATCTTCTTTTACTAAGATGTCTTTTTTCAATTGTTCTCCATCTGCAGATTCTGAAACAGAAAAACTAGTATCTGGCGTAAAATCTGTAATTGCTGCATAGGGGGTAAGTTCACTTCCATCTAATTGGACAACTGAGCCATCTGATCTTCCTTGATAAGCTACGCCATCTAAAAAGATGACTTCACCATCAAGTCCATGCAATGTTCCCAATCCCAGAGTTCCTTTTTCCAATATATGAGCAATCGTTTCTGTTCCATCCATCAAGCCGGCCATCAAAGCTCCTAATGTCCCGTGCTGGTATAAGATTTTTTCAGTCATGTCGACACTTCCTTAATAGAATTGATCTGGTAAGATTGTTTCTCCCAATTTCTCATTATCACGGTAATCGATTGGAATATCAATAATTACGGGTCCTTCTGTCGCAAATCCTTCTTCTAAAGCTTTTTCTAATTCCTCTACACTTGTAGCTCGGATTCCTTTAGCACCAAAAGCTTCTGCATATTTCACAAAATCAACTGGACCAAAGTCTACACCTGACGCCCGTTGATATTTCATTTTTTCTTGGAACTCTACCATATTGTAGCGTCCATCATTCCAAATCAAATGAACGATATTCAATTTTTTACGTACGGCCGTTTCTAAATCTTGGGCAGAGAATAAAAATCCGCCATCTCCGGAAACTGATACGATTTGTGTATTTGGACGTACCAGTGCAGCAGAAATTGCCCATGGTAATGCTACACCAAGCGTTTGCATACCATTACTGAATAACAGATGTCGGGGTTCATAACTTCTAAAGTGGCGTGCCATCCAAATATAATGACTCCCTACATCTACAGTAACGGTCATATCATCTGTTACTTTTGACTGAAGTGTGTTGATGACTTCTAAAGGATGCAAAATACCTGCTTCTCCTTTTGATTGGACAATATCCCGCTCCGTTAGTTTTGCTTGAAGAGAAGCTAAATATTCTTTCGCATCTTCTGACACTTGTTGAGGCTCTAATGAACCTGTCAATAAATCAAGAGTAGCTGAGATATCGCCAATCAACTCTCTTTCAGGCTGCATAAACGGATCGATTTCAGCTGGTGCTTCATCGATCACAATGATCCGCGCATCTTTTTCTGCGTTCCAGTTTCTTGCTTCGTATTCGATTGGATCATAACCAATTGCGATGACTAGGTCGCTTCGTTTCAAAAGCATATCGCCTGGTTGGTTTCTAAACAATCCCACACGACCAAAGAAATGCGCTTCTAATTCACGTGAGATCACTCCAGCTGCTTGGAATGTCTCTACAACAGGCAATGCTGTCTTTTCAACTAATTGTCGGATAGCTAATGTTTCTTTTTCGCTTGATCCCCGCATACCTACTAATAATACCGGTAGTTTTGCTTCCCTGATGCGTTCGGCTAAGTAACGGATATCATCTGCAGAAGCAGAACCTAATTTAGGATCACTCAATGGCTTGATGATATTACCTTCAACTGGCGCATCCACTACGTCTTGAGGAATACTGATAAAACTCGCTCCTTTTTTTGAGCTCTTAGCCATGCGATAAGCATTGGCAATCACTTCTGAAATTGTTTCCGGATCTTGGATTTCTGCACTGTATTTTGTGATTGGCTGGAACAGCGCTGCATTATCCATGCTTTGATGGGTCAACTTCAATAGATCGCTTCGTTTTACTTGCCCGGCGATTGCTAAAACTGGGTCTCCTTCTGCTGTCGCTGTTACCAAACCTGTAGCTAAGTTACTAGCACCTGGACCACTTGTTGCGATAACAACCCCTGGTTCTCCTGTGATACGTCCGATTGCTTGTGCCATAAATGCAGCATTTTGTTCGTGACGAGTTACGATTAATTCAGGACCTTGATCCTCTAATTCATTAAATACACCATCGATTTTTGCGCCTGGTATACCAAATACATAATCAACGTGATGATTGATCAAACTTTCTACTACAGATTTCGAACCTTGTTTCATTTTTTCGGCCATTGAACATCGTCCTTTTTATGCTTTATTTTTAATTATTAGTTAGAAATAATCACAAATAAGTGATACAGTTTCTAAACCTGTTTCATTCAGAAGTATAGCACGTTTTATTTCATTTGTTTAGCCATATGTTTCAAAAAATGAAAAAGAATGACAGATTTTACATAAAAAACTGTCATTCTTGGTTGAAAGTTTCAATTTATAAAGTCCACAGATCCATCGTTCTCATCAATTTACGATTGTTGAAGTAAATCAAACCAAATACGATAGAAGGACCTAGTAGAATACACCATTGGGGCTTTACGAAAAAGAAGAGAAACAAACTTGTCAATAGTAAAAAATCTAGTAAACTCACATACCATTTTTTCAACGTATAGTAGAACGCTATTCGTAGAACTTGATTTGGTTTTGACGCTGGATTTCTCACCTGAAAATACCAGCAGTTGATGCTAAAGGAAACTGATAAACAAGCAAGTAAAACAAACAACGGAATCAACCATTTTCCATAAGAAAAACGTATAAAAAAGAAACAATCAAAAATCGCTATCACACTAACTATCCAAGCAAATAGCCAATAAAAAAATCCCTTTAGCCAAAATCGGCGAAACGTCTTTATGAACAAACGTACTGATGAAAAACTTTTTTCTTTTGCTAATTCTTCTGTCATGCCTATCATCACGATGCAACCCGGACCAATAAAAAGCAAAGAAAAAATAAGGGAAAAGACATTCCTTCCATCTATTGACAAAAAGAACGCAGCTGCTATATACAAGATATTGACACACCAAAAACAAAGGCTACTTGCCAATGATTGATACAACCAATAAAAGAATTCCATATAAACATTTTTGTCAAAACGCTGCTCTTTCATAATCGCCTCCTATTCCTTCATTCCTGATGAAGCGATCCCTTCTACAAAATATTTTTGCATCGCTAAAAATATAAAAGCAACAGGAAGAACAGAAACAACTGAGGCAGCCATGATTAATGCGTACTCTGCATCAAATAGCCCAATAAACATTTTCAACCCTAACTGGATTGTTTTATTTTCCGTAGAAGACAAATAAATGAATGGCCCCATATAATCGTTCCATGTATTAACGAATGTGATGATCGTCAAACTGGCAATCGCCGGTTTTGTAAGGGGTAAAATGATTTTTCGATAGATTCCCCATTCTGATAAGCCATCGATCCGCGCGCTCTCACATAAAGAATCTGGGATACTACTGTAATATTGCTTCAACAAGAACACACCAAAAGCATTGAACGCTTGTAATAGCACCAATGACCACAACGTATCTGTTAAGCCCACTTTTCTCATCATGATGAACTGAGGGATCATATAAGACTGCCAAGGGACAGCAATTGTGCCGATATATGCTAAAAATAAAATATCGCGCCCTTTAAAATTCAGTTTAGAAAACCCGTAAGCAGCAAAACTAGAAGTAAACAACTGAATCAATGTGATCACAACGCTTAAAAAAGCTGTATTCTTAAAAAACGTCACTAAAGGAATACGAGACCAAATAACCAGATAGTTCTCTAAATGCCAAGTTTTAGGGATCCATTGAATCGGAATCGTGAACACTTCATTATTTGCTTTGAATGAAGCAGAAACCATCCATAAAAAAGGAATGATCGTCAATAAAGCTAGCCCTATTAGCAGAATCATACCCAACCATTGAATAAAGGTCATATCGTTTGAAAAAATTTTTGCTTTTTTCCTTTCATTTTGAACACTCTCTTCCATTTCATACCTCCTAAGTACGACGCTTATTCCAAGAAAACTGAACAACCGTAACGCCCAAAACAATTACGAACAAAACAAGTGAAATAGCTGAAGCATAACCAAAATCAAATTTTTTGAATGCTTCATTGTAGATTTGGTAAACCAACACATTTGTCGCTCGACCAGGGCCGCCATCCGTCATCACTTGCACCAGGTCAAACACCTTGAAACAATTGATGACAAGCATGATCGTTACAAAGAAGGTAGTTGGCCTCAACGAAGGTAATGTCACATTCAAAAATTGTTTCCATCGATTTGCTCCATCTAGCGAAGACGCTTCATACAATTCTTTTTGGATACTTTGTAGTCCTGCAAGGTACAGAATCATGTAATAACCCATCCCGCGCCAAATACTGACAATTACAATTGCCCAAAGCGCCCAATTTGAACTTGAAGTCCAACCTGGAGGATGTTCAATAAATCGCCTTAAAAAGATATTAATTGGTCCCATCGTTGGATGAAACAACATATTCCAAACAACAGCAATTGCTACTAAAGAAGTAACATACGGAAAGAAAAATATCGTACGAAAAAGCTTCATCCCTCTAATTTTTTGATTTAGTAGTAAAGCTAGCCCTAACGAACAAACAAGTGTGCCGGGCACTACAGCAGCGGTATATAAAAAAGTATTTTTCAAAGAAATCCAAAAGGTCTCATCGTTGGCCATTTTACGAAAGTTATCTAGTCCAGCAAATTCTGGCGTTGAAAAAGAATCCCATTTCATAAATGCTAGTACAAGCGAAAACAGGATCGGTATTAATGTAAAAACGAAAAAACCAATGAAATTCGGGGCGATAAACGAATAAGCGATCCACGTTCGTTTTCTACGCAAATGATTTGTAGCTTTCTTATTTATACTATTCTCCATTTCGATGACGAAACCAAGAGCGTTTGATCTCTTGGCTTCTCTCCTTTCATGATTATTCTTTTTCAGCAGCTACACGTTTCTCCATATTTGCCGTTCCTTTTTCCGGCGTTTCATCTCCAACCAAAATCAAGTCATGTTCTTCTTGTAAAATCTTATCGATTGCAGGCCCATGCGTATCAATCGGAAATTCAAGTTTGATTTCATCAGGAGAAAAAGCTTTTTTAGAAATCTCATCCGTTGGCATTCCAGCGAGGTTAAAATAAAGCTGATCAATCTCATCTGTACGATATGAAGGAACTACTCCTACTCCTGCCAATACTTTTGCTCCTTCTTCACTAGCTGCAAATTCAATAAATTCTTGCGCTGCTTTTTGTTTCTTTGAGTTTTTATTGACAGCAAATGCTGTTGGCGAGCCAAACGTCGTGACCGATTCTCCTTTTTTCTTCTGAGGAATAGCTGTAATTCCCCATTCTACTTCTGTCTTATTTGCTTCTTTGTTCGCAAGTATGCCAGCCATATACCAAGTTCCCATGTACATCATTGCTGCTTTTTGTTCTTCAAATTGAGATTGATAGGTTACTTTCGTTGACTTAGCCGTGCCAAAATCCATTTGCGCGCCTTCTTTTTGCATCCTCAATGCTCGATCATAATAATCAGTCATAAATCGATAATCTGGTTCCACAAGATTCGCTTCGTTTTGAGCAGCTGCAATAGCTTGGATCGTCGAACGCCAGATATGTTGATATGCTCCATAAACTTGTCCGTCATTTTTACTAAGCTTTTTTGCTAAATCTTCGTATTCGTCCCAAGTTAGATTTTCTGGATATTGGATTCCTGCATCATCAAACATTTTCTTATTGTAATATAGTACCCAAAAGTCCGTTCGATAGGGCAATGCGTATGTTTTTCCATCGATATCATACATTTCATATGTTCCTTCAGCAGCATCAGTATCTAATTCTCTAATTCGTTCTGTTTGATCGACTAACTGATCTCGTAAAGCATAATTTGAATACGACAAAAGATTTTTCATCGTCAATACATCTGTCGTATCTCCAGAAGAAAGCATCGTAGTAAGTTTCGTGTCATAATCATCTGAAGCAATATCTACTGCTTTCACTTTGATTCCCGTTTTCTTTTCGAATGCTTCAAAGAGCGCTTTGAATTCAGGTGTTGTTTCATAATTCCATGTCGAAACGGTAATTTCATTTGCTGATTCTTCACTACTGCCTTCTTGATTACCACAAGCACCAAATACGAGTGACATTCCCAAAACTATTGATCCAATCATCATTTTTTTCCATCGCTTCATCATATATGAATCCTCCTCTTTTCTTATACATCACCAGTAACAGTACCATTTTTTAGCTAGACGAATGATCCCTTCTACATAAAAGTAATCGCCCCAGATCACACATTCATCTACACCTTTTAAGCTGTTTTTATCATAAACGGCATGGAGAAGCAGCCCGTTTGATCCATCTACCTGTTTCGTTGTATAGTTTTTTTGTAATTCTCCCAAGATTTTGACTGCCATTTCTTCGTAATCGAAATGACGATGATCTGAAACAGGCAGTTGTTTGGAAAGTTCTAACAATCCGCATGCAGCTATTGCTGCCGCAGAGCTATCTTTTTCCTCTTGACTACCTTCTTTGAATATTAGATCCCAATAACAAATCAAATCTTCAGGAAGCTCTTGTAGAAAATAATCAGCAAGTTGCGTGGCGGTCTCTAAAAAAGAACCATCTCCCGTATACAAGTAACTTAATGTGAATCCATAGATCCCCCACGCTTGCCCGCGTGCCCAACAAGATTCATCTGAATAACCTTGTTGCGTACGACCATATTTAGGCACTCCAGTAACATCATCAAAGTAATACGTATGGTAAGTGGTAGCATTGTCTCTCACAATATACTTTTGAGTTTGTTTCGCATGGTTGTAGGCAGCTGTTTTATAACTCTCATCTCCGGTAGCCTCAGTAGCAAAGTAAAGTAATGGTAGATTCATCAAACAGTCAATGATCATACGTCCACGCTGCTTTGGATCATCTAAGTCTCCCCAAGCTTGGATAATTTGAGATTTGGGAGAATACCGCTCCATCAATCGATCAGCTGCTTGTATCGCTATTTGTTTTGATGACTCGTTTTTATTCAATCGATAATCAGCAACAGCTGATAATTGATATAAAAATCCAATATCATGCGTATCCAAGGCTATATCTTTTTCTAAACGTTCTTTGAATGAAGCTAATTGACTTTCGATCGTTCGATCAAAATCTTTTGAGTTAGAAAGTTCTTTTGTTAAAAATAATATCCCCAACCAGAAACTAGCCGTCCAATCAGTGTTTTCTTCCGCTTCATATACATGATTGTTACTAGCTGCAGCAGGTACGAGAATTTTAAATTTTTCTTGATTTTCACGTACCTGTTTTTCAATAAAATCAATTTCTGAAACTAGCCAATCTAACTCAACTATATTTGTTCTATTGTCCATCGTTGTATTTTTCCTCCAACTTTACATTAATCCTTTGCCCTAGTTGCCCGATTTCTATATTTCTCCCAATAATTTCTACTGCAGGCTCTTCAAAAACCTGGTCTGGTAAAACACCGCTGATCACAGATATAAATACTTGTTTTCCGCTTTCAGCCACGCCTGTCAAATATGGTAATAGTGTTACCGGAAAATAAAGACTTGTATTAGGTTCAGGTCGGATAATCCCAGCTTTCTTGTATCCAATGATGTTCTTAATCCTCGAAGTACCAATGATTGATCGTGCTGTGGCACATTTTCCCGCTATACATCTATTTGTATTTTCCATTGGTACACTAAACCCGCCTTCATACACATACAGCAACCGTTCACTCCATATTTCGTGGATACGCAAATGCCCGTTTTCAAGCGGAACGATTGTACTTTTTATTGTCACATCTGACCAAGGACGCCATAAATGGACAACTCGGTCTAACTCGATCGAAAACATTTCATCTAATTCTTTTGTCCGAAAGTGACGGCCATCTTCAGACAACGCCAAACAACTATCATAAGCTCCTTCACCATATGATCCGTTGCTTTTTGGCACACTGAAACCAAAAAGCGTTGAATAGACAAATTTACTGTATTTCGCACTCCCATGATTTTGATTTTGAATGAACTGTCCCGCCGGAAAAGCTTGCACATGTTTTAATGTCTGATCATATTGATACATATTTTTACTAGAAGGTACTGCTTTTTTACGTACTTCTATTTTTAATCCGAGTGCTTCTGCTTGCCAATAAGGATGATCATCAGGGACTGCTAATAACAAAAACGTTTTGAATGCCCAATAAGGGGATCCTGGGCCATTGTATCCTTCCGCAAAAACCATATTTTGATAATGATAACCAACTGACAGCAACCCATCAGTTGTCAGCATCTCTTGTTGATTCCAATATTTCAAATGTCGACTGATCAATCCTTTGATCTCGCCCCACGGCAATGCTTCGACATTAGCAAAAACTAACGCACTAAAAAACGACACTTGCGCAAAGCGATAAGTCAAACTACGCCCAAATGGAAGCCCTCTTCCTTCTTCATCAAACCAATATTTAAATGTCTGGGCAAACAAGCATGCCCTTTGCTTCATTCTTTTGACACGAGCCGGGTCTTCTTTTTCCATGAAGCGGCAATAGATCAAACTATAGTAGTGGATTGCAAAAGAAACATAATAATCTACTTGTGTCTCGACCCCGTCACAATACCACCCCTCTCCTTGATAAAAGCTTTCGATCGTTTCAAGATCTTTCTCCAACAAACTCTTTGAATAACTTCTTCCACAATTTTTCATCGCTAAATTGATCAGCACACGGAAGAAATGCCAATTATTTCTCGGTAAAGAAGATTCATTAACCTGCATTAGCCAATGATGAAGGTTTTTTTGTGCCTGCGGTTCTAATCGATCCCAGATATTTTCTTTATTCAGCAACAAGGATGTACTGAGAGAAGCCATCTCTACGATCAATTGATCAGAAGAATCGATTTCTCCCCAATAATCTGGACTTCTTGGATCTACACCTTTCGTTATCCCTTCAAGATAAATATCTGTAAGAGGATGCGGCTTGTTTGTGATAAAAGGTCCTAATCCCCATAACGGTCTTAAGTATGCTTCGATTTGTCTACGATCTTCTGTATATACCGTTCCATGCGTCCCTAACTTCAATCGCCCGGGTCGTTTCTCATAAAAGACGCTTAATGGCTCTAGCAAACCCAAAAACATTTCTTCAATATCTTCTTTTGATAAACAATCATTGAACCTTAAGCTAGTTTGTCTTGCTCTCGTTCTTTCATTCACTCTCGTTCTCCCTTTCAATCAGCTGTCCCTTTATAAAACCATAATATTCTCCATACACTTTAATCCGCTCTCCTACACGAAAACATTGATTCTGATCGTTGAATATCATAAAAACGTTTCCTTGGGTCCGCAATAAGAAGCGATCGCCATTTTCCACTTTGTTGCTTTTTCGATCTGATTTGATGATAGTTCCCTCTAAAGAGACTATTTCACGTAAAGGTACTTCATCGTTTTGCCATTCTTGTTCAGAAACGCTTCGAGCATTTTCTTTTAACTTTTCCTCTTGTTTTTTACTAAAATTATTTATTTGCTCACGATTATCATTCGTATATCCTATTGCTAAAAATAGACTACAAATAACGATAACCGCAGCTACTATCCCTTTCAATTTTATCCCACCCCTCTTTTTTGTTAGCGCTTCCTTAAGAAGATAGTACTTTTTTACTCAGGAAAAATCAATAGTTTTTAGTAAAATATTTTTATTTGTATTTTTTTTACTTTGCTTTTTTACTTGAAAGAAATATACTGTATATAAGAAATTGAATGAATGAGGGGTACAAAATGGCCACTATTACTGATATCGCAAAAGCTGCAGCAGTATCGATCTCTACCGTTTCTAGAGTATTGAACTACGATCCTACCTTATCTGTTACTGAAGAAACGAAGCGGAAGATTTTTGAAATTGCTGAAGAATTGAATTACACGAAATATAAACAAAAAAAGAAACAGAAACGAACCATAAAAAAAACAGGAGAAAAAAAAGAACGATCGCTTGGCATCATCCAATGGCGCTTAGACGAGGAAGAATTAGATGATATTTATTATATGTCCATTCGCTTAGGAGTAGAAAAACGTGCTGCCGAGCTAGGATATAACGTATTGAAGATTTCTCACTTAGATGATCAATCAATAGAATCAGTGGATGGTCTCTTAGCTATTGGTAAATTCACCCAGGAAAGAATCGATGAATTCGCAGCACTTCATGAACATTTCTGTGTAATAGGAAGTAATTTCCCTTTGAACAACTATGATTCCGTAAACACCGATTTTGCTCAAGCAACTGAACTAGCCTTAGGACATTTATTTTCTCTTGGACATAAAGATATCGCTTTTATTGGGGCTGAAGAAACGGATAATCTTCACAGTTATCGTCGATATAAGACACCAACTACTAACACTTACATTGATGTTATGCAATTTCATGGCTTATATAAAGAGGACTATTTTATCTTGAAGGAAAATAGTCGCTTGGATGTCCCTACAGGAGAAGAACTGACCTTGCAAGCATTGAAAAGCTGGAATGGAAAGTTGCCAACTGCTATTTTAGCTGCAAATGATTCATTTGCGATCGGTATTATCCATAAATTGACAGAAGCTGGGATTCGTGTGCCGGAAGAAATCAGTGTGATGGGAATAAACGATCTTTCGATTTCTCGTTATGTCTCACCTTCTTTATCAACTGTCCATGCATTTACAGAAGAAATGGGCGAAATGGGCGTGAACCTTTTAGACGAACGAATTAAAAATCCAGGAATCGCTAAACGGATTCTACTTAGTACAGAATTAGTTATCCGACAATCGACAGCTGCGCCACGTCAAATGTAGAGAAATAAGAGATAATGAAAAAGCTGTCCTACACTAAGCATAAGTACAGTTCTTCCTGTTTTATGGATAGTGTGATTTATAAACGTGGAGTTAGCAGGAAAAGTGGTTTACTCCGAAAAAGGGCAGTGACAAGTTGATTGTCACTGCCCTTTTTAAGTTAAAGTGTTCAAGTTTATCACATAAGTACAAAAGAAGTAATAATCTCAGCCTCTTTGGCAACCTGATACATCGCTTGTATTTGATGCGCTTCACAAAGACCACCATCATGCCGGTGATATTGTTTTTTCATCACATTGAGGCTAATCAAAAAACGCGTATCGAATTTGATTTCAACGACTTCGTTGCTTGTTCTTAGAATAACTTTTTTCTCCTCTATTACTGGTTCAATAGGAGACACAAAATTCTCTATGATCTCATTTTTTGCTTTACTGAAGCAAAACCGATCATGGAGCACTAAGATTTTTTTCTGTTCATGAACAGAAAAATGACGGGTAAATTTTTCTATATAAGATTCAGTACTATATGTTTCGGCCAAGCTGTAAGTGATTTCCCCGTTAGCGCAATCCGTTCTTACCACTTCTGCTTTTCCGTCGTTAACGACTTGAGAACAACCATTTAAGATAGGGAGATGATGGCTCTTAGCTGAAGTAACAAAATACTGATACCGTTTTGATTCATTAAAGTATTCTTTAGTATATTCCCCTGCTCCTAGGTCTGTTAGGAACAATACTTCGTGATTTCCAAATACAAAATGACCGACATCCAAATGATTATGGCTTTCTCGATTGTCCCCACCTTTTGCTGCGAAAAATAGATCTTGTTTTACTGAATTTAGGATAAACCATTGAGCATCTGGAAAATAGTCACACTGCCTGTTAGAAACACTCGACTCCTTCTTTTTTGTCCATTGAAGGTTATGATAGAGATGAGCAAAACGGTAACACTTGTCAAAATCCAAAGAACTGACTGTCTCTATAGGAATATCTGCACCAAATCTCGATACGCAAAAGCTTAAGAGACCGCTTGGCAAGTTGGGTTGAGAAAAATCTGAAAAAGGAAGATAAGTATTGTTTATTCTTACCTTCCCAGGAAATTCCGCTATTTTCTTAACCTTATTTATCTCTAAATAATAATGATTCCCTGTCGATTCGGCTAATTTTTCAGCATAATAAATATAATAACCAAAACCATAACCCCAATATCCCACACCTTCTGTGCAGATACCGTCTTCTCCAAAACTATGAAGATAGTTCTTAAGTGAAATATCGACTTTTGTCAGGAGGCGTTCTAAACGATTGCTTTGTTTAGGAAGCAAGGACAAACAAGCCATCCCAACGCATCCGCCAATCACAGCACTCCAATTGTTTTTCTTTTGTTCCCATTCCCATGACTGTTTTTCAAAAGGCAAGATCAAACGTTCCTCTACTTCCTTTCTTATACGATTCGCAACGATAGGTGATAGCTCTTCTCCGACTTGCTCATAGATCTCAGCTAATGCCTGCCCTGTTTCAGCAGAAAATAAGTCGATATAAACCCTTGCTTGATCGTTGAATAAAACTTGCTCTGACAAGTGAGCAGGCAGCGCCCATGTCCATTCATTACAAACATCCCAAATTAATTGTTCCAACCACTCTTTGTTCTCACTGTTCTTTTCATAGAAATAAGCCAAAGCGGCCACAACCAATTGTCTTCTTCTAGCAAAGTAACTAGATTCGTATCTCAATCGTTTACCCGTTTCAAAAAATTCCATAAATTCTTTTAATACAAAAGGTTCAATCTTGTTTTGCTGAATATACTCTTTATTGGCTTTAAAAATCTCAATTTTTAAAGGATCAGCTATTGTTTTCATCATATCCTCCTTGAATGACACCTTTTTATCTCATTTTACCAGAATTCAGTAAAAAAATATATTTTTAGTAAAAAAATCGATCTTTTTTTGGGGTTCGATTTTCATCTTTCCTTTGCTGTTAAGAACATAAGCAAACTCTATCTGATTTATATCTGGATACCATGAGTAATATAAAAAAGATTGTAACAAAATTCTGATTACAACCTTTTGGCAAACGGTAGATTCACCCCTATTTTCTACGTAATTCTTCATGCATAATTCAGCAACAATCGCGTCTCATCAATCAGAAAGTTTAATTTCTGGCCATTTTTCAAAGTGACAGTAATCATCTCACCATCTTCTTCGATCTTATCTGCTTTTAGAGGAAGATAGTTCAAGTAATCGTCTATGATTTGTTTTTTTCCTCGGTTATTTTGATCTTCATCAAAATAAGATAACCGTACGACTTTTTTGTTCGTTTCATCAATGATTGCCGTTCCGTAGCCTGTTTGCGTGAGGAATTCCATTTGCCAAAATACGCTATCCCCTGAAATCAAAACTTCATAGTCTTGAACAATCACTGGCTCTTTTGGCATGGCTAGCTTTTGAAATAGCTGATTTAATTCCTCTCGTAGCCGATTGACCATATCTAATTGGCTCTGATCTGATTCTTCCATGATAGAAAAGGATTGTGCTTGGCTCATTGCCGTTTCGATAGAGGAAGAAGCTGAACTTAAAGAAGAAATATCTACTGTTCTTTGTTCTTTTGTAGTAATGCTACTCGCTAAAATATCTGGTAAAAAAAACAATCCTGCGCTGAATACCAGAAAGAAAGCAGAAAGAAGGTATAATTTAATTTTCATCTATTTCCCCTCCTAAAGCAAAATCGATCGTGATCGTCGTCCCTGTACCAAGTGTACTTTCTATGTCAAAAGAACTATTATGCAATTCGGTTATTTTCTTTACTAAAGCTAATCCAAGTCCTAAATGTTTCGTTGTTCTTGAAGGATTTCCTGTAAAAAATTCATCTGTTACTTTAGACAAATTTTCTGTTGGTATCCCTCTACCATTATCGGAAAACTTCATAATATAACGCTTTTCTTCCTTTATTCCTTTGACCACTAATTTTCCATCTTCTGCTATAGCTTCTAATGAATTTGCCAAAATATTCATGGCTAATAGCTTGAAAAGATTGAGGTCTAGCAAAATATTGGCAGGTTCTAGTTCGATGGTATAAGTAAACCCTTGTTTCATTCCTTTAAGAAACTTGTTTAGATCATCGCTAATCATATTAGTCGAGATTTCTTCAAGAGAGACACTTGTTCTTTCCAGTTCCATCAATTTCAAAATATCATTGGACAGATGTTTTAATCGGTTGCTTTCTTCAAGGATATAATCGACAGATTCTTCGGCTGATTGGTCCAATTTTTCCCATTTCAACATTTGAGCATAGCCAATAATGGAAGTCAGCGGCGTTCGAATTTCGTGAGAAAAGCTAGAAACGAATAAATCTTGCTTTTCCTTTGCCTGACGGAGAGTTTCTAGATCGTGGCTCAATTTATCGGCCATATTGTTCAAACTGCTCCCTAATTTTCCAATCTCGTCTTGAGTATTGACTATTGCCCGTTCTTTCGTCTTACCTTCTGTGATATGCTGGGCAACGGAAATCAGCTGATTGATTGGTTTTAAGATCATGCCTGTTAGAAAATAAGTGACTGGAATAATGGCCAAAAGTAAAAAGAGCAAGATCAGACGAAAATAGACAAGAGAATCTTTGACGATTTCTTCATAGTTTTTTGCTTGATGGTAAGTGGCTAAACGATAGGCAGTATCAGGTATCTTTGAAGTTGAATAAAGCACCTGTTTGTTTTTAACAGTAGACATGTCGCTGATTTCCACGGTACGATTAGACAACGCTTCTGGAGGTTCGTATTTTTCAAACAAAGTGGGCTTTGTAGTAAAAACCGTTTTGCCTTTTTTGTCTAGAATCTCAAACTCTCCGATTTTGGCTGCGGCTACGAATTCACCATTTTTTCTCATTTCATCTGTTGTTTCATCTCCGTCTGTTTTCGTCGACAACAGCAATAAGAGATTTTTCTGCTGGTTGACCAGCACTTCTTTTTCTTGAGAAACTGTGCGCTGATAAATCGCATGCAGTGTAAAACCACTGACCACCAAATAAATGAGTAGAAAGAAGAATAATAATGAAAAGAAAACTTTGCTTGTATATTTCAAGTTCATCCCTCCAATAGGTAACCTACACCATAAATCGTACGCAAGTCCTGTCCTAATTGTAATTTATTTCTGATTCTTTGGATGTGTAAATCAAGCGTTCTGGAGTTGGGCTCTTCTTCCCTTCCCCAGATTTTTTGATAGATTTTTTCTCTTGGCAGAATAATCCCTTTATTTCTAATTAAGTAAAGAAGTAATTCATATTCTTTAGGAGTCAAAGAAACAGCTTGGTTTCTTGCGGTGACAGCTCTTGTTTTTTCATTGATTTCGATATACTGCCATCTCAGTAATTTATTGGAGTCGTTTTTTCCATTTCTTCGAAGAACAACTTCCACCCGTGCCAGCAATTCTTCCAGATCAAATGGCTTTGTTATATAATCTTCAGCACCTGATCTTAAGCCACTGACTCGATCAGAAAGCTGATCTTTGGCTGTCAAGAAAATGACAGGAAGATCATATTCCCGCATATACGCAAATACTTCATAACCATCGATTTCAGGAAGCATGATATCTAGCAAAACCAAATCAAATTCCTGTTGCTCAATGATATCGGCTGCTTCTTTACCTGTGAATACCGAATAGACTGTATAACCATTTTTTTCTAATGTACGAACTAAAAGTTTGTTGATCGCAGGATTATCTTCTACTACTAGTATCTTCATACAGTTCCTCTCTTTCTGCCAATAGAGCAAATTTGATCCCTAACCTATAAATATACACGAATATCAGTGAAAAGAAAAAGATGAGTACGATCAACAAAAAAGATGGACCATCTATTTTGGTAAATGCTTCAACGAATCTCATGAACGTTTCCTTGCTGTCAGTGAAGACATCCGTACTGTTCAATCTTAAAAAGCGACCGAAGTAAATCCCTATAGCATTGATAAACAAGACGACGCTGATAACTAACCATTGATAGACGCCTATTCCGATTTTTTTGACAATTACATTGGTAACCATCCATAAGCTTTCACAACCGAAAAATGTGGTTGGGAAAACAGAAAGAACGACTAGCAATAATTTATACCAAATTTCCATCTTCACGCTTATCATCATAGTAGATGGATCGTAAGGTGAAAGCAAAGACAGATGGAATAAATCGGTGAACAAATAAAAGTTATTTGGAAAAAACAGTAGCCAGAATAAGATCAGCACGAGAGAGACTAGTTTGGAGCTGCTGACTTTTACCCACCTTGCTAATTCAATCGGGATATATGCCAGAATCGTATTAGTAAAAAATAAATAAAAAACACTTTTTTCATAAAAAGAAAGATAAAGAACGAGCAGCAGCAAAATGTAATATCCTCTAATAAAATACATCTGCTTTTGAATCATTGGACATCTCTCCTTTTTGTAGACTACGCAGGACGGTGATCATTGCGTCCATAATAATTTTCTGTTTTTGATGGATCATCTAGCAAATCGCTGATTGTCGTAAAAGTATATCCTTCTTTTTTTAATTCATCAATCAGCACAGGAACAGCATCTACGGTCTCAGGATAGATATCATGTAGTAATATGATTGCGCCATCATATACTGTACTTTTTACTTGCTGTAAAATTTTTTCCTTTTGTCTGGATTGCCAATCTTGAGAATCAACAGACCACTCGATCATTGGTCGATGAATGATTGCTGCTCCTTTTTTTGTAATAGAGCCATACGGAGGTCGGACATAGGCTGGCTTTTTACCGATTGCTTTCAAAATAGCGTTATCTGTTTGAGTGATTTCCTCACTGATTTCTTGGTCAGATAGACCAGCTAAATCCTTATGAGAAAAAGTATGGCTGCCGATTTGATGACCTTCTTGCACCTCCTTTTGTAAAAGCTGTTCGTGTTGGGAAACATTTTCCCCTAGAACAAAAAAAGTGGCGTGTACGTTTTTTTGTCTTAAAATCTCCAAAAGTTTTGGGGTAGTGGAGGGATTAGGTCCATCATCGAAGGTAAGAGCAACGGTCTTTGATGATTCCTTTGTATCTTCCGTTTCTTTATTTTTTTCATTTTTTGCTTGCTGTTCCTTTGTAGTGATCGTCCAACTGGTAGAATTGGAAATTTGCCATTCTGTTCGTTCTTGTTTCCTAGAACTCTCAGTATCTTCTATTGTTTTACTTTCGTTCGTTGAGGGCGTGAAGACTCTGTTCGTCATATAGACGCTTCCACCTGTAATCCCTATTAGAAGGACGATTGTCCCAAGGGTGATCAAACTTTTTTTAATCATGTGCCTCTCTCCTGCTTTACTGTAATTGCTGACTGATTCGTTTGATTTCTGTGTCAGTCATTTTTTGGTAAGAGATACCGTCAATTATTTCTTCTTCTCCTTTTAATTGATCCGTACTCATTTTAAATTTGGTACTCTTTGTTAAATATAATTTAAATAATTCTCCCAAAGGTAAATTTGTTTTCATATTGTTCCCTAGAACATTGATGATTTTGTCTATTTTAGGTATGGATTCCACAGTCAACAGCTTCTGCATGATTGCTTTGATCACTTTTTGCTGTCTTATTTGCCTCCCATAATCACCATTAGGGTCATCATATCTCATTCTTGACCATGCAAGTGCTTCTTCTGGAGATAACGTAAGGGACCCTTTTGGAAAATCATAATGGTCAAAGTTGAAAGCAAAATCATTGATCACTTCAATATCGCCAACAATACTTAGCATACTCTCTAGCCCCTTCATATTCATTGTCATATAGTAAGGAATAGTAGTATGAAGCATATTTTCTGTCGTTTGTATAGCTGTTTGTTCTCCTCCATAAGCGTAAGCGGCATTTAATTTATCAAAACTATTATGTCCTGCGATTTGAACATAAGTATCTCGTTCTAGACTGATAAGTTTTACTGTCTCATTTTTAAGATCAACATGGGCAGCAATCATTGAATCCGATCTTCCTTTTTCTGTCCTACCAAATTCTCCAGTATCTACACCTAATAGCAGTACATTGAACCGATCCGGTAAATGTGTGGCTGCATCAGCTGAATATTTCACATTCATATTGGCTGCTGTTTTCTTTGAAACCTCAGACAAGTTTTGCAATTTCATATATTCGCTTACACCATAAGCGCCTGCTGCTATAATAAACATCAATAGAAAAATAGATATGACTTTTAATATTTTGTACATTTGTACTCTCCTCCTTTGCTGTTAAGGATAGAAGCAAAATCTATCTGATTTGTATCTAAATCCTATACTTTAGAAAAATTCAAAAAAGGTTGTGACAAAATTTTGTCACAACCTCTTGATAAAAGCGGTATTTCAGAAGTAGCTACTCCGAAAAATAATTTATTTACTGGACTGGCCGATGATCGTTTCTGCCATAATAGTTCTCGACAGTCGTTGGATGCCCTAATAAATCCCCCACTGTCGTGATGCGATACCCTTGCTCTTGCAGATAATCGATCACTTGAGGAACGGCACGAATCGTTTCAGGATAAATATCATGGAATAAAATAATTGCACCATCGTATACTGTTGCTTGGATCTTCTGCAAAATCAAATCAGGATTTCTTGTCTTCCAATCTTCTGAATCGACCGACCATTCGATGATTGGCCGCTGGATAACACTTGCTCCTACACCTGTGATCGAACCATAGGGCGGACGAACGAAAGCGGGGGTTTTACCAGTGGCTTTTTTGATCTCAGTGTCTGTTTTGTCACTTCCTCTGTGATCGACTGGGCAGAAAGCGTCGCCAGATCCTGATGATCATACGTGTGATTGCCGATCTCATGTCCTGCTTCAGCTGTCTGCTTTACAATTTCAGGATGTTGCGCCGTATTTTCTCCCAAAACAAAAAAAGTAGCATGCACGTTTTTTTCTTTAAGTATTTGCAACAGCTGTGGTGTCGTGGTCGCTCCTGGTCCATCATCAAAACTGATGGCAATACTTTTGACAGTTGGATCTTGGACAGCTTCTGTACTTTCTTGTGTTGGTTCTGGTTCAGTTGATTGACCTTGTGCCGGTTCCACTGATTCTTGAGTGGATGCGTTAACTCTAGCTGTTTCAGTCGACTTGTTTTTATTCGTTGATTGTTCTGATTGATTGAAAGATTGTGACGAACGCTCCGAAGAAGTTACTTGTCCTTTCTCTTCGGTGATCAAGGAGGCGACCGAAGTGACTTCGAAAAATAAAATACCTAGCAAAGCAATAATTCCAATAACTAAAAAAGACCGTTTTGACATACACATTCTTCCTTTAACCCTTATTTTCGCAGAATTTCTCAGAAAACAAATTTTTTGCTACTTTATTGCTACTTTATCGCTACTTTATTGCTACTTTATCGTTGGTTATTTTAAAATCAACATTCGATAACACTCAACCTAAAGTAAAGGGCTCTCATTTCTTTAGAATTTTCTGCTATTTCCCATTGATACTAGGATAAATGAAAAAAGAATGGTATATGAGATAAACATGTCTTTTTTTTACTGTATTTTGATGGAATACTATGATAATTCAAAAAATTTATCCACACTTTACACTTTTCAATTGAAAACTTCTATGATAATGACCGCTTTCAAGTGTAAAAAACACTTAAAAGTGGTCATTAGCTGTTATTCATAAGATTTTCCTAAGATAGTTAAATCAATCCGTTGATTATCCATATTTGCAACTTTAGGTAAATGCCCCCATTGCTCAAATCCATTTTTTTGGAACAGCTTGATGCTCGCTTGATTGATAGTAAACACAAAAGCTAAAAGTGTGTCGATCTTACAATCTTTCAGTTGCGATTCAGCAAAGGATAATGCTTTTTGTCCTAAGCCATGTTTTCGATAAGTTGAATCAATATAAATACTTATCTCTGCAGTATTTGCATAAGCTGGTCTCCCGTAAAAATCGCTAAGGCTCAGCCATCCTACGATATTTTGATTGATCTTTATGACCCACAACGGGCGTTCTTTGGTTTGATGAGCATCAAACCATGCTTGTCTCGATTCTATTGTTACTGGTTCTAAATCAGCTGTAGATAAGCGAGTAGGAATCGCTTGGTTATAAATTTCTACGATTCTAGGCAAATCTTGGATCTGTGATAAAGCAAAGTTGATCATTGTTCACAATCCCCTCATACGTAATTGAGGTTATTATATCACTATCCTTCCTTGCTACAATCATCTTTTGATATTTTTCTGAAAAATTGTTTTTCAATTACAGAGGAGTTGGTCGGGAAATTCTCGTGTATCTGTAATCAAGGTCCTGCCGAATCCTGCAGTTCCCCTTATCCCATGAAAGTCAGAACCTCCGAAACAAGAAAAGTGATAGGTTTGGATGAACTCTGAAAGGACTTTAAGGTCTCTTAAGCGATGAGCTGGATGATATTTCTCCAAACCATCAATCCCGAATGAAGCGAGTTCAGGAATCAAATCATAGTTGTCAAATTTCCCTGGACATGCTAAAACAGTCAATCCTCCGCCGTATTTGATTGCTTCTATGGCATCATATACATTTATTTTTTTCCGATCATCAGAAACTTCTTCTGTCGTCATGAGTTTTTGATAAAACAGAGGATTCATTTGTGTACCATAACCTCTTTTTTTCAATAAACGATATAAATGACAGGGATAAAGTGCAGTTGCCGTCTCTGCTTCCTTCCAAAGTTCTTCTTCCTTCAAACGATAGCCTTCTGCCTGCAGTTTTTTTAACTTACATAAAGTTTGATTTGTTTGAAAATGGAGTAACGGTCTGCACAACTGCTCGATATAGCTCCGATTTGAAAGATTGTAGCCCAATATGCGGACATCTTTTTGTCTTTTCAAGTCAAAGGCACTAATTTCGATTCCTTCAATCAAATTAACAGGTGAATCATAGAATACTTCTTTTACTGCTTCTATTCCTGCGAATGTATGGTGATCCACGATGGCTAAATGGTTTACTTCTTGAGTTGTTGCTAAAGACAAAAGCTCTTTTGGATGAAAAAAACCATTCGAATAGCAGCTGTGCACATGTAAATCTGCCTTCATTCCCGTTCTCCTCTTTCTATAAAAATTTATGTTTTGACTATATATTTTTCTTTTAATTTCAAAGAAATGAATTCTAGCAATACAGCAATCGTCAAGATCATATAGACCATTACACCAATCTCTCGAAAATCAAAATAAAAGTTACTAGCCATCGTCAACTGAAAGCCTAATCCTCCTGCACCAGCTGCAGCTCCTACTGCGATCGCATTTGTAAAATTGATTTCAAACCGGATGAATGTCCAAGAAAGCAACGTCGTAAAACAATGAGGGAGAACACTTTGAAAAACAATCTGCCACCAGCTTGCTCCACATGCTTTCAAACTTTCAATCATACCAGATTCCATTTCTTCGATACTTTCAGAATAAACTTTTGTCAAATAAGCAATGCTGTGAAAAGACATCCCGATAACTGCAGCATTCGCTCCTAATCCGATCAAAATAGAAAAAATCATGACCCATAAAATTGTGGGAACTGCTCGAATAAACGACATCAGCCCTCTTATCATATTGGAAAGAAAGCCGCTGCTTAAATTTCTGGAAGCTAACAGACTAAGAAAGAAGGCAAGAAAAGCACCAATCACCGTTGTTAAAACAGAGAGGCCAATCGTTACACCAAGGCTTTCTATTAAAGAGAACGCCGTAAATCTTCCAGATAACTGTGGACGTAAGAAAATATTGAATATATTGGAAAAAAAAGCAGAAACTGCTTCTGTTAATTTGACATTCCCGTAATCCATCGTGATTACCGTATATACAGAAACCAAACATAAAAATAGGAGCATAAGCTTTACAATGATCCGTTCTTGACGCCATAGTTTTACTTTTATTCTTTGATTTCTTTTCCTAAATGCCACTTTTGAATAAGAGGTTGGATTAAGTATGGCATTCGTTTCATTTGTCTGATAATCCATCATCAGCGGATCATCCTCCTTACTGTATTCGAAGTCGTCTCCAATACGATAACTGCGATAATGACAGTCAGCGTAACCATTCCGACTACATCGTATTGGAATCTTTTGTAATAAAAGTCAAATAAAAAACCAATACCAGTTCCTGTCAGTATCCCGACTAGCGTAGCATCCCGAATATTATTTTCAATTAGAAAAAGGAGCCAGCTAAGGAGCTGATTCAAACACATCGGCAAAACACCTTGCCAAATGATTTGCAAATAGGAAGCTCCTGATGCCATCATTGCTTCAATGACGCTGCCAGATACTTCATCGATCGTTTCCATGAAGGAACGAGTCAAATAACCAAATGTCGTAAAAGTAATCGCCAAATAGCCGGTAAATTCGTTTTGTTTGAAACTTAGTAACAAAATCATTGCCCATACGACGATAGGGACATTTCTGAAAAAACTCGCCATGCCTCTAGCCATCACTTTTGTGAAACGATTCAACCCGATTTCTCTTGAACCAATCACAGCTGCTATCAAGGCAATTACAGCACCTGATGTCGTAGCAGTCACTGCCATCAGTATCGTCTGGATGAGTCTAGACACGATGATCGATAAATAGGCTAGAGAATCACTTGTCGGAATAAAGTTGGAGAATAGCCAGGTAAAACTTTTTGGTATAGCAGAAAAAGCTGTTCCTGCCTGAAATCCAACGCCATGGGCTGAAATAAAATAAAGAAAAGCAATCAGCAAAATATAAAACAAGCGATATCTTTTTTGTTGTCTGAAAAATTTTTCTGCCTCTATCTTTTCCATTCTCTCATCCTTTACACTAATAATTTTTTAGATTGATAGATCGTTTCTATTTTTTCTTTTGTTAACTCAGACGGTCTTCCTTCAAATACGATTTTTCCACTATTCACTCCAATGATCCTATCGGAATAATCGATGGCTGTTTCCACTTGATGCAAGTTGACAAGGCAAGTAATCGCCAATTCATTGGTTATTCTTTTTAAGTAATCCATGATCGTTTTAGCAGATTTTGGATCAAGAGAAGCTATTGGTTCATCACATAAGATCAGTGCCGGATTTTGCATGAGTGCTCTGGCGATTCCGACCCGCTGCTTTTGTCCACCACTTAATTCGTCACATCGAGTGTACGCAAATGCCGAAAGATCGACCTTTTCTATAAGATCAAAAGCCTGTTCTTTTTCTGCTTCTCGATAAAGCCCAGCAGCTCCACCGAGCGTTGTTTTATAACCCAAGCAGCCATGCAGTACATTTTCGATTACGGTAAGACGACTGACAAGATTATAGTGCTGGAAAATCATACCAATACGTCTTCTTTTCTTTCGCAGTTCTTTTCTTTTCAGCTCATTCATTTCCCTCTCCTCAAATCGGATCCTTCCACTATCTGCTTCGATCAATCGATTGATCGTACGCAAGATAGTAGATTTCCCCGCCCCAGAAGGTCCGATGATCGAAACAAATTCTCCTTTTTCAAGTGAAAATGAAATGTCCTGCAATGCTTGATTTCCGTTTGGATAGGTTTTTGTAATATTTTTTACTTCTAATAGCATTTGGCTGTCCTTTCCAATCTCTTCTTATTTATTCATTTCTTTGATTTCATCGTAAAAGTCATCTGTGACTTCCACATATCGCTCATTTCCTTCTTTTGTGAACATCCCTGGGACATCAGCATCTTTTGGTGCAAAAATAGCTGTGTTTTCAGCCGTACTATCGGCAGTCATCCCTTCGATGATCTTATCGATATCTCCTTCCGACAACGTCTCTTTGTTTGCTGCAATTGGTCCATTCAAGACCGGTATGGAAAAAATGACTTGTGCTTGTTCCCCTTGCACTGTGTCAAAAGGAGCTTGAGCATCTTTTTTTACTTCGTAAATGACTCCTGCCTTGTTTTCTTCTCCTTGGATCACATCAAAATATTGTGGCATATTCATAAAAGCAGCTACATCCGCGTCACCTTTTAATAAATTGATCATCGATCCTTGATGAGACCCACCAAACAACACTTTTTCAAAGAATAGACCATCCATGATAAGATCATCTGTATTCTTTAAATCAAAATGTTCAGCGATTTTGTTGCTCGGTACAGTAAAACCAGAAGTTGAGGTATTCGTGACGAAAGAAATCGTTTTGTCTTTGATTGGATCAATCGTATAGCCACCTGTTTCTTCATACTCTTTGCTGTTTTCTGGTTTCACCGCTAAAAAGCTGTAATATAACGCGTCTTCCAGCGTTCCGCTTGGCCCAGAATTGGTCAAGATGGCTTCTACTTGCTCATTTTTCTTGTTTGCTTCGATATAACCTTCTGCACCCATATAAGCTAAGTCTACTTGTCCATTTGCAATAGATTCCACGACCACGTTGTAATCTGTACTTGTCACTAATTCGACTTTCTTATCTGTAGCTTTTTCAACCACCGCTTTTACCGCTTCTCTTGCCGGTTCAAACTCTGCAGCAGATTCATTAGGGTAAAAAGCAATTTTGATCGTATCAGAGGATTGGTTTTGATTACCACTTACTGTCTGATTAGATGAACGACAACCTGCTAACACTATTAGAGTTGCTATTAATACTATACGCACCATTGTTTTTTCTATTTTTTTCAACTCAAACATATCTTATGCTCCTTTTATTTATTTGCTACATCTTTAGTGTACCTTCTATTTGTAAAGTTCTAATTTGTATCCTTCTTAATTCAAATAAAGATTGTAAAAACTATGTAAACACGTGATTTCTCTATTCAAAAAGTTTATCTAAGCAGGAACAAGGTTCTTTGCCTCTTTTCGGCTGGCTAGACCTAAACCGCTTTAAACAAAGATTTACAAAACTCACTGTGCTGGAAATATTTTTACGACGAATTCTTTCCTATTTCGGTTAAAAACAAAAAGCATGACCTACAACATGCAGGTCATGCTTTTCATTCACTCTTACTTGATTAAAGGAGAAGTATCTGTGATAATTGCGATCAATTTCTTTCTTAACTGATCGAATTGACGATACGATTGATTGAATAATGTTTGCACAGACTGATGGCTGTTTTCCATCCAATTTTCTGGCTTTTCCTCTCCAAGAAAATCTGCTAAAAGCTGGTCTGTTTTTGTTTTGTTTATTTTCTCCGCTTCTTTTAGCAAATAAAAATCTTCTACACCACGATACAGTTCTTTATAGCGAAGAGACAAGAGCAGGCTGCCAGAGACAGATGGATAGACTAAGCACAAGTCACCAATTGGAAGTGAACTAGTATTATAACGGATATCTTCTCTTGCATGTTCTGGCCAGCAGTTATATGCCCACCTCAGCAGACCATCCGTTCTAAAATAATAAGCTAATGCGCCTTGTAACCGGCTTTCTGTCAATGGACTGTGTAAGAATGTATTTGGTTTATCTGGATAATTACAGATGTAGTATTGTGTTTTTCCAGGAAATTGTTCCTTCAGCCATCCATGGTTTTGACAAGTACAATAAAAAGATGTGACTGGATAGTCGATTTCTGAAATCAAGGCTTGTAAGACTGGTTCCTTGTCAAATGCTACTTTCAACTGCAATGTTGGTTCGATTTCTTTTAGACGTTTGACAGCTTCTTTAAACGTATCGATTTCATGAGCTTTTGGCTCATCTGCCATGAGACGAACTTTGTCCCAAATGTTCTTTTTCTTGAAATAGGTAAACAATTGCTGGAAATATTGTCTGAGCTCTTCTTGTTTTTCAATGAATGCCATTTGCTGCATTTCCTCATCATAATAGCGGATCACAAGTTTTTCTGGATGTTCTACTGCTTTATTCAAAGGAAAGAAAGGTGGCTGCCAGACGCCTAAAAGGCCGAACACATCGATTTCTTTATCGATCCCTGCTTCAAAAAAACAAGCTAAATACTTATCCAATATTGAAAAATCACACTGGATATTTCCTTCTTTTGTTTTGAGGACTTTGACCATTGAGTATTCATACAAGTTAGCTGGGAAATCTTTAACAATATAATTGAACCATCCTTTCCAAGGGATCTCTCCTGCAATGACTGTAATCGTTTTTTGGCCTAACTCAGCTAAGGTTGAAGCCATTGTCTGAATCAGTTCAAAATGTTGATTACTCCAAAGAGGCACTTGGAATGTACGAGAAAGATTAGAAGGTTGTTGCCAAATATCTAAATGGAAGGAATCAGTTACTTTATCACTGAACGCAAAGGCTTCTACGGTTACTTCTAATCGTTTCTGTCCGATGACTGTTTCTTTTGTCGTTATCCCTGCTTGATAAATCGTGATATCTATCGGATAGATACCGGATTTTTGTTGACGATCAACCGGGATTTCTACATAAATAGGAGCAAAGCGATCGCCAGAATAAGTATGTGCGTTTTCTTCCAACAGTTTATCCCCATAGAAAATATCGTCTTTTCCGCAATAATATTCAATAAAATTCGATTTGATTGGCAGTTCCGAGTTGATCTCTATCCGGTATATAGGTATTTCAATCGCATCCGGGATCGTAAATTGATCGTCTAAGCTGTAATGATTTTTCTTCCCATCATGTAGCAATAACTGAAATGCGGCTGTACTATTTCGATAAACAGATAGATTTTCGAGTGGTTCCGGTTCTTGGGCAAGCATGCTTGTAGATGGTTTAAAGGTTTCGTTCGTCAGCAAGATATTCATGGACAACCTCCTGTTCTTTTTTCGGATAGGTATATAAAGAGAATTTGATGATTTTAGGCATATTACCGATATACGGCGTATAGCGCTCATCCCCATTCAAAACACGCTCTGTGATCCATTTTTTTCCTTCAAAGTATCCTTCTTCAAAATTCAAAATTTCTGAACGCCGCTCTTCATCTACTGCTTCGTGGAATAGCGCAAAGTTGCACCCAGCAAAAAAATAATCATTTTCTAATTGAAAAAAGAGACCGGCAGTGTTCAGCTGCTCTTTCTTATCTTTACTTAAATATTTGATCAAAAATCGGTAATTTTCATCTTGATACTGATACGTCGTGTCCTTTTCCTTTTTAAAAGAATGGATTTTGAGTGTTTCATCCGTTAAAAATGGGGTTAGTTCTTTGATTATTTGATAACACTTAGTAAAATAAGGCAAACTTCCTGTCGGGTCAAAAGCCGCTTGGTCTAATCCTAACTGTTTCAAGAAAGCCTGATCCTCGTCTATTATAGCTTCCGTACTTTTTCGAAGATCTTCGATTCCAAAAGGAGAATACAAAAGTGCTCCTTGCCCAAATGCATAGAAACAATTGGATAGATAGCTTAGATCTTTTCTTGTTTCTGGTATGAAAAGGGGTTGATCAATCATTTGATAATCTTGAATGACTTCCCGAACATTTTCTTCATAGATATCTGGAGCAAAAGCCGTTAAGCTAGGTGCATTTTTTGCCCATACGTTTAATACATTTTTTGTAGGCCCACCGCTAGGATAGTCGCCCGCGCGTTTTCCTTCTTTATGCAGCCAAGCATTGGTGAACAACGGGATATCTAACCATCTTTTTGCCTCTACTGCCATCTTTTCCAGTGCATGACTAAAGGCGTAGGCCATGAATGTCTCATCTGAAAGTTCTTGCCATTTTTTTGCTTGAGGATATAATTCTCTGATTCTTTCTGGAAGTGTGGATCCATATATTTGCTGTGCTTTTCTAGAGTGATCCCTTGCCGTTTCAAGACAGCCGACCTCGTTTTGGATCTGCATCATGCATACTTGATCTTTCAGCGGATGCTGACTGATAAATTGACATAGGCTAGATAATGCGCGGCAATCTGCTTCAATTGCTTTCGTGCAAAATGGTGAGATACAGTTTAACTGCTCTTGCTTTTGGTTGACTACTCTAAAATAATTTTCTGTGTCTGTCTTGATCCATGAAGGAACATAAGTAGATAAACCGTTTTTCCATAAACCGAACCATAGAAAAACCAACTTGATCTTACTTTCAGCCGCTTTTTGTAACTGGGCTTCTATCAAATCAAAGTTGAATATTCCCGGACTTGTCTCGATATTTTCCCAATAAACAGGTACAAGCAGGGTGTTCAAGCCAAGATTGTTCACAAAAGGCCAAATATTTTTTTTCATAGAAAGCACCGTAGAAGCTGCTGAATTATGCACTTCTCCGCCTAAGAGAAGACAGGGTTTTTCATCCATGAGAAAATAGAACCGATTGTTCTTTTTGATTATTTCATATTTCATTTGTTTCCTCCGAGTATCGATTCTTTGATAGGAAAGTTCAACGGCACCAAGTCAATTCATTTACCCATTGACTGATCTTTGTTTTTGGAAATTTCTCTGGCGAAACCTCACACAGCTGGTTGAAGGACAAACTTCGAATGATTTTGAACCTACTTCTATCGGTTAAAAATGGCAGATGTTCAAGTAAGATCGATTGATTGGCTTCAATGGCGTATAAATTTTTGATCGGTACTTGCCAAATGTCTTCGATTTTTTGCGTAGTTTCCGCATCTGCTTGTGTCCAAATGATTTCCAGCCACTCGATACAAAGCTCAAACCACTTGGCAAAACGAGGGTCCACCATCTCTTCACTATTTCCACTCCACTTATTTCCTAATGATAATCCGTGCTTTCCTTTTTGAAAAATGTGTGTTTCAAAAGGTACATCGTTTTCTTCTAACGCTCTTAAATACAAAAGAGAATTCTCGATAGGCACCACATTATCTTCGAATGTAGAAAACAAAAAAGTAGGTGGCGTTTGCGGTGTCACACACATTTCCAAAGAAGGAGCCTGGATCTTCATCGCTTCTGCAAAGGAGCTTAAGATGGCCGGATAAGCAAGGATACAAGCACTTGGTTTTCGATCGGACAAAGTAGACAAAGCGGCTGCTAAATGCCCACCGGCAGAAAAACCGATCACTGCAATTTTGGTTTGATCGATTTTTGCTTTTTCAGCTAGTAAGGCAATCAGATCCATGCTTTTTTCTGCATCCGCCAGTGCTTTGTGGAAATCACGGTGTTCTCCAACGTGATAGCGCAGCACACCCGCATGATAACCTTCAGCAGCAAATTTCAATGCAATCGGCTCTGCTTCTCTTTCACTGCAAAATCCGTATCCTCCTCCTGGAATCACTAGTATGAACGGACGTTTGTCAATACGGTGAAATTCGGGCTTTTCTTCATGAAGATAAACCGTTAGAGTCGTATTGGCTTCGTTGTCAATAGTCATCGTATCGATCTGCATAGGCTTACTCCTCTTCGTTTAATCCATTTTCAGCAATCAATTTTTGGTACCAATAAAAGCTATCCTTTTTATAACGATCCAGCGTCTTCAAAGAATCGTCTGTTCGATCAACATAAATAAAACCGTATCTTTTTTCGATTCCTTCATGGGTGCTGATCAAATCGATTGCGCTCCACGGACAATAACCGATCACCTCTACACCATCTTCCATTGCTAGATACATTTGCTGGATATGCTGTTTCAAATAGTCGATGCGATACTTGTCATGGATTTTTCCATCTTCTGTTAATTGATCTTTTGCTCCTATTCCGTTTTCGGTTATCAATAACGGCAGACGATATCTTGAATAGATCTCATTTAACGTATAACGGAACCCTTCTGGATCGATTGGCCAGCCGAATTCAGTCATTGGCAAATGTGGATTCGTTGTCGCTTGAAAGAAGCCGGGGATACCAAAGCCAGATTGCTGATCGATCTTGTTCTCTTTTTGATAATAGGCTGAGACAGTCATGGTATTGTAATAATTAAAAGCGATATAATCGCATGTACCTTCTAACATGATTTTTTTGTCTTCTTCTGTTACTTCAGGACAGGCATTGATTTTTGACAAAATGTTCCAGGCATTATGGTTATAGACACCATAAACCGCAGCATCTAAAAACAACCAGTTTCTTAAAGCACTCATATTCATTGCAGCCAACTGGTCTTCTGGTTTATCAGAAGCAGCATATACACTGGCAATGTTCGGCGCGGGTCCGATCTTTCCTGGATAATTCCCATCATGATAATTTTTCGTGACCAGTGCTTGAGCAACGAGCATATGATGGTTTTCTTGAAACTTTTCTTTCATTGATTTATTACTTGTACCAATGATCGAACCAGCTAAAGCCATGACATTTTGTTCATTGATTGTTTGCCAATAGTTTACTTCTTGACCGAATGTGTCAAAAAGCAGCTGGCAGTAATCAGCGAAAGCTTGGATCGTCGCCCTATTTTCCCAGCCTCCATTTTCATGGATCTCATAAGGCAAATCAAAATGGAACACCGTCACGATCGGTTCGATCTCATTTTCCTTCAATAAGGCAATAAGTTTCTTATAAAACTCCAGCCCTTTTGGATTAACCTTTCCATTAGACATGACTCTACTCCAAGAAATCGAGAACCGATAAGCTTTTAACCCTAGCTCTTTAAATAAACGAACATCTTCCTCAAAGCGATGGTAATGATCTACCGCCACTTTGAAATCACTTGTTCCGTCAGGTATTTCTTTCATATCTTGAACAGACGGCGCTTTACCGTCTGCATCCCAAGCTCCCTCTGTCTGATACGCACTAGTGGAAGCTCCCCATAAAAAATCAGTTGGAAATCTCATTCAATCGTACTCCTTTCGCTGCACCGATCAGATTTGCTTCAGACTCAAAGGCGGCAGCTTCTATCGTCATTTTCGTAATCGTTTGTTCGATCATCGGCGACACAGAAAAGATGGCTTCATAGTTTTTCTGGATATCACTGATCAGCCTTTTTTGTTTGCTGATTCCACCGCCAATAATCATTTTGTCCAAATCCAGCAAACATTGGATATTGAAACAGAGAATCGCTACTTGATTGCAGTATGTGCGATATAAAGTTTGTGCTTGTTCATCTTCTTTTTGATATAGATAATCAAATACAAGAGGTCCTTCTGGTTCACACTGAAATAATTTTGCCAGTTCTTCTACTAATCGAACAGCTGACAAATTGATTCCTGCAAATGATTCAGCCCCATTTATCCCACGATCTTGTATCAAGAAACTAACTTCTCCAGTTTGACAATGCGGCCCTTTTCTCACCTGCCCATCCAGCAAAAGTCCAACACCGACGCCTGTTCCTAGAATGATCCCTGCACCATTTTCAATCCCTTTTAAATGACCGAAACTTGCTTCTCCCAATACAGCAGCTTTCGCATCATTTTCTACAAACACACGAACGGGCAGCTGTTTTTCTATCTCTTGCTTTAAATTGACTTCATTCAGACATGCGACTGCTCCACCAAAAAAGACGGTTGACGCTTCTTTTACCGCACCAGGAACAGAAAATCCGACAAATTCAATGGATTCGAGCTGCTGATAAGAACGGATCAATTCGACAAGGACAAGGATAAAATTGTCCTTATCTGTTTTCGGTGTCTCTATTTGTCTTTTTTCTCTTATTTGCGTATCCATTATTAAAGCTGACTTGATATACGTTCCACCGATATCGATACTTAATGTCCACATGCTTTTCCCCTTCATTATGCTTCGACTTCTGCATTGATGATTTTTTCTGCTTTCGTTTCTGCTTCTTCTTTTTCCAGCGCCGCTTCTAACTCTAGTTCTTTCTTATCTGCGATCTTAATGAATGGGTACCACATCACCACACCGATTGCCATACAAATAACCATCAGGATCGTGTAGTTCAGTCCGCCTGATAAAGGCATCTTCACAAATGTAGGAGTTGTCCAAGGTAATAGCGACATCGTCGGATTCAAAGAAATCGGCAATATGGTAGTGGTTAATCCCCATGTAACAAATCCTGCAATCAATTGTGTAAAGATTTGTGGAATAAAGAAAATCGGATTCAAGATGATCGGCATCCCAAACATCAATGGTTCTGTCACATTGAATAAGGATGGAACGAAAGATAATTTTCCTAACTGTCGCATTTTGGCTGATTTGCTTTTAATCATGAAAAATGTCACGAATCCCATGAATCCAGCTGCGTACATCCCCATGTAGATAACAGATGGAATTAAATAGGGTAATGCTTTTCCTTCTTGGAAGGCAGCAATGTTCCCAACGACCATCGTCATACTGATTGCGCCTAAAGGTCCTTGCAAAACAGCATTGTGGATACCGAAGAACCATAAAACAGCTAATAATTCCATGATAATGATGATCGATAACGGACTCGCTACTAAAGAGTTCAATGGGGCATTGATTACATCAATAAAGAATTGGAAAATCGTTCCTGATTGTGTCAAACCAAACAATACTCGCAAAGCAAATACAACAACAAAAATGATTGTAACGACAAATACTGGTGACAAAGATTGTGTGACCATCGGCGGCACACTTTCCGGTAATTTGATCATAATATTTTTCTTAGCTAAGAAGGCATAGAAACGGGTAATGAGCAAAGCAACAAGCATACCGATAAACAATCCTTGACCACCCAGATAATCCAATCGCAACGCACCGACTGCTTGTTCGACTGCTTTGCCGTCTTGTGTAACAGTCGTCATGACGGATTGCGGCATCAGCATAATGAAACTTGCCAAAGAGATGATGGATGCATTCCGTTCATTGGTCCCTAATTGTTTTGCATAAGAGAAAGCTAAACTGTATACGACATACAACGAGAAAACACCTGTAGCGCCATTAGTGATTGCTTCCACATGAGGAAAAATCCCCACATTTTTCAAAAAATCGATCCAGCCAGGAAATGGGAAATTTCCAATAATCGTAATGAAGGCAATCCCTAATGTAATTGGGCTTGTTCGGATAAATCCTTCCATCAATGCGGCTAACACTTTGTTCTTTTGTAATTTCTCCGACATCGGCAATAGTCTGCTGCTTAAAAACTGTTCTAATTTTTCCATCTTTCTTCTCCTTTTTTATAATTGAATTGTACGGTCCTCTTCTGAATCTACTGTCGAGAGAGAAAAAGTAAATTCGCCAGACTCCCAAATTTTTTCCCCTTGATTGTTATAAAACATAAGTGCTTCTTTTGATACTGTATAGTTAATCAATTTTTTCTCATCTGCGTGTATGGAAATGACTTGACTCGCAATCAACCGTTTGACTGGTTGCACAATAGAGGCTGTCTTGTCTTTTACATAAATGTGGATAACCGTTTCTATTGGTGTTGCTGAATGATTAACTGCTTCATAAATAAATTGCAGCTTATCTTCTTGATCCTGTATCTCCTGCCAGTTTGCTTCGACTTTTCCATATGTTTTCCCGGCACCAAAAGCAAACAGCGGCTCATTGGATTCATCAATATACTTAGACACAAAACGGGTCGAATGCGTACTTGTTTCTAAAGGTCGGCCAGTTGAAGCATGTGCATAATAGATTGGGACCTGCCCCTCACTCCGTGGGAACGTCATACTAAGTCGAGCACTTGGCACTGCTTCCCCTGCAAGAAGATTGGCAATACCGATGCCTCCCATCGTTCCAGGATACCAAACGAGCAGCAAACTAGAAAAATAAGGTTCGATCTCTGTTAGGACCAGCGGACGTCCGGTATATAAAATCCCTACGATTGGTTTATCCAATGCTGCTAACGCTTTGATCAAACGTTTTTGCTTTTCAGGTAATCGAAGGTTGGTTTTAGAAGCTCCTTCTCCACTTTCTAAAAATTGTTCACCAATCGTCAGCAAAATCACGTCAGATTTTTCAGCAGTTTCCAATGCTTCTTGGATTAACGTTTCCTCGTCCTCAATCGTTCCATTCAGTTGTTCAATTCCGGCTTTTAACGGTCCAAATGGTTCATAGGAATCAAACAGGTTGAATCCTTTTGCAAATAGCAGCTGTTCTTTTGAAAAATGCTGTTCTAGTCCATCTTTGAGCGGGATACTATCTTGTGGTTTACCACTTACAGAGGCCCAGAACCCAATTGTCAGGCGACTTTTGCCGTAAGGTCCGATAACTGCGATTTTCTGATGTTTTTTTAATGGTAGTGTGTCGTCATTCTTCAAGAGGACACAACTCTTTTCGACTAGCTTGACTGCTACTTCTTTCGATTCTTCCGTCAAGATTTCTCCCGTGTTCTCTTCTTCGAGTCCTCGGTAAGGGTCTTCGAATAATCCAAGTTTGTTCTTCAAGACTAAGATTCGCCACACTGCCTCATCCAACAATTGTAAGATTTCTTTGTTTTCTTCTGCTAATTTTTCTAAAGAATTGGCATAGACAGACGTCATCATATCGAAGTCCACACCGGCTTCTAACGCCTTTTTAGCTGAGTCTGCTTGATCTTTCGTGTAGCCATGTACTTGCAACTCTTCAATAGCCGCATAATCAGAGACCAGTACACCGTTAAAGCCGAACCTCTTTCGAAGAATCTCCCGGTTCAGCCAGCGATTACCGGTAGAAGGCACACCATTCAACACATTGAATGCGGTCATGACTAGTAAACAATTGGCTTCAACTGCCGCTTGATAAGGAGCAAGGTATTCATTGAAGAGTCGTTGGTTGGACATATCGACGGTATTGTATTCCCTACCAGCTTCTGGGGCCCCATATCCTGCAAAATGCTTGATACATGCACCGACACGGTATTTGTCAATCAATTGGAGATTGTCTCCTTGGTATCCTTGGACAGCGTGTTTAGCAAACTCTTTTGCAGTATATACATCCTCTCCTGGAGACTCCATCACCCGTCCCCAACGTGGATCTCTTACTAAATCAAGCATGGGGGAAAATAGAACATGTAGTCCGCTTAAATAACTTTCTTTTGCTGTTTCTTGTGCGGCTTTTTGGATCAATTCAAAATCATACGATCCCGCTTGTGCTAGTGGGATAGGAAAAATGGTGCGAAAACCATAAATAACATCCGACATAAAGAGGAGCGGGATTTTTTTACTACTTTCTTCCATTATTTTTGTTTGGATTTTTTTTAGCTTTTCGGGTTCATTGATATTATAAATAGAACCAATCTGACTTAAATCAAAATCATCAGGAAAACCTAATTCCTTTGTTGGTCCAGTATTCATCACATCACTATCAGTAAACAAGTCACCGTTCAACTGGACCGTTTGTGCGATTTTTTCTTTTATTGTCAAGGAATCGGCTAGTTGCTTTAATTGTTTTTCATCCATTAGTTTCTCCTTTTTTGTAACCGTTTTTACATTTTTAATTATAACGATAAAATTTTCTTTGTTATACAACAAAAGAAGACTTTATATAAAAATAGAAGGAAAATACCTGAAAAATTTAATATTCAATATGTTATTTTTGCGTTACAATGGAAGAAAAAGGATAGACAGGAGGAAAATAATTGAAACAGACAGCGATTTCTAAAATAATGGATTTGTTATACAAAAAATATCTGATTCCCATGGTTTTATTTGATTCAAGCGGCAAAGTTTGCCATCCGGAGATTTCATGGGATATACATCCTATCATGGAGACATTCACCTCACCGAAAGAACATCAGCCCGTATGTTTATTTAATCACTTTCCTTTTATGTTTGCTAAGCTTGATTTTATGACAGACAGCAAACCCTATTCCTTATTGATCGGCCCTTGCGGCATGATTGGAGAATCTCCCGATACATTTCTATTCAAAGACCATGTCTATCACTACGGTATTCACTATACGAAAGAAACAACTGCAGCATTTGAAGAATTCGTTCAGCTTGCCTATGCTTTTCTAACACACAAACTGTTGAAAAAAGAGGAATTGCACTGGATTTACCAAAAAGAAATCAAGCAGCGCTCTACCACAGATCAACGGTTGGAGGACAGTCTATACGACCGGCGGATGCAAGAAGCCACTTTTGATTCTTATCAATTCGAGCTTCGATACACAGAATACATCAAACGGAATCAGCCAGAAAAGATCGATTGGTTATTCAAAAAGATGCAAGAAACGTATCATGTCGAGTTATCCGAAAATGAATTAGAAGGTTTGAAGCTGAAATTCTCTGCTTTTGTTGCCATACTGACACGTATCAGTATTGATGAAGGAGTCCCAATCAATCAGGCCTTTAGTTTATCAGATGCCTTGATCCAAGGCTTGTTCCGTATCCATTCTTCTAATGAATGGCACACTTATATGAAAGAGGCGACTTATCGTTTCATGGAACTGATCCATCAGCAACCTCTAGCCGATAAATCCATGCTAGTCAAGCAACTAATCAATTATATAGACAGCCATATTTACGACCGTGTAACGCTTGACGAGCTAGCTGAGACATTTGACAAGCACAAAACACATCTTTCTGCTTTATTCAAAAAAGAAATGGGCCAAACGATCCACTCCTATATCCAAGAACGGAAGATCAATGAAAGTAAACATTTATTGCTTTTTACGGACAAGAGTTATAAAGAAATCAGCGTATTGCTTTCATTTGCAAGTCAAAGCCATTTTATTCAGGTCTTTAAAAAAACAACTTCCCTTACGCCAAGAGAATACCGCGATCAACATTATGCTTATTCCGTTCATTAAAACGATAAAAGTGCATATTTTCTGATTAATAAAAAAACAAATATCATTTATATGATGAAATTTATAGAAAAAATCTGTTATACTAATCGTAATGAAATCTGTCTTAGGGGAATCGAACCATGAAAATCTACTACATTGAAGATAACTTGTTTCATCAGGAATTATTGAAGAAAGAATTACTAAAACATAAAGAGTTGAGTGCCCTCTCTCTTCAAATATACCCGAGCAGCGAGTTGGAAACGATTTATAAGCGTTTAGATACACTGGTCTTTTCTTCTTCTGATTTGTTTATTATCGACATTGATTTAAAGACATTGCATAGTGGCATTGATTTTGCTAAAAAAATACGGAACAAGAATCCAGAATGCTCGATTATTTTTCTATCAAACGATAATACACGCGGATTAGAAATCATTAATCAGCAGATTCGCCCAGATCGCTATCTTGATAAATCAAACTTAGAAGAAGTTGCACAATCATTGAAACAGCTACTTTTAGAAAAATTGGAAGCTCAAAAACAATCTTCCTCTATCATTGAACTGCAAGGCGCCACAAGGGTCTTTTTGATTGCGCCAGATGAAGTCAATTATATCTCAACGATCAATGGTTCTCGCTCCACCTTGGAATTTTATGGAACAAATGAGAACTTTGTTATTCATGATAAAATGAAAAATATCAAACAAAAATTCCAAGACTATCATTTCTTTAATGATCTGAAAAGTTTTTCTATCAATCCATTCAATATCAAAGAAGTAGATAAACAAATGATGGAAGTCCATTTCAAAAATAAAGATACACTTCTTTTAAGTTCTTCTAGTGTAAAAAAATTGTTACGCCACATTGACCAACTAAAACAAACAAACGGGTAGGACATGTCTGTCCTGCCCGTTTTTAACTTCCTTATTCCATTTTGCTAGCTATTCATACAGTTTTGCTGATTGACTTCTCATAAATCGCCAATTCTAAGACAAACATTTTCGTACGTTTTAAATATTTGATTCCATAGTTGGCATTCAGATATTTATCCGTGATTTTCGAAAAGTTATAAAGACCGAGCCCCCCATTTTTTTTCGTTGAGCTTCCTCTTTTCATCAATTTAGCTAAGCTTGTTGAGGACATATCAGCAGGATTTTCGATTTTGAAATAAAACCGCTCCTTTGTTTGATTGATCGTAATACTGATCGGCTCTTCTTTTCTTGTTTCATCACAATGTTCAATGGCATTATTCAGTGCAATAGATAAAAGACGAAGAACATCGATATAATCTGCTTTGATATTATTGATGATATTCAGGACTTGGATATCATAAGAAATGCCAGACTGATTGGCTCTTTCCATAAAATGATAAAAAAGCCCGCGTACTGCCGGATCACTGATTCGCTTCAAGGGATTGTGTCTCGCATCATCGATCGCTTCTAAAGAATAATCCTTTAAATGGGTCAATAGTTTGATAGAATTCTCCTGACTGTCATTCATCAAGCTGTATTCCAACGCAGAAATATAATTCAAATAATCATGACGGAAATCATCTAATTTCTCGTAGTATTCTTTTGTCTCCTGATTGTCTTTCAAATAAAGTTCGATCACTTGGAACTTTTTCTTATATATAATAAAGACAATAAAAAAAGCAGTATAAAAAATACTATATAAAAGCGTGATGATCGAAGTAAGGATATAATCCAACGAGTAAAAACTAATACCTAAATGAAAGATGTAAATCAGCACATAAATCACAACAGATAACATCGTCAAGCCTTTCAGTTTTTTCGTATAGCCACTAAAATAATCGAATATATCATACTTTTGATCTGCTTTTCTGATCAGCAAAAATAAACTAGTTGCTAGTACTAATTCTACTGAAAGATTCAAATAGCTAGTATAAAATCCCAAATACCTTGGAATATCGATTGCTAAGAAAAAGGAAATACCTACCACATTCAATAAAAAATTTTGTAACAGGATCGATAAAAAAATATTTTCTACCAAAAGATATAAAAACCAACACATTGCAGCATAAGCGATTGCAAAGAAAACGAATGTGTATGGAACAAAAAACATATTAGCTATCATTAGCCCCAAATAAAACAAGAGGAATCGCCATTTTGACGCCCCTTTAAACAACAGACTCATCCAAATAAACAAATTTAGATAAGCAATGAGAACAAACATGATTGACTCCATCAACTAACTCCACCCTTTCGCCCCTATCATAACAAAAATAAGAAGGAAAAACAGCCACGTTTCCCCTTCTTATTTTTTTATGGTGCTCTTTCGATCGTCCATTCCAACTGTGACTGATATTCACCAGTATAAGCGCCTGGTGAAACAGCTAACTGGAATTGATGGTTCGCATCTTGTTGCAGAGAATAATCCGTAGCATTGTTTTGAACGACTGGCAAGCCCACTGCTGAGCTATCATTGATTGACAGCTTTTCTTCCCCATTCAGATAGGTCAATTGCGCAGGCAAATCTCTTGTTCCGTCAGAAAAAGATGTGGTCTGTTTGACTTTAAGCTGCCAATCTTTCGGAATTCCTGTCGTATCTTCTACAACTACCCCAACAGTTGCTTGTGGTGAAGAATAAACAGTGGTACCGGAAATAACCATCTTATTGAATTGGATCTCCGGATCGATCGATTTAAAGCTGACGTTTCCTTGATTCAATATGATTTTAAAACTTTCATGATTAGATAACTGACCTTCTGCATCTTTGGCATAAACTTCTACTTGATTATCACCAGTGTTAAGATCAGCGAGAGAAATCTCTTGTGAGAAAGGAAGCCATGAGTCTTTTGCTGTATTGCTGACATTGTCTTGCAAGACTCTTTCTTGCCCATTCAGCTTATAAAATAAAGAAACAGCATTGCTGTCTTTATCTTTCCATTCCCCATCGATCGTCAATGACTGATCTGTCGGGAACACACTGATGGAGGCATTTGCTAAAGAATCAGAAAGTTTGATTTGTGGTGGAACCAATGCTTGGACAAGTGTAATGACTGCATCGTCTTCTGCAACTTGTCCATTACTATCAGAAATTTTGATATGGACATTATTTTTTCCAATATTCCCCATATCTTTCAGATCAACTGGGATTTCAAATGTACCGTCTTCTTTAAAACTACCATCTGGAACAGACACTTCTTTACCATTGATTGTCAGTATAGGTGAGATGTCATCTTTTGCACCAGCCCAAGAACCGGTTAAAGTAGTTTGATAAGAAGAATCGTCTTTGATATCGATTTTTTTGTCTTTAGTAGCTTCGTCAAATGAGATCCCTAAATTTTGGATACTTGGCATAGATGTAGTTAAGATATGATCCCAGTCAAAATCTCCATTTCCCATCTCGCCTAATGTTGAGTCATATATAGCTGTGTGCAGTGTAAATTTATCATTTTTCAAGGCGTCTTCTGTCACAATTGCTTTATAGGATAAAGTTACTGTATCCCCCTTGTGAATCAATATTTTTTGCAATGCATAGTCATCCTCATATGGTCCATCATCTAGCTCATTGGCGATAGGTATCTCTGTCATTCTTCCATCATACGTAACGTTAGAATCCTGATAATAAATAATTTTACCTATATTGAAACATAGGAGTACATCTGTTTGAAGCTCTTTTGTTGAATCAACAAATTTCCCAGAAGTTGTCCATCCATAGGGCGCCATATTATACTGAAATGTTGGTTCTCCCTTCAGTTGAAGACCTTGTGTTTCATCAGGAAATAAAATAACAACTGATGACTGTTTATATTTATCTGATAACACGCCTTCATCCAACTTTTCTAAAGTGGTCGTAACAGTCACTGTATCTCCAACTGCAGTATAGCTAGGTGAATGGTCCTTGTCATAAGAAATTGATGCTTTGACATGTCCATCAAAAATCGTTGCCTCTGGAATCTCTGGGTAATTTGCCTCTGCCGATACTTCAGTACTTTGAAAAATCACGCTGAATGCGCCGATAAAAAGTAAACCTAACACATATAATTTATTTAGTGGCTGATTCAATTTCACTTGAAAGACTCACCTACTTTTTTTGTTTAAGTAATTTGTAACTTAAAAATGCGATGATCAATAATAACAAGATTCCGACTGTGATGATAGCTGGGAGATATGGGATTCCTTTGTCTTCTGTCACTGCTTCTTTGTTGATCTTTTTGGCTTTTTCTGACTGGATCGTAAAATCAGTTGTCAGATGCCATGTTTTATCTGTATTGCCTTCGTTGGCATCGATCGTTACCGTATAATCTCCAGCTTCGATTTTCTCCTTATTCAAACTGATTGGAAAGTCAAAGTTCGTATTAGGGGCAATCGACATATTCTCCTTTTTTGTTTCATAAAGAACATCTTTTGACCCTTTTTTCGTGATTTTCGCATCAAAATTAACTTTGCTGATGATTCCAGGTGTTGGATTTTGCACATTAGCAAACACAGTCGTATAGGAATTTTGCAGACCAGCTTTCGCTGAGTTCAGTTTCAAATCGGGCGTGACGGCATCTGTATCGTTTTGCAGTTTCACACCGATCACGTACGCATATTTATTACGGATTGCTGTTCCGTCTACTTTTTCACTCACATTATCTTTTTTGCTGATGTGTATTCCACCAAGAATGATTCCTTTGAATCGATCTTTTGGCATTTGAACTTGGAAAGTCACATCTTTGGATTCACCAGCTTGTAATTCAATTTCTTGATTTTTAGGAGTGACTAGCTGATTCAATACATATTTAGCAGACGGATCTTTCTTCAAATCTGTTTGTCCGTAGTCAATGACCCCGTTACTGTTTGTGGCAGCATTATTAACATCTACGTTAAAAATTGCTTTTTCTTTTGCTGAGTTAGCTAAATGGATTGAAATCTCTTTTTTTTGATTTGGATCTAATTGCAAATCAAAGTAAGAAACGTTTTTATTTTTTTGAAAGTCGGGAATATTTGCATTGACGCTATACGCTGATTCATTTGAATCAGCGTGTGTCGTCAATGGCATCACTACAATACTTAATAAACTAAGAGCAGCAACAAACAATGATTGAAGTTTGTTCATTTTTCTCTCCATTCTAAGCAGTTGGGCCTGCTGTGAGTGTCCAAGTGATCGTTGCAGTGTATTCTTTTGCTTGTGCAGATCCTGCAGGAACAGACAATTGAACATTTGTGTTATTTCCTTCTGTTCCTTTAAAGACATCCAGCCATGTTCCTTGACCTTTCAAGTTACCAGCTGTCATAACTGTTTTTGCTTGAGTATTATCAAAGATCAAATCACTTGCTGTGGGTGCTTTACTTATATTACCAGAAGTTGTTTCTGTTACTCCATGTTTAAATGTTAGTTCTGCACCTTTTAATTCAGATTTATCACTGGCGATAAATTTTGTAGCTGCGGCTGTTAATGTCCATCCGCCTTCTACTCCACGTTTATCAGTGATCTGAACATGTGGTTCTGCATTTTCAGCGTTATATACTTGACTAGTCGTTGAGATATCTTGTGTGCCAAATGTGATATTTGAGACATAGTCGATTGACAAAGGACCGTTATCTCCAGTACCGTGATTATCTGGGTCGTCCGGATCTACTGGGTTCACTGGATTGTCAGGATCATCTGGATCTACCGGGTTCACTGGATCAGAGTTATCTCCTGTAAATGTGATCTTTGCTGTAGAAGTGGCAGAATCTTTAGTTGGCTCTGTTTCATCTGCTTGTACGTTTAATGTGCTTAATAATGAGCTTGATAGCAATACTGTCGCTGCTAATGTGTAAAATACTTGTTTTTTCATCGTTGTTATTCTCTCCTTATTCGTTCGTAATAAATGTTTAATTAAGCTGGTGCGTCTGACAAAGTCCAGACAAGTGTAGCTGTGTAATCACCCACTAAGTTACCTGATGGGACTTTAAGAGTGACATTACCTGGTTCCATTTCATCTGCCCATGTCCCTAAACCGGTTTTAGCAGCTGCTGTCATGATGTTTTGTGCAGCATTATTGACTACTACTTTGCTTGTAGTAGGAGCTGCAGAACTGTTATCTTCCACGGTTTCTGGTGTACCAACTGGTAATGTCAATTCTGCACCATTCAATGTTTTATCTTCTGAAATAAATCCTGGTTTTTCTTTATCATAATTTACTTGCAAATTCCATCCAGCACCAGTTCCTCGTAGATCTGAAATTTGGACTTCGGTTGTTAACGCTGGTTTTTGAGCAGTATATGTTTCGGTTTTTCCTGAAATCGTTTGTTTCCCAAAATCGATTTTTGACATATAATCGATACGCAAGTCTCCAGTATTTCCAGTTGGATCATTTGAAGGAGTATTATCATCAGGGTCGATTGGATCGATTGGGCCTACAGGATGATTTGGATCTTGTGTCGTCAAACCAATCTTTGCAGTACTTTTACCATTTAGGCCATCTAGATCATCTGCATGCACAGCTAATGTTCCTGCCAAAACTGTTGTACTGATTAATGCTGCAGCTAAAATTGTTTTTTTCATTCTCTATTCCTCTTTCTTTTCCAAAATATTAAAAACAAACTGATTACTAAAAGAAATACTCCACCCCAAGTAATAAATGATTGCTGAATCTCGTTGGTTTTTGGGTATTTCGTTGGCCTGGATTGATCTGCCGATTGATCGGTATCTTGCGAGGATGGTACGGATGGATCGGTTGAGCTTTGTGGAACACTTCCTTCAAAAGTGATACCTACACTACTTTTTTCACTTGCAGCAAACACCACTTGGTTGAAAGCAGAAAGTTGTATCAAGCAGCTCAACACAAAAACCAATGTCAAACATTTTCTAACTCTTTTCATGAAAGCCCCTCCCATTTTTCTTTTCGAACACCTCCAAAGTTATAATCTTCATTTCTTTGTAATGATTACAATCCAGAACAACGGTTATTATAGCTGATTCATTTCCGTTCTTTTTTTATTTGTAAGCGCTTATTCAACAAGTTGTGTAAATCTCTTTATTTTTTTTGATTTAAAAATGAAAAAATAAGAAAGCAAGACTGTCATACATCTTGCTTTCTTATTGAATTTTCTTCGATTAGAGATACTTATTACTGTTCAAAAGCTTCTTTGAAACGGTGAATCAATTCATTGACTACAGGTGATAAAATCCGATTCTTTTTCCAGACTAGCATGCAGTTCGTTTCAATCATTGGGTCAAGCGGAACGAATGTCACTCGCTTTGAATGATGACTTACAGCACCTTCTATGACTAAAGCAGCACCTACCTGATTCTCAATTAGCGCAAATACATTGAAAATCAAATTGTACGTTCCTGTGATCAGCAACTGCTCCTTTTTTATGCCTAACCAGTCAGCAAACATTCGCTGTATTTCTGGACGCTTTGAGATCAAAAGAGGTACATTCGCAAAGTCTTCTTTTGTTATCGCATCTTTTTTTGCTAAAACAGAATTTTCTGAAATGAGCAATCCCCATTTTTCCTTTCTTGGTAACAAAATCGTTTCGTATTTCTCTGTATCTACTGGATCTAGCAAAATCGCTAAATCTAACAGGCCTTTTTCTAGTCGCTCCGTGATATCATCACTTGTTCCACTGTGGATATGAAATTGAACGTTGGGATAATCACGGATCAGCTTTTCTAGTAATAGTGCCAATGTATTCGAATTATCAGCTTCCACACAGCCAATCGTAAATCGTCCGCTGAATAATTGTTTTTTTCTGTTCTCGAATTCTTGAGTGGTTTGATTTGTCAAATCTAAAATTTCTTCTGCCCGGCTTTTTAGAAAATAACCTGCTTCTGTCAAGATCATTTTGCGGTTTTCGCGTACAAACAGTTCTGTTCCTAGTTCCTCTTCTAGCTCCTTCAGTTGTCGGCTCAAGGTTGGTTGTGTAAGATGTAGAACTTCTGCGGCTTGTGAGATTGTTCCTTCTTCTGCAATTGTCCAAAAATATTTTAGTAAGCGTAATTCCATAGTAATGCTCCTTGATTTTTTACTTGATACATTCCATTTTATTTCTAGATAACACACGATCATATTTCTTGATTTTTCCTTGTAAACGTTCTAAGCATTCTTGCATTTCAGCAATTTTTTTCGTCAAAAGTTCACTTTCTTCAATCAAAAGCTTACGCCGCTCAAATACAGTTGCTTCTCCTTCGCTAGATAGGCGAATATATTCAATCAAAGACTCGATCGATAATCCGGCATTTCGCATACAGATCGTAAAGTCGACCCATTTTAGGTCTTCTTCTGTATAATCACGGATTCCACCTTTTGTCCGATTAACTGGTGGAATCAACCCGATTCGCTCATAATAGCGCAATGTATCGGCCGAAATGCCCTTTTCTTCACTGACTTGTTTGATATTCATCTGATCACTCTTTCTCTTAATTTCTTGCCACTTTACTTATATACTTTATTTATTCTACAACTTTAAGTGTACTCCAAGTCAATACTCATTTCTATTAAAACTAGGCTGGATTATCTATATCGGTTGTTTGTGTATTATTTCAAATAAAAAAGTCTTGTTTTTTTATTCTTTTTTGGATATACTTTTAACAATTTAGGGAAATTTTAGGAAAAGGGGTATAAAAATGACAACGTATCAGCGAAAGGTATTATTATCGACATCGGCGGGAATTGCTTTAGAGAATATGGATATTATGTTTTTAGCTTTTTCATTATCTTCAATGATTGCTTCTTTTCATATTAGTGGTACGCAAGCGGGTTTCATTTCAACGATCACTAATTTGGGGATGCTCATTGGAGGTATTTTTTTTGGCATCATAGCTGATAAATATGGACGTGTGAAAGTATTTTCTCAAACAGTCCTTCTGTTTTCGATTGCTTCTTTATTGATGTATTTTGCTTCAAACATCTACTTGGTTTATCTCTTTCGCTTTATCGCAGGTGTAGGAGCGGGAGGAGAATATGGGGCATGTATGTCCTTGATTTCCGAAAGTTTTTCAAAAAAACAAATTGGACGAGCTTCTTCAGTTGCTGGTATTGGTGCGCAGGTCGGTGCGGCTTTGGCTGCGATTTTAGCCGCTGTGATCATTCCAACGTTTGGTTGGAAGATGTTGTATGTCGTAGGTGTACTGCCGGTGTTGATGGTCTTGTTCATTCGTCGCGGCTTGACTGAACCAAAGGAATTCAAATCTGCACAATCCGCCGAAAAGAAAACCAAACTTAGCAGACTGTTTGAATCAAAACATCTTGCTTGGCAAACATGTGGCCTTAGTATCATGGTGACTGTCCAAATCGCCGGCTATTTTGGGTTAATGAATTGGCTGCCTTCGATTATGCAAGATCGATTAGGGCTTTCGGTTTCTGGGTCTTCATTGTGGATGGTCAGTACTATTTTAGGCATGTCTTTGGGGATGATGACTTTTGGCATGATCATGGATAAAGTGGGGCCTAAACTAGCCTTTTCTTTGTTTTTAATTTGTTCATCCTTATCTGTCTATCTACTTGTGTTAGCCCATAGCCAGTGGAGTTTGGTAGCAGCCGCTGTGATAGTCGGCTACTTTATCAATGGTATGTATGGTGGATATGGCGCAGTGATTAGTAGTTTGTATCCAACAGAAATCCGCGCGACGGCGAATAATTTCATTATGAACCTTGGACGAGCTGTTGGTGGTTTTTCTTCTATCATCATCGGTTTCTTGATGGATCATTATAGTTTAACTGCCGTAATCTTGTTTTTGAGCGGTATTTACCTAGTCAGTCTGCTGGTCTTGACAACTCTTACTGGTGTTACAGCATTAAAGGAAAGCTTGCAACATTGATATTTGCTTCTGTAAATGACAAGAAAGAGGTGTGGCAAAAGCTTGCATCTGCGGTAATAAGACTAGCCAAATCAAAAACATGAGACACTGTTTCCGTTTGGCTGGTCTTATTACTTGATGCAGGGCAGCTTTTTCACGACCTCTGTTTCACGGTGTTCAATCAGTTTGCTCTTCAGTATTCGTCCAAAGCGCTGATTTCACACCCTCTTTCTTTATATCGGCACATCTTCCATTGTCCAAACTAAAGTTCCTTCATAATCCCCAACTTCATCTGAAGGTCTTAGTTTCAGTTGGATATTTCCTATTTGCCCAAAACTTGCTTTCCCCATGCCTTGCCAAATCTGTTGATCACTTCCAGTTAATTCGATTGTTTTTCCTTGGATAGTGAAAAACAAGGAACATAACTGCTGAGACTTATCATTGATCAGCGGTTTTTCTTCTCGGACTTTGATTGTCCATTTGCTTTGTTCTAAATGGCTAGAATCTTCAACCTGAATTTCTCTCTGGTTTACTGCCGCAACAAATGTGTCATTGGCAGGTATTTCTTGTTCCCCAAAATCGATGCTTTTAGGTAAAAGCAATTGCGGGCCTTTTTCGACTGCTAGTTTCCTTCTATCTGGCGGCGACTGTTCTTTGTCGTCAGTCATTACATAGAATGAAACTTCTTTTCCAATCCAATTTTCTGGAAAAGCTATCTTTATTTCGTCTTCTACTTTTTCTGGTACATGTGAGTAGGTCTGTAGTCTTTTTTCTTCCTCATTACATTTAGCCATCAAATAGATAGTTGAATCTCCTTCATGAGAAAATGTGAATTTGATGGTACAACTTTTACTAAATCTGGATACCATCAAAGGATTTTCTTTATTCAACAATTCAAATCTCAAGGGTTCGCCTTTGCGGTAGCGATGGATGATTGTTTGTGTTTCTGGCTGGAATCTCCCATGATCAGTTTCTTCATTTTTTATCGGAAAGAACCCGCTTATCTCAGGATAATCCTTCGATAAATCATAATCTGTCGTAAGGATACCGGTCTTAACCACTTCTTGACTCAAAGACCTATCTTGTTCATCTAAAAATTGAATGTGGACTTCTCCTAAATAATTGACGAGACTAGTACCTGTATTTTCTGCAGTCTCCTGTCCATTTAAAATCGTTTTGACTTTAAAAGGCAGCGGTAGCCGATCATTTATGATGGCCGAAGTTTCAACTACATTTTCTTTGCCTGTCCATTCCAACTCGACTTCATATTGCAAAACGGTATCATACAAGCGATGATCTTCGGGATTTTTCGCAGTGATCACCATTTCCTGCCCTTCGACCTTACTGCTGAATAATTCCGTTATATCTTCTCCACTAAAATTCGTCACTTTTACTTTTTTTGCTTTGTATTGCTGGGTTTTAGCTATTTGCTCTAAACCGAATCGAACTTGGAGTTGATTGGCTTTTTTCCATTGGCTAATATTAGGAATCGTTTGCTTTGCCTTTAAGCAAACATCTTGGTCTGCTTTTTCAAAAAAAGAATCTGTGGCATAAGCAGAAGGAAACTCTGGCTTAGCCAAAAAATCTGTTCGATATATAACTGAAGATGGTGTGCTGTCATTGTTGTGCACCAAAACGTGAAGTTGTGAGATTGGATTCGTGATCACCTCAAAGCTTTGTCTGGGATCTCTCCAAGGTACGTTTGGTGTGATGTTTTTATAATAGCCCCAATAGTCTCCCCACTGCTGGTCCCCATCTCCATACACATCATAAACGATATTCGTCGGATTATTTGTACATAAATATTTGATTACTCGGCTAGGATTGCGATACCCTACATACTTATTGACATTCAATCCATAATAGTTGAAAGAGGTCTCAATCGTTAAAGGATTCCCACTCGTATCTAAAAAGTCATAGGTTATGATCATTTCACCAGAAATATCGATGCTTAAAAAGTTCCCTTCAGTAAAAAAAACCGATCCGCCATCTAAATTACTTTTATTTCTTTCAAGCGTTACCTTCAAATTCACTTCTTGTCCCTTATAGAAACCGACATTTTTGATCAAGGCACTACTTTTACTTGTACTCCAGTCGACCGTGACAATCTTTCCCGTCACTTTTCCCTCAATTGGTTCTACAGAAGTATGCTCACCATAATGCATGATGAATGTATTGTCCGCAGGAGTCGTGATTTGATTGGCCCATCGGAAGTAGCCTAAATCCGTGAGAGAGCTAGGAGCTGCAGCTACTTTTGGCGATAGCCATAGTAGGACAATAAGCGTAAAAACCGACAGTACTATTTTTTTAGACTTAGCCATTTTCTTACCTCCTGCTTTGCTTATTCTTTTTTTTCATGCGGTATACCATTTCTGCAAACATGATTAGACAAACGCCTAATAAGATGAGCAGCCAGCAAGTATTCTCATTTGTTTTCGGAAATAACGTCTCTTCCATGGCCATCGGCTTTTCTGTACTATTTTCTGTAATCGTTACTTTTTCCATCGGAACATGCTTACCTTGGTTATTTTCTTGATAAAAAGAGATACCAGCCTCACTTGTTGTCTTTTCAGTTGCAGAAACTGGTAATGCTATTCCGAACATGAGTACGAAGAATCCTAACCTAATTGCCCATTTCATGTCTATCTCCTCCTAAACTAGCTTTTCTCTCGTTTCAATTTAGAAATATACCAGACCAGACAGATGATGACGATTAGGCAAAAAGCAAGGAAGAAATACATCATGGTATTCGTTGGTTCATCTTCTTTTTCTACATGTACTGCTTCTTTATTCAGTTTTTCGTCATCTCCTTTGATTTCAAATGCTTTTACCAGTGTCCATTTTTTCCCTAAAGCGTCTTTCAAATGGATCGTTAATTCATAGAAACCTTTTTTCAATGGTTTGTTTTCCCAACTGATTGGTAACTCAAATTTGCTTCTTGGAGCCATAGAAATTTTTTTCGACAATTGATGCAAGACACCATCTTTTCCTTTTTTCGTTATCTCTGCTTCCATTTGCATTTGACTCATTAGGACCGGCTGCTTATTCTCCAGAGTAGCAAATAACGTAAGATAGCCGTTTTGCAAACCTGATTTCACTTTAGACAATGCAAATTCAGGATCGATCTTTTTATCTGAACAACTTAATTGAGCACCAATCGTATAGGCGAACTTGTTTGCCAAACTGAATCCATCATTTTTTTCTTCTTTTTCTTTTGTTTCCTCATAACAATAGAATCCACCTAGTATCGTACCGTCAAATCCTTGCTTAGGTATATCTAACTGGAAGGTTGCTTGTCTTATTTCTTGTGGTTTCAACGTAATGGTTTGTGGCTTCGAAGCAATCTCTTCGAAAGTCGGACTTCCTAGTAACTTTTCCCCGTGCTTGGAATAATCCACTGCACCATTAGAGTTGGTCACAGCGTTATTCGCTTCTACTTTGACATTTACTTGACGATTACTTGTATTCGTTAATTGAATTGTCAATTTTTGCTGTATACCAGCTTGTACTTTCAAGTCAAAATAACTAGCTTCTGAAATCTGGTTTTCAGGTAAAATCGCTTCTGCATCAAAACTGACTTTGTTTTGATCAGCAAATGAACTAGCAGAGAAATACAGTAAGATCAACAGAAACAAGCTACTAAAAAAGATGGGAAAGACATATCCCCATCTTCTTGTTTTATGCTGGAGCATCTGTCAACACCCAAGTTAGTTCCGCTGTATAGCTTTGTGCTTCCACTCCCGCACGGGGTACATGAAGCTTGACGTTTTCATTGCTGCCATCTGTTCCTTCAAATACTGCTGCAAAGGCGCCTGCCCCTTCTCCTTCTTTCGCAAGCATCACGTTTTGGTAGTCATTATTCAAAACAAAAGTTTGTTTTGGCGCATCTGCTAATGTTGGCGGTGTGGATTGATTGTCTTTTGTCACTACTTTTCCATTAGCTAATGATAGTTGTGCGCCAGTTAGCTCATGTCCGTTTTCTCCAATAAATGGTGAGATCGAAACGCCTAATGTCCAACCTTTTGCTCCTCCACGAGTATCATTGACTTGGACATGTGGACGTTGATTCAAGGCAAAATAATCTGCATCCCCCTGTTTTATTTCTTGTTGTCCAAAAGTAATATTCGATGCAAATGGAATAGATAATGCTCCTGTATCTCCAGTACTTGGATCATCATCATGCGTATCATTTGGCACGATAGGCGTGACATCATTTCCAGATCCAGCCTTTAACGTCACATCTGCTTGGTTCGTTGTTGCAGAAAGTGTATGATCGTCCTCTTCTGCAAAAACATAGCCCCCTGAGATACTGAGCGCCAACAAACCTAGAGCCGTACACGCAATCACTTGTTTTTTCATTTATAATTCCTCCTAAATAATAATTGGTTTAATTTAACCAAGGCTAATTTTGGCACGGAGAGAACGTTTTTTCTAGTTTAAGAAATTTCTAAAAAAAGGAAAAAAAATAAAAGTAATATGATTAATTCAGTATTTATACGCAAAAAAGAGGCAGATTCTCTCAGAAATTCAAAAATTTGAACTTTCTAAAGAGAAAATCTGCCACCGAAGTTTAAGTCTAGCTATTTTTCTTGAGCGATTCGATAAAGTAACTCTTCCAACTGCCGCCAATTTCGTTCGGTCGGAAGATTTTTCATTAAAAGCAATGGAATATCTTGTGTATCTAAATAATAATTTGAGATAACCAAATCTACTTCTGTGATTGCAGTTTGATAATCATAAAAAGCTAGTAAGTATGAATGACCAAATAATCGATGGATCTTGTTCATCAGCCAAAGACGATGCGTGTGATGCAGATCATCCTGTATGAGAATTTTTATCGGATCCATTGCGCTTAAGAGTAAATCGTAATAGTCAAGAATGTAATAATAATTCAAGAAAAGCTGCTCCCAATTATCTATTACTTGCAGTACCTCTTTTTCAGCATATTTTCTCACCGTTTTTTGGAGTTGCTTGATTCTTTTATATATCCTTGGATTTTCTGCTTTGATTTCTTTTGCATAAGAGCGATTGAAAAAAAGATCTGTATTCCCAAAAAAGAAACGGCTTCTTTCATGGAAAGCAACAAAATTGAATACTAATTCTTGATCATCTGTATCCAATCGAAAATCAAATTCTTTCTTTACAGCGTTTTCTAAAGCTACTAAGGTTCTGTAACACAAGCTGTCACTAATTTCATGTGACTTTGCATAACTATTCTCGTATGTTGAATTTCCGTCAATGACGCCGAATGAATAAATCACTTGATACAAAAAATACTGTTCATCTTCCGATAAAGGGCTCTCGATTGCTTCGAGCCATTGTCCGATCAACAAAAAGAATGGATCTTTCTTGATGACTTGTTGATCTGTTTTATCGACTATTATCGAAGCAAATGAGCTTCTTTCTAAAATAACAGCCAGCCAATAAGAAAATACTCGTTTTTGAAGAGGATCTAGCTGGATATGATAGATTCTCTCAAACTTCAAGAGATAGTTCTCGATTTTTTCTTTTGGAAACTTGAATGGCCAGCCGCCAGTTCGAGTAGAATGCCAATAAAAGTAATAATAGAAACTTCGAATATACTGTTCTTTTGCTTCAAGTTCTAGTTTAAACGGATGGAATGTGATCCGATACCTCTCAAAGTACTTTACTAATAACTTCGCATAACGAAAAACTGTGGATACACTCGTATATTGAGCGTCTGCATAATCTTCCAAATTTTTCTCAGGATGTTGATACATGAATTCAATCAAATGATAATTATATGATTTTCTGTAGAAATGAAGATAAATAGTGTAGATTGGGAAGTTCTCCTGCTTTTCCATAGAAAAGCGCCGATTATTCTCATTCTTCAAAATGACCTTATCAGGATATTGTTGGAACAATTCTTCTAAATCTGTTAGATAATTCAAGATAGACTTACTTGATACCTTCAATTCGTTTTGTAGCTCTTCTATTGAACACCAACGTTCTGTTTCAAGCAGTAAATGAATCATTTTAATTTTCTTTTGAGAAACTTTTGTTAAAAAAGTCTGCATATCTTCTCCTCCTGTATCTACTTTACTATACTACATACAAGAAAAAAACGGATACAAATATCCCACTGCAAAACAGTTAATGGTGCATAAATCTGTTATTATTTCTCTTTTTTTCCTAACCATTCTCTTGATATGAATCATTTAATCGTTTATTATATAAATGTCAATAATCTAATAATAAAATAACGTACATATTTTATTATTACATACTTAATAACAGAACTATAGCAAAAAATCCCGTGTATCAACACGGGATTAGATTAAGTTTCCTCAATCACTATTCATAACACAATTATTATAACAAGTAAGTAAACAATTGAAAAGGACATTTATTGAAAACGGTTGTTTTTTACTTAAGGAGGAAATTTAGTGAAAAAATTAGTTGCGTTGTTTTTGGTCGCAGGAAGTTTATTAAGTGGGTGTGGTGCTACTACGTCTACTACTCAAAGCACAAGTTCAGCTCAGGCTTCCAGCAGCAGTACCACGATCTCCGAAAGTACGGCAGATTCATCGAAAGAACAAGAACAAATTGAAAAGAAAAAAGAAGAAGAAAAACAAAAAGCGGAAAAAGCTGCACTAGAAAAAAAAGTGACAGAAGCGGAATCTGCTTTGTCACAAGCTGAAGCAAATCCTACAAAAGAAAACTATGCAACTGCTTCAGCAGCTATCCAAGCGCTACCTGAAAACAAACAAGAGTTGACAAGCCGTCTTGCTGCAATTGATTCCACAATCAAAGCAAAAGAAGCAGAAGAAGAACGGAAAAAGCAAGAAGAAATTGCACGACAACAAGCAGAACAAGCGCAACAAGAAGCAATCGCACAGCAACAAGCAGAACAGGCGAGGCAAGAAGCAATCGCACAACAACAAGCCGAACAGGCGCGACAGCAAGCAGCAGCTGAACAGGCCTCTCAGCAGGCACAAGCCGCAGCTCCTGAGCAAAATAATGAACAAACTGTCTATGTCACACCGACCGGTTCAAAATACCATACACATAAATGTGGAAATGGTACGTATACCCCTGCCACTTTAAGCGAAGCTCAAGCTCGTGGTTTAACCCCTTGCTCCAAATGTTATGGAAACTAATTCAAAAGTTATACTAGAGTAATAAAATTCTTCTGAAACATAAAAAAATAGAAGCTGGCGTTCCAGATAGTAAACCAAAAATAGCAGTTTACACGTCCCTTTCGTCAGCTTCTCTCTTTTTTCATTTAGTCTGTTCCCTCTGCTTTTTGGACATCTTCATTCATTCTTTCTCAATCAAATAGTACACCTCTTTTTCTTTTCGCAGTTTATATCTTCCTTTTTTCAATTTCATTGAAAACTGTTTCGAATGTTTATGTTTTACATGGATTTTAAGCAGGAGCTCCTCATGTTGCAAGCGATAGTTCCCGCCTTTTAAATCAGAAAATCTCACTAGTCCGTATTCATCAGAAGCTTTCACAAATGGAACTTTTTCTCTAGTAATATAGTGTTTGCCGTTGAGCGTTTTTACAGAAAAGACCATTCCTTCGATTGGTCGTCCGTTTGTGTTCTTTACATAAAAAGATAAAGGATAGTTTCGCTTAGCGATGGCCAAAGAATCTAAATAAGCGATGAGTAGCCAAACTAAGCCGATTGATCCAAGTAGTATACCGATAAACCAAATAAAAAATTTCCATTTTTTCCATTGATCAATTCCTTGGATCGCTTTTTTTGCCTCTTTTGCTTGATAAGGAATACGATGCCCCGTCACAAGCAGTCGATGTGTATTGACCATGTAAGGAGTGCAGGTAAGCAAGGTCACGAGGTCCCTACCTTTTTGGATACCCAAAGAATCTACTTCATCAGGTAAGACCACTTGGATTTTTTCTACTTGATACGCCAATGTCTTTCCATTGATCTGGATGAAAAACTGGTCTCCTTTTTTCAACTTAGGCAAATCTGTAAATAATTTTGCTTCTGGGAGTCCACGATGCCCAGAAAGAACGGCATGGGTGCTTTTCCCGCCAGTCGGATAAGAACTTCCTTCCAATAATGACGTTCCTTTTTGCAAAAATATTTCCGTTGTCTGATCGAATATAGGTAAGCTGACATTGATTTTTGGGATTTCGATGACTCCAAGCATATGTTCCATAAAAAAGGCATTACTAGGTAAATCTTTTAATGCTTTTGCATCAACTGCTTGGTTGAAACTGCCTATCCCTGGTGATACGTTTTGCTCTGCCAACTGTTGGTTTTTCTTTGTCATTTTTTCCTGCTGTTTTTTTATTTCCTCTGAATTCTTATTCGATGCTTGCTTTTGATAATGGATGATCATTTGCTGGGCAAGAAAATCATTCAGTGAATCTTCTACAAAAGGATAAGAAAAGATTCCGATCCCAACGACTAAAATGATTGCCATGAAGATGTCCAGTATTCTTATTCTGCTTTTATTCATCATGTCCACCTATTTTCTAATATGTATATGAAGAGGTTGTGAAATCAGCGCCTTGACCTGAGTATTAGAGAAGCAAACGGAAAAATAGTTCCTCATATTTTGCCGTTTGTTGAGCTAATACCGAAGGTCAGCTGATTGAACACCGTTTAAGAAAGAGGTCGTGAGCCTGCCGTTCAGCTCTGAGTCACAAGGAACAATTTCAAAAAACAGCTTCTCATGTTTGATGAATATTGTGACTTGTGACCGAGGAGTTGGCAGGAGAACACCGTTTAAAGAAGAGGTTGTGAAAAAGCCGTTTAGTTTCGAGTATTAAGATAAATTTTGTGAAAATGGTTCCTCACATTGTTGCATACATTTGACTTAATACCAAGAGACCGACCACTTCTGTCACAACCTTTCTCCCCATTTGAATCACTGTCGTTTATTTATCGTATGATTTTTGTTTCCAATAGTTTAAGCTTCTGTTTCTTGATGGCGTTTTTTGAAGTAGATCACTGCTCCTCCAACTAAAGCAGTACCTACCAAGATGAATACGATGATCCCCATACCACCAGTTGAAGGCAAGATTCCTTTAGGTTGGTTATCGATCGTTGTTTCATCAGAAGTTGTTGGATCATCATCTACTGTAAATTCAGTGTACGCAGCTTCATTCTTAGGTAATGCGTAGCCTTCTGGTGCTTTGGTTTCTTGAAGGCAGTATGCCCCTTGTTTCAGCCCTTCGATTGAAAATTTCCCTTCTGAATCAGAAATCAATTTCACTTCTTCCCAGTCAGAACCTGTGACTTCATCTGACCAAGCATATGGGTATTCTCCTGAAGCAAGGTTTGCTATTTTTTTCATTAATTTAACAGTTGGATCTTTTGCTCTTAAAATAGAAAATTCTGCACCGACTAATTTTTCTTGCGTGTTCACATCTTGTTTGATGAAGTGGAAATCACCGTAGTTTTGGACATTTTCTACAGTAATCGTGTTATCCGTAGTTGTATTTTCCCGATTGACTACACCGTTTGGATTCCCAAAATCGGCTTCATCCGCGCCATGGATGATTCCGGTTGTTTGTTGCAATTTTCCGTTTTCTACTACAAATGAGGTTTCTTTTTGTGGATCGGTCAATTGATAACCATCTGGTGCTTTTGTTTCAACCAAAGTATAATTGCCGTCTAGTAACCCATTGACACTGATGGATCCTTCACTATCTGTTGTGAATGTCAATGCTGATTCGGTAGGGCCATAAAGAGCAACACCGGTGTTTTCATCAAAACCAGTCACAAATTGATTGTCTGAATTTTTGATCTGGAATTGCGCCCCTGCTAACTTATCTACCCCTGAAAAGTTCCCAACTTTTTGGATTTTGATCTTGCTTTCTTTGATGACATTTTTAGCATATAGATGAATCGTGTCTAAAGGTTTGTCAGGGTCTGATGAATCAGGGTTGTAAAAGGGTAAGCTTAACACGATATTTGGCGACGTTTCGACACCAGGTTTTGGTGTTTCTACAAAGACGTATACAGCATCTTTCCCATCAGATTTACCTGGAAGAGTCAAGTTAGCTAATCCTTCACCAGAAGTCGTTACACTTGTAAAGGGTGTAGCGTCTGCTGGAACTGCTGTATCTTTACTTGGATAGTACGTAGCGGTGATGTCGTATACGTTGAATTCTACGCCATTCAATGGTTCGCTATTCGGAAATGTCAATTCCGTTCCGTTGTTTATTTGATTTTCTGGTGCTGAAGTGAATTTCAATTTATGCAAATTAACCGTGACATTTTCTGGTGTAGGTGATACGGCTGCAGAAACATCTGCAGTTCCTAGGCTGAGAACGAAAGGAAGCAACATAATAGTAGTTCCTAGAAGTGCCCATATTTTTGTTTTGATGTTTTTCATTTTATTTCCCTCCTATTGTTTCCTTTTTGTTGTTTTTTATAAAACCAAGCTGTCCCTGTTGAAAGGACTAGCAACAATCCTAAGATTGAAAAACTTCCAAGCATCTCTTCGTTTGTTTTTGGAAAGCTTCCTCCACTTTTTTCATTTGATGGGCCGTTCGTCTGCATCTGAACTGGCGTTTTTCCGTTATTTGTCCGATTTGCTTCTGGTTCGTTGATGATTTCCAATGGTATAGGATGAAGCGGATCATAACTGCCTTCTTCAACTTCAAAGAGAATTGGTGCTGGACTCCATACATATCCTTTAGGCGGCTTGATCTCAACTAGTTCATAGCTTCCAAAAGACAAACCATGGACAGAAAATGTTCCATCTTTACCGGAAGTAAAAATCGATGCTCTCGGATCATCTTTGGCTACCCAGTGATTTGTCCCATTTTCTTGCGCTAAATATTGGTTATCTCTTTTGACTAGAAATTGAGCATCTGCCAGTCTTTGTTTCGTTTGCCCATCCACTTTGACAAATTGTTTGCCACCTGTTTGGATGGCAAGATGTGTTTCTACTGTTTAATTGTCAGTCGTCAAACGTACCTCGTTGTCAAATGTCGTTTTTTCACTGTTTTCTTTCAATGACATTTGGTAACGGATCGTTAATTTTTTCCCAGCAAACGAACTGAGATCTTTTCCAGAATCTGATAATACAAAACCATGTTTTGTTTTTTGTGTATGAAATGTATGAATCTTTTCTCCACCAATCAAAAGATCGATCGTTTCTGGTTTTAGCCACAACTGAGGATCAGCTGTATCTGTGATCGTATAGGTTCCTATCTCGTTGATGTTCTCAGGAATTGTGGTAGTGATGAGATAAGGTACTTTATCCCCATCTGCAAAATCTGTCTGCTTGTTCTCTACTTTTTTTGTTAATGTGAGTGCAGCAGGTATTTTTTGTTCGCTCTTGGGATACAAGTGGATGGTCGTCAATTTATGATTAGATGAATCTGTCACAGGAAGCACGACGACAAATGGTGCTGATTTTTCTTTTACTTGATCTGAAGATTTTATTTCCGCAAATCGGTAAACAACGTCACGACCTTGCTCGTCTTTGTCCGATACACGAAAAGAAGCAATGCCCTCTTCCCCGTCTACTGTTTTTGTTACACTTTCTGCCAGTATTTTTCCACTGTCACTTTTTTGTGCTAGCTTTCTTTGTGCATCTTCTACACTACTTCCTTCTGATCGCAGCTTGTAAAATTCATCCGAGACATCATATATAGCGAAAGTAACACCGTTCAACCCTTTTGCCTCCTGAAAGTTATCTGGACTAGCCATTCCGTCGTTTTGACTGATACTGGGCATCTGTTCGCTTTCGAACATTCGATTATGCAAAGTAAATGTAATAGATGATTCTCTGGCTGACACAGTCGGAGAACCAATAAAAAATCCCAGTAGGATAAAAAAGAGAACGGCAAACCTATCCACACGTACACTTTTTATTTTTTTCATCGCTGTTCACCTGCTTTTCTCTTACGATGGATAAAATAAAAGACGCCAGAAAAAATAAAGATTATTCCTAAAAAGACAAAGGGCAGTAGACCTATCCCGCCTGTCGAAGGAAGCAAGAGAGTCGGATTGATCGTCAACTCAGCGGTATCTGTTGCGGTAATCGTATAATTATTGTTTACAGTTCCTTCCCCTAAACTAATCGTTACTATTTGTGTTCCGATATCTGTCCGGCTGTTAGCTGTTAGTGTATAATCCAATGATTCACCTGAGACAACACCAGTAACGTGGACATTTCCAACCGGAATCGAGTGACTTTGGCCATCATAATTAAAGGCAGCGTCATCGACAGTAATCACTGCATCAGCTTTATTGATGGTATAGATTCCTGATGTGTTAGCTATATCAGTAAATGACATCTTTGGATTTGCTGCTTTGACTTTATCTATCCCGCTTTTCGTTAATTTGATTGCATAGCTGCCAACGTTAACCATATTTTTTGCTGATTGTGTATCTACTGTGTAGTCCGTGTTGCTAAGTGTCACTTGCACTGGAGTAACCGAACTGGTGACACCTTCTGCTAGCTTGACATGGATTGACGGGATTCCTGCTTTTCCATCATATGTCTTACTGCCACCGAGCTCTACCGTACCGCTGATTGGCTTGATCGTATAGATATCAGATGTCTGCACGATAGTAAATAAATAGTTTGTTTTGGCAGCTAGTTTAGCTAGTCCGCTTTCTGTCAATTGCCAAGACGTATAGGTTCCAATTTCAGTAGGCGCAGTTACTTCAACTCCCTTTTCATTCATCGCTTTGAAATCAGTTGGATTCCATGGGATTTGATCAATATTGAGATCATTGTTTAAAAGGGATGTTGATTCTGTTTTATCATTAAAGGTATATTTAACGATCGGTACAACAGAAAGACCATCATAGTACTTACTGCCATTTGCATTGATTGATACTGTTGCATTTGTCTTATAATATAGGATGACTTCAGAAATCTGTTTTCCATTTGCGTCCTTTACGATTACATTTCCATTTGTATCTAAACTAGCTGAAACACTCGTTGCTGATTGGTTCTTTGTTTCTGTCGCTGAAACAGCTGTAAAGGTATATCCGCTGATAGTAGGCACATTAGTCGTCAGGTCTTGTGCAGCACTTCCGTAAGTAAGATTCATTATTTTAGAAGGAGCAATCGTCTGTCCAAAATAGTCTTGATACTTAATAGTGATTGGTGTTTGTTTACCTGTATAGGTCACCGTATCGACGTTACTTTCTAGGGCTGTGAAAGAACCGTTTGTTTGTGCAAAAGAATAGCCCGTTACTGCTGTTGGGGTAATAACCACTTTGTCACCCACATTGATGCCAGATAGTGTAGTACCATACGTTCCGATTTTTGCTGCTCCACCATTGACTGTATAAGAAAAAGTTCCTGTCCGGTTTGCATTGACCTGAACCGTCGCTGCTTGATAGGTTGGAACAACTGAAATATTCCCCTTGTTATCAACGATCTGTCCATTTTTGATCGAGTACCCTGTGAATGGAATATCGTTTGCTAACTGTATACCGATTGAAAAAGTACTAATACCCCCTCCGGCAGGAAGCCCTCCCCATGTTGAGGGTGTAAAAGAATAACTTTTATCCGCATTGGGTGTAACGGAATCGATCGTATTTCCAGCGGTAGCCACCCCCATATAGATACTTTTTGGGAAGGTGGTAGTAGTACCATTTACTGTGGAGCCAATAAACAGATTATGGATATCTGGACGGTTATCAATAAAAGCGATTGCTTTGGTAACACCTTGTAACATGGTTTTATCCGCACTCATCGTTCCGTTAACCGCAACAATGACTCCATCTTTGGCATATATCACTGTATATCCATCTGGTATGGTATGTCCGTTGAAATTCGCAGTGGCCGCAACAGCACTAAATGTCTGACTTTTACCTGTTTCTGAATAAGCTTTTTCCCCTGCTGCTTTTGCTGCTGCGATTTCTTCTTCTGTCGGATCAATCAGCTGAGTCGAGGTTGTAGTTGAGGTTGTCTCGTTGTTGCTAGACTGATCGGTACTTTCTGTTGACTGTATTTCAGAGGCGGGTGGACTATTTGTCTCCTCTGTCATTTGGTTAGCAAAACTTGACGTTTCTGTATAAACGTTTACATTCCTATTGGACAAACTTCCTAAGAAAGTAAGAATCACGATTATCGAAACTGCAATGGAACGCAAGTATTTTCTTCGAGATACAGCTTTTAGTCTAGAATCAAAATGTTTTTGACATATACGTTGGATTTTATTTTGAGTTTTCTTGATCATTTTCATCCCTCCTCTCAATAAAAAAACGTTATCAAATAAGCACGTGCACGTTATTCAAAATCTAATTTTTACTATTTTATTGATACATGGAAAGTTTGGATCATTTCTATTCTCTTTTTATTCTAAGATTATTCTATTCCTCACGCTTAATAGAAAAGATTTATTTTTAAATAAAAAATACTCTTTTTTTACGATTATTAAAAAAAAAAGATAAAACTTGATGAATTGAAGTATTGCTTAATTTTGGAAGCTAGGGGGGAAGAATAAAAGCATATATATTGTTTCAAGAACAAAATCTTGTTATCTTTTTAAAGGACATTTGTCCAAAATCTAATTTTAGGAGGTACGTTTTGACATTTATTCGTACAAATAAAAGAGAATTATCTTTATTCATTCTTTATTTTTTATTCATAGGATTTCAATTAGGGATCCTTCCATTAGCCTTATTATCTATGGTAACGAACAGTGATTTAATACATTCAGAGTTTGTTGTGTTCGCGGTTAACTTATGTATTCCTTCTATTATTGGAATCATTTTGTTTCGTAAAGAGATCATAGAAAGTTTTTCTTATTTCAAAGAAAAAACTTGGCTGAGAATTGCTAGTATATTTTTTTGGGTAGGCTTGATCTTTTTAGTAGATGTCTTCATGCAACACATTTTAGGTCCTACTAACCAATCAGCCAATCAGGAATATTTATCGCAATTAGGAAAACAAACGCCGCTATTTTTGACTTTGATTGTTTTTGCTTTCTTTGGCCCGATTTTAGAAGAACTTATTTTTCGTCATCTTTTAATTAATTGGCTTTCTCAATCTATTGGTTTAATTTTGTCTTCTTTGATTTCTATTTTTCTATTTACATTTATTCATGTAACGCATCCAATTGATTTTTTCATGTTCGCTCCTGGAACGATTTTACTGACGATTGCTTATTTAACTGCGAATCGCTCATTAGCTTTTATCATGGCTATCCATATTTTGAATAACGTTCTTGGGTTTGTATTATAGATACAGATGACAAAAAAAATTCAAGTATGCGACATTGGTTCTACGCCGCATACTTGAATTTTTTTCAATTAGTATACATCAAAACTTCTAATTTTCATTTCCCATCAACTGATACGCTCGACCATCCGAACTTCTTTTGAAAAAACCGAATGTGATTAGGTAACGCCTTTGTTCGACATAATCAGCACTAGAAAATACGTCCATCAATATCGAATTGACTTCTGTTTCTGTATAGATTACTCCATGTTCGAATCGTTTCAAGACTTCTTTCAGCAGGATGTATTTCTTTTTTGTTGCGCTTGGTACTTGTTTTACTTTTCCATCCTTCATAAATGTCTCCAAAACTTTCATTTTCTCTTGCTCCGTATAAGTATAAATCATCTTCTTTCTCCTTTTGATTCTAAGAATACTCCATTTATGTTAGAATATTCTATATTTTTTTGTTAAAGCGGTTACTCTCAAGAAAGATATTATCATATGGCTCTTTTTTTTACTAATATTTGTCGATAGACTCATCCTAATAAGTTATTCGCCCAGTCGAGTAATTAAAAAATACTGAATCAAGAATATTGCATTACATGATAAGAACAAAAAAAGAACCCTTGAATACCAAGGGTTCTTTCTCAGTCTGATAACGATGATTAACGACGGATTTCTTTGATACGAGCAGCTTTTCCGTGTAATGCACGTAGGTAGTACAATTTTGCACGACGTACTTTACCGTAGCGAACTACTTCGATTTTTGCAACACGTGGTGTGTGCAATGGGAATGTACGCTCAACGCCCACTCCGTTAGAAACTTTACGTACTGTATAAGTTTCGCTGATTCCAGCACCGCGGCGTTTGATAACAACACCTTCAAATAACTGGATACGTTCACGAGTACCTTCGACAACTTTTGCGTGAACACGCACAGTGTCACCAGGGCGGAACGCTGGGATGTCAGAACGTAATTGGTCTTTTGTTAATTCTTCGATTAATGGATTCATGGTTTTCTTCTCCTTATTCCAAATATTCTTATGAGCTTCTCTCACAGCGGAATATCGTAATAGTTAAGTGCTTGTGCACTCACCATAAAATACTAACATACTATCAATCTACTGTAAAGGAAATTTTAGAAAAAGTTACTTGGCTACATCTGATGGTTTTTCTTGCTCTTCTTTCTTGATTTCTTCTAAAAATTTCGTCATTTGAGGCGTCCATTCAAGTGTTTCCAAGAGATCAGGTCGGCGTTGATAGGTTCTTCTTAGCGACTCTTTTAATTGCCATTCTTCAATCAATTTATGATTTCCATTTGTCAATACTTCTGGTACTTTCATCCCTTTATATTCTGCTGGACGAGTATATTGGGGATGTTCTAATAGACCAGTTGAATAAGAATCGGTTTGGACAGAAGTCTGATTGCCTAACACATCTGGCAACAGCCGAACTGTTGCATCGATCATGACCATCGCACCTAATTCTCCCCCAGTAAGGACATAATCCCCTAAGGAAACTTCATCTGTCACTAATGTGCGGATACGTTCATCATACCCCTCGTAGTGACCACAAATGAATACCAGGTGTTCTTCTTGTGAAAATTCTTCTGCCATTTTCTGATCGAATCGTTTACCAGCTGGATCAAGAAGGATGACTCGTTTCTTGACATCAGGTGCAGCTTGTTCGATTGCTTGGATATTATCATAGATTGGCTGGACTTTAAGCAACATACCTGCTCCTCCGCCATATGGATAGTCGTCTACTGTCTGATGTTTATTATCTGAATAGTCGCGGAAGTTAGAGATATTGATGTCTAATAAACCTTTATCTACAGCCTTGCCGATGATGGATTCACCCATAGGACCTTCAAACATTCGTGGAAATAAAGTCAATACATCAATCTTCATCGTCAATCAGTCCTTCTGGGATTTCTACACGGATCACTCCAGCTTCTAAATCAACTTCTTTGACGACAGAAGCGATATATGGAAGCAAGATATCAGCCTTTTTCGGACGTTGAACGACCCAAACATCATTAGCGCCTGGTGACAAGATTTCTTTTACTTTACCTAGTTCCGTTCCATCTTCTTCCACCACACGCAGACCGATGATCTCGTGGTAATAGAATTCATTTTCATCTAGATCTACAGAGTTGTCTTTTGACACTTTCAATATGCCATCCCGATATTTTTCCACGTCGTTGATGGAAGGATGACCTTCAAAACTCAATAAGTCAAAATTTTTATGTTTACGATGACTTTTGACCGTTAATTCAATAGGTGCTTTTCCATCTTGGAATAATGTCAGCACCGTCCCTTTTTTGTAACGTTCTTCTGGGAAATCCGTTGTTGAGATTACACGGACTTCACCTTTGATACCTTGTGTGTTTACGATTTTTCCTACATTCAAGTATTCAGTCAACTTATATCCCCATTTCTTTTTTGTCTGTTTTATTTTAGCATGTGCGGAGAGGCAATTCTAGTTTTCTTTTAGGGTATTAAGCCAAATTTATTGCAAAAATGTGGCGTACTGTTTTTGATGACTTCTTATTTCTTGAAGCTCAGCACTTCTGTCATGGCTTCTTCATAGAAACTGCCATCTTCAATGCAGCTATAGGGTCTTGACGAGTGATCGTATAGACATTTTTCGGTTCTTGCCAACTTACTTCTACGGCTCGATTCGTCGTATCTCCCATATCAATAGTTATCTTACCAAATTGTTCAGGTGCTGGCAGCCTGTTTTCTTCCAAATAGGCTACGATTTCTTTAGCTAACGGCAAGGGTTCTTGACCATCTATATTATTCCCACGGATCCGAATACGCCAATTTCCTTCTTGCCATTCAAGGTAGCTTGAACCTGCTGCTCCTTGCTGATACCCCGTGATTTGATGACCTAAATCCATTTTCTGCCCATTTGTATCGATCTCAAATGGCTGCAAGACTTGTATCGTTTCTTGACTAGAAGCAAATCCATATTGATAGAGATAAGTTGCAATAGGCGTTTCTTGATTCAATTCGTCAGCATTCAACCTGAGGGGACGATCTGATCCGTAATATAAAATAGAATAACCTTGCTTTGTTTGTGCCGCTGCGACATTGAGATAGCCAGAAGAAATCGGTACATCTAAAGGCATGGGCACGTTTGGTTGTTGTTCTTTCAATTGGTTTAAAGCAGTCTTTTCCTCATTACTTGAGGTAGCCCTTGTTTGTTCAGTAGATGAAGCCATTTTAGTACTACTTTTTTCTGTACTTGCAACAGTTTCAGATGTACTGCTTGATGGTTGCGTATTGTCTGATCTTTCAGTAATCAAACTGCAGGCGCTTAACAATAAGACAAACGGAATAAATAACATAGTATTTCTCATTATCTGCTCACTCCCTCCTATTATAAGGATACGCTTTCTTGCTTCTTTTGCCAAATAATCATTTCTTCAATTAATAAAAAAACAAAAAAGCTGTACTCGAAAATTCGAGTACAGCACGTTTATTTACTTTTCCTTATCATCGATGATATTCAAACGCACTTTTTTTGGTGCATTGATCCGAACACCGTAAACGATCGTGCGGATTGCTTTGGCAACACGCCCTTGTTTTCCGATGATACGGCCAATATCTTCAGGTGCCACTGTTAGGTTATACTCGTAAAAATCTTTCGACTCTACGACCTCTAACTTGACTTGATCAGGATAAGTGACTAGCGGACGAACGATTGTTAAGACTAAGTCGCTTAAATCTTTCATATCCGGTCACCTTATTTCTTTGAGAATTTAGCTTCGTGGTGTTTTTGCATAACGCCTTCTTTTGAAAGAATGTTACGTACAGTGTCAGAAGGTTGTGCACCTTTTGATAACCAGTCAAGAACTAAGTCTTCTTTTAAAACTACTTCTGCAGGGTCTTTCAAAGGATTGTAAGTACCTACAGTTTCGATGAAACGTCCATCACGAGGAGAACGTGAATCAGCTACGACGATACGGTAAAAAGGACTCTTTTTAGAACCCATACGTTTTAAACGGATTTTAACTGCCATTATTTATTTCCACCTCCATTGTTTTATTCACAAGATGTAGTGTAACAGTTTTTTTTTACCCTGTAAAGCTTTTTTTCTTTACAGCTTGATTAAATTCGATTTTTTTTAGGAAATAGCAGATTTTAGACTTCTTTTTTGTTAAAAACAAGCCACCCAGCTACGATGGATATGACGATAGAACAACACGTCACTGCTAATGACTGAGTATAATCTGTAAGGTGGATTTCTTTCGTAAGATAATTTGAGGAAGAAATCAAATAAGTCGGTACATATTCTGCTACTTTAGAGAACAACCCAGCACCATAACTCAGAATGACCGTTCCCCCACTAGCCAACAGAACCGCATAATTGGAAGAAAGAAAAGCTGAATAAAATAAAATCAATGAATAAAGCCAACAGCCAAAAAAATAATAAGTAAAACTGATAAATAAAGGATGGGAGATAATCGACTGGTCCCAATAATAAATCGTGTATGCTAGCGTAATACTATAACAGCACCAATAGCTGACACTCCAAAATAGTATACCCATGATCCATTTCGACAGAAATATCTTCCATCGCTTCATCCCTTTTGTCAGCAAGTTGATGATTGTTCCGTTTTGGTATTCGCTTGTCAATATCCCGCTGAATAAAAGAAGAAAGAAAATCAACAGCATCGGAATATTTTTATAAAATTGTGTCCATGAAGTCGTTGCATCAACTATGATTTTCTGAACAGAAATCCCTGACTCTGCCAGAGTTGTTGACATAGTTTGCACTAAATAAGGAGTCAATTTAGCTAGCAATGGATTCATTATACCGAAAATCACTGTGAGCGCACTTAGTGTGATGATTTTTCCAGTACGCCAGTTTTCTTTTAGCTCCTTTTTAGCGAAGGCAATGAGTTGTCTCATGATTGAACGACCTCCAAAAAGAGTTTTTCTAGCGTAGGTTCTTCCATCTGGACCGATTGGACTGGCAATTGATATTTGGCTAGCAAATCCATAGCAAAAAGCATTTCTTCTTTACTTTTTTGTGGATAAGCTATACGCAGTTCACTTCGGATCATCCCTCCAGGTAAAAGCTCTTCAAATTGTTCGCGCTCTTTTTTGGAAAAAAATACGATCTCAAACCCACTAGCATTTGTTTGCTTTTTCAATTCGTCCACTGATCCAGACAACACGATTTTTCCATTATCCAAAAAAGCAACTTTGTCACAGATACGCACCACATCAGATAAAATATGAGTTGAAAATAAAATCGTCGTTTGCTCTTTCACAGAGGATAAGATATCTAAGATTTCTTTTCGACCAACAGGATCAAGAGCAGAAGTTGGTTCATCGCAAATGAGTAATTTGGGCTCGTTCAACAATGCTTGAGCAATCCCTAAACGTTGTCGCATCCCTCTGGAAAATTTTTTGATCCGCTTCTTTTCATTCGACAGACCGACAAGTGACAACAGTTCATTGTTTTTTTCCTTTATCCGCTGTTTAGGCATTCCTGTGAGTTCGCCGCAAAAGATCAAATACTCAGAAGCGGTCATATAATCATAAAAAACCGGTACATCAGCTAAATAGCCGATTTCTTGATTGGTCGTTGTTTGTCCGTACTCTACTTCTTTTCCGTTCACTCGGATCGTTCCGCTGTCTTTTTTGATAAGACCTAAGATCAGTTTCATAGTTGTCGTTTTTCCAGCACCGTTTTTACCGATGAAACCAAAAATCGTCTGTTCTTCTACAGAAAAAGATAAATCATCCAGCAATTTGTTTGTACCAAAAGACTTTGAGACTTTTTCAAGTGTCAAGATAGCCACTACGCATCCTCCTTGCCAAAAATCAAATAAAGGACAGGACCGATGAACTGCATACCAACAATAACAATAATCACCCATATCATTCGATTTCCATGTTTATATGCAGAATGTGTAAAGATATGATGAAGTACATAAATAAGTAATCCAAACTGTACAATGATTAAAGGAATTAAAAACGGAAGAAATTCTTTGATGCTCATATTACTCGCCCGCCAATCGTTTTTTTAGTTTTACAATTTTTGATTTCTCAATCTGTTGAAAAATCGGATTTTCTAATGCACTCAATGCCCCTTCCCTAATGATTTTCGTGTCTCTTATTTGCTGTACCCCAAGATCTGCTCCTTCAAATATCTCATTTATCTCATCAAAATACCTATCACCATGAAGGATCCTGCCTTCCTCGCTTAAAAGTATAAGTGTCAAATCCACAAACTGTTTTAAACACTTTATTACTTGTTCTTCTTTTTCATGTTTCGCATACGCACAGGCTGCAGCGTAAGAAAATTGAGCACAACTGTTGGGATGGACCGCCGTCAGGTTGAATGCTTGGATCACAGCATCTATTCTATTGACAGTTTCTTCTATAACCGGTAATTGAATGATTTGGATCAATAGATAATGAGTGGCTGAAGATACGAGATTGATTAAATGAGAAAACATGCTGAATTGAGTATAGCTTACCGCTTTTTTTGTTTGACCAGCGGCTCGGTACGCTTGGATAAGTAAGGTGTCGCTTTGCTGGGCAAAACGATAAGGGTCCGCTTTTTCTTCGATTTCAGATAAAGCTTCTTCTGGTTTGCCTAACTGGAGCATGACCGCTACTTTTAACAAAGAAGCATTATTGCATAGAGATAATTCTGTTGATTCTTCAACGATTTTCGTACATAACGCTTCTGCTTCAGACAGAATTGCTTGTTGTTCCTCCAGATCCTTTGTTAGCATAAAATGATTCAACCACAAAACGACTACTTGTAGAAGAAAAGGATAACATGAGTAATATTGTTTGACCGCTTTTCTACAGTCCTCCATCACATATTCAAAGGGCTCTTTAGAAAAAGCGGTGGTCCACTGCTGATAAAAGTGTCTGATTTGCTCTTTCGTCAATTGAGGATGATAGCCGAGCAGTTCATCAACAGACACATCAAAAAAACTGGCTAATTTAGGCAATATGAGTACATCAGGCATACTTTGGCCTGTCTCCCATTTGGAAACAGAAGCTTTTGTCACACCTATGAATTCAGCTAGAGTTTCTTGAGTCACGCCTTTTTTCTTTCGTAAATTTGCTACATTTTTCGATAATGATAATTCTTCCATCTTATCCCTCCTTTTTCTTCATTATATAGACTTTCTAAGAGGGTTGGCAATGGAGACTAACGATACTTCGCGATCATTTGTCAACTAAAACGAAACTTTTGCCAGTAAGTGTTTTTATTTGCTCCAGTTACTTATTTTTTGTAAGATTATTATAGATAGTTTGAAGGAGGAAAAATCGTATGACAAAAAAAATTGGATTTTTTATTGGTAGTTTAAGAAAAGATTCTTACAACAAAAAAGTAGCAGAAGCTTTTGCGAAATTGCTTCCTGAAGGGTACGAAAGTGTATTTGTGAAATTCGATGATCTGCCATTTTACAATGAGGATCTTGAAACCCCAGAAAAAGCTCCTGCTGAATGGACACGTTTTCGTGAGGAAGTGAGCGGATTAGACGGTGTCGTTTTCGTTACTCCTGAATACAACCGCTCTGTGCCAGCAGTATTGAAAAATGCTTTAGATGTAGGCTCAAGACCTTATGGACACAGTGTTTGGGATCATAAACCAGGTTTAGTCGTTACTGCATCACCAGGTGGGATCGGCGGCTTTGGCGCAAACCACCATCTACGCCAATCACTTGTCTTTTTGAATGTGCCAACCTTGCAACAACCGGAAGCATATATCGGAAACGTTGCGAATCTAATTGATGAAAACGGCAATATCGTTGAAGGAACATTAAGTTTCTTCCAAACGATTTTAGATGCGTATCTAGATTTTTCTAACAAATTAGCAGAATAAAATCAGAACAATTAAAAAAAAGAGGCTGGGACAGAAGCGTTTAACTCCAAGAAATAAGAAGGAATTCACGAAAATTGCTTTTCAAATTTTTGTGAATTTCAGCTTATCTCCGAAGGAGTTGCTTCTGCTTCCGCCGTTTATATGTGTTTAGAGCGTGAGACAAAAGTAAAGAACACTTTTGTCTCACGCTTCTTTTGTTTTATTTGCTTCTACTTTCGTACGTAATGCAATTCGATAAATTCACCGAATCGTGTCGTATCTAGCAATTCAAAACGTGCTTCATAGGTTCCTTTTTGGAATAAAGGGATTCCGTCCCCTAATAATACAGGGGCAATCTGGATATACCATTCATCAATCATTTGATGTTCTACTAACGGTTTGATCAATCGACCGCCACCCACGACCCAGATATCTTTTCCTTCTGTCATTTGTAGATTTTTTAGAAAAGCAACAGGCTCTTCGTGTACGACCTCAGCATCTGGCAATTGTAATTGTGCATTGGTTGAAAAAACGAAATTCTTTTTCTCTGGATAAATTGCTTCGGTTTCCAAATATTTTTTTGCTTCCTGATAAGTTTTCCTGCCCATGATGGTCGTATCGATTGTTTCATAAAAAGCTTCATAAGTGGTTTGCTCACCTGTCGGAGTGTCAAAAAGCCATTGAAGGTCATCCGTTTTCGTTGCCAAATAACCATCTAAACTTACAGCGCCATAAAATATGATTTTTCGCATGCTTTATTCGCCCTTTCTTTATTTTCTGCCGATACGTACGACCTCTTCTTTGCGAAAACAACTGTCAAGGTGATCATTGATGATCCCGACTGCTTCTAAAAAAGCATAGATCGTTGTACTGCCAATAAATTTAAATCCTCTTTTCTTTAGATCTTTTGCTAATTCATCTGAAAGAGGACTTGTTATTGGGACTTCTTCTTGTGAATGATAAGAGGAATCAACGATTTTTCCATTAGAAAACGACCAAAGATACTCAGAAAAACTGCCGAATTCTTCTTGAATCTTCAAGACTGCTTTAGCGTTTTGGACAGCTGCTTCGATTTTTCTGCGGTTCCGAATAATTCCTTTGTTCTCCATTAGTTCGCTCATTTTTGTTTCTCCATAATTTGCGACTTTTTGGATATCGAATTGATCATATGCTTCATCGAATGCGTCACTTTTATTTAAAATCGTCTGCCAGCTCAATCCTGCCTGATTGATGTCGAGCATCAATTTTCGGAACAGCTTTTGGTCATCATATTCAGGAACACCCCAGACAGTATCATGATATTGCCGCATACTTTCTGTTTGTTCACTCCACGGACATCTCATTTGTACCACCTCTTCGTTTAGAGTAATTGTATCAGTAAAGAATAAAAATTGCTGATAGAAAAGCTCCGGCAGTAGACATTTTCAGTCTGTACCGAAGCTGTTTTTTTCATCTTATTTCCGTTTTTTCTTTTTCTTCTTATTTTTCTTGATCATTCGATTCATCGCCATTTTGCCTAGTTTTCCTTTGACGCCTGAACCAAACATTTGGTCCATACCTGGGATGTTCATATCCCCTTTGGACATTTGTTGCATCATTTTTCTTGATTCCTTGAATTGTTTGATCATTCGGTTTACTTCAACCACACTGTTTCCAGAACCGGCAGCAATTCGGCGACGACGGCTTGGATTCAACAGATCAGGATTTGCTCTTTCTGCTGGTGTCATAGAATAAACCATCGCTTTTTTGCGTTCAACGTCTTTTGGATCTACCTTGACGTTTTCGATTCCAGGGACTTGATTCATTCCTGGGATCATTTTGATTAGATCTTCCAGTGGGCCCATCCCCATCACTTGATCGAGTTGTTCAATAAAGTCATTGAAATCAAATGAGTTTTCCCGCATCTTCTGTGCAAGTTCTTCCGCTTTTTTCTCATCATAGTCTTGCTGCGCTTTTTCGATCAGTGTCAGCATATCCCCCATACCAAGGATACGGCTAGCCATACGATCTGGGTGGAATACTTCTAAGTCAGTCAGTTTTTCACCAGAACCGATGAATTTGATTGGTGCGCCTGTCACTGAGCGGATCGATAATGCTGCCCCGCCTCGAGTATCCCCATCAAGTTTAGTGATGACGACTCCAGTAATCCCTAATTGCTGATTGAAGCTGTCAGCTACATTGACGGCATCTTGACCAGTCATGGCATCGACAACTAGCAAGATCTCATTTGGTTGAGTCAATTCTTTGATTTGTTTCAACTCATCCATCAATGTTTCATCGATGTGTAGACGTCCTGCCGTATCGATCAATACATAGTCGTTTTTCTTTTCTCTTGCTAACTCCATCCCTTGACGAACGATTTCTACTGGGCTGACTTCTGTTCCCATGTCAAATACAGGAACATCTAGCTGTTGACCTAATACTTTCAATTGGTCGATCGCTGCTGGTCGATATACGTCCCCTGCGATTAGGAGCGGACGAGCATTTTCATTTTTCTTTAAATAATTCGCTAATTTACCGGTAAAAGTTGTTTTACCTGCCCCTTGTAGACCAGCCATCATGATAACAGTTGGTATTTTTGGTGATTTATTTAACTCTGCTGTTTCAGAACCAAGTGTGATCGTTAATTCTTCATCAACGATTTTTACGATTTGTTGTGCAGGTGATAAACTTTCCAGCACTTCTGCCCCTACCGCACGTTCGCGTACGCGTTTAGTAAAGTCTTTGACTACTTGCAAGTTAACATCGGCTTCTAGTAAGGCAAGGCGGATTTCCCGCATCATTTCTTTTACGTCAGCTTCTGATACTTTCCCTTTTTTTCTTAGTTTTCCCATCGCCTGCTGGAGACGTTCAGTTAAGCTTTCAAATGCCATATTTTCTTCATTCCTTTTATTTATTCTTCGATTGCTTGAATTTGCTGTACATATTCAAGCAGTTTTTTATCTTCCGGATACTTATCTGTAATATATGCGGTCATCTTTTCCAATATCTGTTCTCGGACAATATAATCAGAGAAGAGATGGAGTTTTTTTTCATAATCCTCCAAGATCTTGCTTGTCCGCTTGATATTGTCGTATACTGCTTGTCGACTTACTTCGTATTCTTCCGCGATCTCACCTAATGAAAAATCATCTGCATAATATAACTCCATGTAGTTCATTTGTTTTTCTGTCAATAAGGTCGAATAAAATTCAAAGAGCGCGTTCATTCGATTGGTCTTTTCGATTTCCATTCTGCTCACCTCTAGTTTTCAGCCATTCTTCATCAGAGAGCACAGTCATTTTTTGCTGAATAAAATAAGCAGTGGCCACTCCGGCGCCATTTTTTGTTATTCCGGAAAAGCTTCCATCATAAATCGAATGGGTCCCGCATGAAGGGCTTTTTTCCTTCATAATGACTAGATCAATGTGTTTTTCCTGCAATTTTTGATATGCTTTGATCGCGCCGTTTTTATACGCTTCCGTTACATCTTCGCCGCTTGTCGTCCATACTTTTGCTTGATCTTTCCACACATCGAACCCATTTCCACCAATGATTTCAGCAGGATCTCTAGGGATTGGCAATCCACCGATTACTTCTGGACAGACCATGACAGCTTCGCCAGTTTCAACTAGTTCCATCAATTCTGGTACTTCTTTTTTCTGTCCATCATAGCGACAGGCTAGACCGCCTAAACATGCACTGATTCCAATCATTGACTGCTCTTCCTTTCTATTCAGCAAAGTGCCTTCCTATTATACCATTTATTTCTTTTGTAAAATAGCCCCTTGTACTGATTCTATGCTAAAATATAAACAGAATGAAACCTATTTAAAGGAGATTTGAATGAAAAAAATACTAGTTGTTGATGATGAACCTTCTATTGTGACGCTCTTGACGTTCAATTTGGAAAAAGAAGGCTATAAGGTAACCAGTGCCGCAGATGGAGGCGAAGGATTAGAATTAGCATTAGAACAATCATTTGATTTCATCATTTTAGATGTGATGCTTCCAACGATGGATGGCATGGAGATCACTCAGCGGCTGCGTCAAGAAAAAAATGAAACACCGATTTTGATGCTGACGGCTAAAGATGATCAAGTGGATCGGATCATTGGTCTGGAGATAGGTGCTGACGACTATTTGACCAAACCATTTAGTCCACGTGAAGTATTAGCCCGTATGAAAGCCATATTCAGACGGATCGAACCTCGTAAGCAATCAAAAGATGAAGCTGAACCTGAATATCTATCGATTGGACAAATCACTGCTGATTTGACCAATTATCAAGTCACCGTAGACGATCATCTGATTGAACTCACACCGAAAGAATTTGAATTACTCGTTTATTTCATGAAACGAAAAGACCGCGTGATCGATCGCGACACATTGCTAGACCGCATTTGGAATTTTGACTTCGCAGGACAAAGCCGAATCGTAGATGTGCACGTTAGTCATTTGCGAGAAAAAATCGAGCGAGATCCAAAACATCCAAAGTACTTGGTGACTGTTAGAGGATTTGGCTATAAGTTTCAGGAACCAAAACGATGAAATGGAAAAAAGTTTATGAACGTCTCTTCTTTCTTATTCTTTTGATTAGTTTATTTTTTGGTGGTTGGCAATTGATCTCCCATTATTTCCAACAACAGATCGTCGAACAGCAAGAAAGCTACCTGACAAAAAAAGCACAACTACTGATCCGGCAATTAGATGTCGAAAACCTCCAAGCGGCGCAAAACAAAACTGCTTTGGAAGAATTCGTCCATCAGTCGAACGAACGGATCACTTTAATGGATGCTACTGGAAAAATCTTATTTGACACAAACAATGAAACATTGAATGAACAGCGAAGTTCTCGTCCAGAAATAAAAGCTGTATTGAATGGTGGGAACCTAGGTAGCGCTTTGCGCAAAAGTACTACTTTGAATGAGGATCTTTTATACGTCGCATTACCAGTCAAAAAAGGAGGCCAGTTAGAAGCCATTTTACGTATCGCAGAACCGACAAGCGGATTTTTACCGAGAACGGAAAGTTTTCGCCGTTGGGTCTTTTTCTTCTTTCTGTCTTTCTTCCTTGTTCTTGCAGGAATGATCTATTACCTGATCTACCAAAAAAATCAGCCTTTGAAAACTGTCCTGCCTGTTCTTAGAAAAATGGTACAAAATCCAAACCAAGCAGAAGTAATCATGCAGACACCTGACCAATGGGAGGAATTGTATCAGACGATCAATGCGCTGAGCGAACAAATGAGTAAGATGTATCGAGCGTATACTACAACAGAAGAACAATTGTACACATTATTAAATGAACTGATGATAGGCGTATTCCTGATTGATGATGCTGATTCTCGTTTACTACTGCTTAATCCAAAGATGCAGTTGCATTTAAACGTGACCAGCTATGAACCTGAACAACGGTACACAGAAGTCATCCAAGAGCCAAAACTCATTCAGCTGATTCACCAAGTGACTCCTGAGCATCCGCTGATCCATCAGGAGATCACCATCACTGAAGGACGACAGACATTAGACTTGAGTTTGCGCTACTTTACTAATTCAGAAGGTACCGGACAGATTCTAGGGGTGGCGTATGACTTAACGAAAGTGCGACGTTTAGAAAAGCTACAAAAAGATTTCGTTGGCAACGTCTCCCACGAATTAAAAACTCCTGTGACTTCACTGATTGGTTTTACCGAGACTTTACTGGATGGTGCAAAAGATGACCCGCAAACTCTGACTTCTTTTCTTGAGATCATGCAAAAAGATGCGATTCGGTTAGATAAATTGATTCGGGAAATCATCCAGCTGTCAAAAGACGGTGAGAATTCTTACGAGATCCAGACGATTTATACAGAACCTTATTTCCAGCAAATCGTTCAAAATTATCAGCCAATCATCGAAAAGAAACGGTTGACGATTCGATTGATTGGAAAGAACGAACCGTTTACTACTAAAACAGATATCCTTTATCCAATCCTCAAAAACCTGATTGAAAATGCTGTCCAATACTCAAAAAACGACAGCAAGATCATTATCCGTTATCAGGCAACAGATGAATTATCGTTTTCTGTCCAAGATTTTGGTATAGGTATCGACATTGAGGATCAGGAACGGATCTTTGAGCGTTTTTACCGCGTAGACAAGGCGCGAAGCCGACATTCAGGCGGGACCGGACTAGGGTTAGCGATTGTAAAAGACTACGTGCAACTCCTTCATGGGACGATTACTGTAGACAGTCATCTTGGAACAGGTTCGACTTTCACCGTTACCATTCCGAAAAGCAATTAAATAAGGCCTGCTTGCAGCAATGTTTAGATGTCTAACGATCATCTACTACGCTGAAAAGCAGGCTTTTTATTAGCTAAAAACGCTGAGCCACATGTTATAAATCTTTGTCATGATGTGTAGCTGTCTTTTCTGACATCTTTACAATCAGCTCCTGGTTCATTTTCTGATAAGCATCTATAGCATAATCAGCAAAACTTTGTGTTTTTTGATTCAAATAATCCGTTAATTTTTCGGGATGATTTACTATTAATTCTCTTGCTTGTTGGTCTGTACTTGCTAACTCTTTCGATAGATGGTCTCGAACTTTTTGGCGAGTTGGTAAAGTAATATTTTTCTTGAAATCACTATAGTATGGCTTCGTCAAGATGTTCGTCAACCGATATGTCCAGTAAGCAGAAATATCATCTGGCATATCTGTTCCTTTTTGATAAGCTTTGGGTGTCTCGCTTATATTGCTATAAAATGGTATATAATTGCTTGTATCAGGAATCCCCAACGCTAACCAATGGATACCACTGATTTCTTCTGGTACATTGTTTCTTATCTGTAGAATATGAGATTCCATCGTATTCGGCACAGAGATTGGACGATACTTATCTGGCTTTGTCCCTTCGATGGTATCATATTCAGTACCATTAAAGTGTAATGTCATGATATAAGCTGTTTCTGCAATTGAAATAGGTTTATCTGGTTTGACGAACATCTCAAATGAACGGTCTGTTATTTTTTGTTTCTTTGAAGGTGTCAGTTTTCTCTGTGCATCCCATATCCTAGGAAGATTGTATTTTTCATCCTTTGACTTATCTGCAAATATGTCTCTTAAAGAAATATCCCGTTTCGTATTTATCAGTTGATTCTTTTCTAAAAAAGATTCTAAATCTGCTGAACAAAGATAAGAATCTTTGTCCTTCAAATCAAATGAATCAATTGACAACATATTAGGAATAACTGCATAACAGTCATCTGGAACTTTGACAGCTGCCCACTGATGACCACTAAGTATCTCCATATACCAGATTTCATTTTTATCAGAGAAAATCACACCATTTGTCTCCGCAGCTCCTTGCTTAGCAACGATTTTTCCTAATCGTTCTACTCCTGCTCTTGCTGAATCAATATAAGGAAGGGTCACTGTCAACATAGAGTCTTCTGCGATACCATGCGCAGTATATGGATCTTTTTTCAATATCTCTTCCTTTGTCGTAGCTGATTCAGTAGCGCTCATTGCAACGTTCTTGCTATTGATACCATCTTCTTCAAATAATCCTTCTGACGTATCCCATTCTGGGGTCGCTGTGTACTTCAGCTGTTCTTTCGGAAGATCAAGGGTAAATCCATTCCCTTTTGATACAAAATGTGAAGGATTCGTATTTTCTTTTCTGACAACAAAGTGTTTGGACCAAGCCGTGTTCAGATCTTCATTTCTAGCAATCATCGTTGATCCATCTACTGAAGCATTTTTTCCTACTAAAACCGTCGTACAAGCATCAATGGAAACGGATAAGAAAATCCCATACAGTACACCTAAAAATAAACTAAATTGAAGCAATCTTCTATTTTTCATTTGAAGCATCCCTCCCAATTTTATAAAAACGCTTTCAAAATGATTATAGGACACCTGAAGTAAAGATTTAATTGGTTTTCTATAAGTTCTAGATAAAAATTTGCTTTGTTTTTTATACAGAAAGAAGCTTAGAAAATACAATTTTTTGGTTAATGTATTTTTTAAGCTTCTTTTATCTTATTAGTCATTTATTTCTTTTGAATAATCGAAGGAACCGAGGCAATTTATTTATTATCTCCGGCTCTTTTTCATTTTTACGTTCAAACAAATATTCTACCAATGTAGTCAAATGCCTAAAGATCGAATCTGCCGAGAAAAATAGAATGCTCAATAGCAAAAGCGATACAGCTGAGATACCGGTGATTGAAAACAGTTTATGCAAAAAAACCACCGAAAAAAAGATACCGCTAGCACAGAAAAGAATGATCTGACTTCTGAACTTATTCAGCGGTGAACAGATTTTATAGAGAACGAGAAATCCTACTGCAATCAAAAGCATAGTAGATGCTGTAGAAACATCTGTTTTATTTAGATTCAAAGTCACCCCGCAGATCACCAACGCACCGACTACGATCATATCTGTCAGTCCACCTGGCACAGCCTTTTCCATCACATTCATGATGAATTTCCCTCTGATTCGCTTTTTGTTTTCTTCTAGAGCAAGCAAGAAAGATGGGAGTCCGATCGTAAACAAACTAATCAGTGTGATCTGTGATGGTTCTAAAGGATAGGTCAAAGCAAAGATGACTGAAAACAGCGAAAGCAAAAAGGAGAAAATATTCTTCACTAAAAACAAGCTGGCTGATCGCTCAATATTGTTCACGACGCGCCGTCCTTCTGCAACAACTTCCGGCATGCGTGAAAAGTCAGAATCAAGCAAGACCACTTGTGAGGCCTGCATGGCGGCTTCATTGCCAGAAGCCATCGCTATACTGCAGTCTGCTTCTTTCATGGCTAGAATGTCATTCACGCCATCACCTGTCATAGCTACTGTATTGTTACGCTTTAGCAATTGAACGAAGATTTTCTTTTGTTCTGGCTTGACGCGTCCAAAAACTGTATATTTTTCGACAGCTGCTTCATATTCTTCTTCTGATAATTTAGACGCATCAACGTACTGATCAGCATGTGAAATCCCTGCTTGGACAGCTACATTAGATACGGTGAGCGGATTATCTCCAGAAATCACTTTGATGGCTACTTGCTGTTTTTTGAAGTAATCGAATGTGGCTCTTGCTTCTTTTCTGATAGGATTAGCGATCAGGATATAGCCTAATGGTGTGACTGCCTCCGTCAATACTGGTTCTTCAAGAATCCCATCGTACACACCAAAGACCAACACGCGATAGCCTTTTTCAGCGAAAGAAACAAACTCTTCCGCATATTCCGGCAACTGATCTCGCAAAACCATTTCGGGTGCTCCTAAAACATATACCTTGTCTTCCAACGCTACACTGCTGAATTTTTGGACAGAAGAAAAAGGAATGACCTGGTGATAGGATTGATCAGTGGTTTTTGTAAAGTATTCTTTGACAGCTTCCATTGTTGCATTGTCTCCTGCCATCGCTTTTGCATAGTCAGCAATGCGCTCTTCCAGTTGATCTGATTGGCTGATTATTTCTTGTTTTTTAGAGACAATCACTTTTTGGACAGACATTTTGTTTTCGGTGATCGTTCCTGTTTTATCTACACAAAGGACATTTACTCTTGCCAATGTCTCAATGCTTTTCATATTGTGTAAAAGAACTCTTTGCTTTGCTAGTTTAGTCGCACTTAATGCTAATGCGATCGTCGTTAGCAAGTACAGTCCTTCAGGTATCATACCGATCAATGCTGCTTCCATTGCGACGACACTTTCTTTCATCGTGTTTCCATTAAAAAAGTAACTTTGAGAAAAAAGCAGAATACCGATAGGAATAATGATGATCCCAATCCATTTGATCAATTGATTAAGAGAAGCAATCATCTCCGACTGTTCTCCTTCTCCCATTGTCTTGGCTTTGACTGTCAATTGGGAAATATACGAATCCGCTCCGACTTTGTCTAATCGGGCGTAAGCTTTTCCGAAAACAACGAAACTGCCGGACATCAATGGATCACCTATTTCTTTGGTTATCTCATCTGCTTCACCTGTTAATAAAGCCTCGTTGACTTGCAGTTTTCCTTCCACGACCTCTGCATCTGCTGGAATCTGATGTCCAGTCTCTAGAATAACAATGTCATCTAATACAAGGTTTTCTATATCTACTGTTTGCTCTATCCCCTCTCTTATGACATTGACTTTTGCTGTATTCAATACATTCAATTCATCCAAGATTTTTTTGGATCGAATTTCCTGAAAGATAGCGATTCCTGTATTGGCTATGATAACTGGTAAAAAGGTCAAGTTTTTATAAGATTCTACTAGGCAAAGCAAAATGGCTAAGATAAGAAAGATTAAATTGAAATACGTAAAAATATTTTCCAATATAATTTGCTGGTTTGTTTTGAATGTGGGATCAACTGAATCGTTTGCTGCACCTTTTTCTATTCGTTCCTTGACTTGTTCTGCTGTCAATCCTTCTTTATACGAGGGAAAAAGACGGATAACTTTGTCAGATGATTTTTGTGTTCTTTTCTTTTTTTTACTTCGATTTGTCCATTTATTCTTCATGTGGCTACCTCGATCAATTTCGTTTTCTGGATATTTACAAACTTCTCCTATCCAGTATAGAACAGATATGAAAAGTGTTCCTCATATTAAGCTTGCATACACCTTTCATTCCTGTCATATAGCAAAAAAAGAGCGACGACATAGAACTGTCGTCGCTCTTTTTCTCAATTAAAGGAAAAATCTATATGCGGGGAAACATAATTTATTTTTCCTTGATAGTCACGATAACTGTAGCATATTTATCTGCTAGTTATTTGATATTTCCTTCGTGGTCACGTTCTACTTTCATCATTGTGATTGGTAAATAGCCCAATTCTTTGACAGGTCCTTCTTGGATTTCTTCTGTCATCATGTAGTCTAAGAATTTTTGGACTTCAGGGGAAGGTTTTCCGTTCGTGTACATATGTTCATAGGACCAGATTTTCCAGCTGTTATCTGCTACATTCTCTTCTTTTGGTTCTACACCGTCGATACTTAGTGCTTGTGTGGAATCATCGAGATATGAGAAGGCTAAATAGCTGATTGCTCCTGGTGTTTGACTTACAAGCTGCCGAACAGTTCCTGATGAGTCTTGTTCTTGGGACTGTATAGGTGTGGCACCATCTAATCCCCATTTTTCAAATGTCGCACGGGTACCGCTGCCGTTTGCACGGTTCACAACGTTGATCTTTTGATCTTTCCCGCCAACTTCATTCCAATTAGTGATTTTTCCTGTAAAGATATCAATCAATTCCTGTTTTGTGATATCTTTGACACCTGTATCTTTGTTGACGATGGGTGCCATCCCAACTACTGCTACTTTATGATCCACTAGTTTAGAAGCATCGATCCCGTCTCTTTCTTCTGCAAATACATCAGAGTTTCCGATAGTAACTGCTCCAGCTTCGACTTGGCTCAACCCAGTTCCGCTTCCTCCTCCTTGTACAGAGATTTGATAATTCGGATTTTCTTGTACAAAGCTTTCTTGCGCTGCATCGACCAAAGGCTGCAATGCTGTCGAACCTACCGCAACGATTTTTACTTGTTCATTTGAGGCACTTGAATTATTTTGTGTGGCAGAGCCATCTGTATTTCCTGATCCTGAGCCGCATCCGGCTAAAAGAATTCCCATCATACCTAGAGTAAACAATACTTTTTTCATTTTATTGCTCCTTTCTTATTTACAACTAAAGTTTATCAGTCGACTGTAAATCCCTCGTATGGTTGCTGTAAAAATATAGTTAAGTTATGTAAAAATCATGTAAACGTTTTTTAGAATCTTTACACGATAATAAAAAAGCATATGAGAAACAGGCGTTTTCCGCCGCTCATATGCTTGTTACCGATGATTCACCATCAACGGTTATTTTTTATAGATACAGATCGTTCACTTTTTATCCGGATCTCTGTCCAGAAGTAAAAGAATGTCGCAAGAATAAATGAGACAATGACTAAATAGAAACACGGTTTAATGGTCAAGAAATACATGGAGGGATATGCTGAATCCTTCAGTCCGCTCTCGCTCAAACCATTAGGACCGATGATCATGCGAGGCAACAAGGAAAACATAGATGTGAATATGAGTAAACAAGAAAAATAAAGCAGCTGCCAATTATAATGATTGATCAGAGATTTTGGCAGTAATAGACCTACACTTATCACTAAGTAAAAAACAGTCAAAGCTGGAAAATTTCTAGAAACCACAAATCCACTTCCTTGGATCAGCCCTAATATCTCGGCACCTTGCACAACAGCATTTACCCATGTAAAAGGTAGCAAAACGATAGGAAAAAACCAAAAAAATAAATAAAGCCGATCGATTACTGCTTTTCTTCTCATCAATGTTCCCCCAAACCAATTTTTCTTTCATCATACTATACAATTTTCTATCTAAAAAAATTAGGGGGAAAAACTTTTTTTTTAGAGATAATGGCATGAGAGTTTATTCATTTAATCTAGAAATAATGAAAAAGTAATTGATTATTATATGATTCAATTTACAATAAAACTAACAAAATAATAACACTTGTTAGGTGGTGACAAAATATGATAAAAACGTGTTGGAAGAATCTTCCATTGCTTTTATCTTTTGTTCCTTATGTGCATTTCGCTTTACTGCTTGATTTCCATTATCATTCCGTAAGCGGATTCATCACGTTGATATTTTTATCTCTTTTTGCTGGGTATTATTTCCAAAAAAGCAGGCGTATTTTATCTTTATTTATCGCCAATATTATATCTACTGTCACTTCCTATTTGTTTTGCGTCAATTTTGCTGAATGGCGTTACTTTTATCATCCTTTAAAACCGACCCAACTGATTTTGATTCTAGCTGGCATTTACTTAGTTCCACAAATCCTTGGGTCGTTATGGGCGGTAGCCTTATCTTATAAAAAAGCACGGCATCCCTAAAAAAACAAACCCTATATGTACAAAGAGAAGCTGTTTTTCTTCTTTTTGTACATATAGGGTTTTCTTATAATTCATGTAGAAAAATTTTTTTGATAATGATCTTATCCATCAATTGGGATTGACTGTTTTGCTCCCCTATGATTTCAGCGATGATGGTCCGATTTTGCGGTTTTCTTCTTAGCTGGTAATTGATTTTCCCGGTTTTCATCAATTCGCTGAGCATATCCACGACCCCGCCAAATCCGGTTTTTTTCGTAATAAAACCAAGTGCGACCATTCGTTCATCTAGATTTTTTGCTGTAATCGTCACACCCGTAATAAGCGAGTGCTGTAATGTTTGAGCCAACTCTTCCATCCCTTCAGCATTGGATACGACGGAAGCTGTTTTATTGACAGATTCTTCATGTATTTCTTTTTCCTTTGGTTCTTTCAGTTCCTCTTTCACTGTTTGACGAAGGACATCTAGTTCTTGCAAGAGCGTTTCGTATTGTTCTTGGGTCAGCATCACACCAGCTACTTTTTCCCGATTAAATATATATACGCCAGTTCCCGCGTCTCGCGCTTGAGCAAATACATCCATCGGCGATCGTTTTACTTCTGTGATCGAAGATGTGGGAACTTCTAATTTCTTTAATTCCAATGGATTTCCTCCTTTACTAATCGCTTTTTATTATAGCATAGACTGACTTGTTTTGATCTGTTTTCCAAAGGTTTTATCGGTTTTTCCCTAACCAGTAATTGATATCCGTAAGTAGTCTTTCAATACCAAATGAAGGATGGTACAGATACGTTTTTTGATCTTCATTATGGTCTAATGGAAAAAAATGATCCGTAATCACTAGATCTGCATAACGAGGTGGCTTATTTCGAGTGCAAACATGGATCGAGATCCGTTTTCGATGTCTTAGGGTTTTGTTCAGTACCCCGGCAAGTCTTCTTGCTTCCTGATGTTCATAACGAAAAAAAAAGACGATTTTCACTTCAGGAGGATGGACATCTAAATACCCCCGTTCTTGGAGTGTCTTAAGTAAAAGCATTCCCCATTCAACTGCGGGGTGTGCAAGTGCTTGTTGGATTGCTAGACGAAATTGATAGAGTTTATCTTTGGAATTAGGAAACTTTTCTAATGTTTCCTGATAATAACGAACTTCTTCTTCCACCAGTCGGTCATGGATACCAATCACATAACGAAGCCATTCTTGGTAAAGTACTTTTGTCAGTTTTGACTTATTTCCACTTTCAAACTCACTATTCAGCCAAAACAGCGAGTCAAGCTTTTCAGTTACGATCGTCAATTTCCGATAGTCTTGTGTCTCTTCTATCCGTTCCCACCGTTTTTCAGTAATCTGATTACAGCTCAAGCGCAAAATCGCTAGATAATTTTTTTCTTTTATTGGCAAAATCTGCTCTTCTCTAAAAAGCAATTCTGGAAACAACTCAAAGAAAAGGGTTCGACTGTCTCCTAAAATCTCGATTTCTGCCGGATCCTTTCGTTGCTTCAATAATTGGATGAATGTCTCTGAAAAGGATTGCTCTCCATCGTCTGCAAAAAAATGGGGGAAATCTTTCAAGAAACAAAATAGCAGGTACCGTATTTTTCTTTCTGAACCAAAGATCTGCGCTTTTTTATAAGAAAATGAAAGGTGATACTCACCAAACCATTTTCTCAACCGCTCTTGTGTCGAACGATCATACTCCTGTTCATAAGGTTCATTCAACAGCAGATTTTTCAGTAGACAAAAAGGTGGTGATTGGATCAGAAAAACAAAAAGGAGGTAAGGTTCGCTATATCCTTGATCATAAACTAACTGAACGGTTTTCTTATGAAGAATCAGTTGGATTGGACAGTCGCTTTCTGCCAAACGTTTTAGATGCCGATCAACTGTTTTGACATCGATTTTCAGTTCTTCAGCTAAATCCGTTTTTCGCCAGATCAGATCTTTCATTAGGTTGATTAGTGAAAATAAATTCTGTGCATTTTTTGATAATAGTTTTTGCCATCTCATTGATCATCTCTCACCTAGTTTCTAAACATATTGTTTGATCAGAAAGGGCTCTTTTCTAAAAAGATAAAAAGTCCCTTTCTATTTACTTAATTACGCAAATTTTTCTCATTATTTTTTATTTTACTTAATTTAATTGTATTCTCATTTTAAAACAAATGTACTTTAAAAAAACATAATAAAATCACTTTACTTGTAGGATGTATCCCCTTCCATTACAATTAAAATAAATAGTGATTTCATGAGAAGGTGATGTGAAAATGGAAGCTAAAATCGAAGAATCCAAACAAAAAATCGATCAGTTGATACAAGAATTAGAAAAAGCGGTCATCGGTAAACGTTCTACTATCCAATTGATGATCGTTGCCCTGCTAGCAGGTGGTCATGTCTTGTTCGAAGATATTCCCGGTGTAGGTAAAACATTACTAGTCAAAGCACTAGCAAAGGCTGTGCAAGGAACCTTTAGCAGAGTCCAATGCACACCCGATCTTCTTCCTAGTGATATTTTGGGCTTTTCCGTCTATAACTCACAATCAAAAGAGTTTGAATTTCGTCCGGGGCCAATCTTTACAACGATCTTGTTAGCAGATGAAATCAATCGTACGACTCCCCGTACTCAGTCAGCACTTTTAGAAGCAATGGCAGAGAATCATGCAACGATCGACAACAATACATACCCCCTAGACAATCATTTTTTTGTCTTAGCTACACAAAATCCAATCGAGTATGAAGGAACATATCCTTTGCCGGAAGCACAGCTCGATCGTTTTTTATTCCGACTACAAATTGGTTATCCTTCTTTTGACGACGAACTTCTGCTACTTTTGGATAAATTTGAAAAAGTGTTGGATAATTTGAAGGTCGTCTTGAACAGTCATGAAATAGAAGAAATAAAAACAAGTGTGGCGAATGTCTTTGTCAGCTCAGAAGTGGCATCTTATGCCTTGCAGTTAGTATCCGCAACAAGAACCCACTCTGCTATCCAGCTTGGTATCAGTCCACGAGGAAGCCTTGCCTTTATTCAGGCAGCAAAAGCCTATGCGTTGATCCATGGGAGAAATTACGTCACGCCCAAAGATTTGCAGGAGTTAGTTCCTTTCGTTTTTTCTCACCGCTTGATTTTTTACGATCGTTCATTGAAGGAAGACGAAAAGACACAAATGATCCATGCCCTTGTTGCACAAATTCCAATTCCCGTGAGGTAGATAATGGAAAAAGCCAAAGATTATTTCATTAATTTTGTGTTATTTCTGATATATTTCGTCATTGTCTTTTTTGCTCTTGTATTCAACAATTCTTTAGGGTGGTTCTTATTGGCCTTTTTTACTCTTTATGTATCATGGAGTGTGTTTTCATTAAGCACCTTTCTAAAGAAACTTTCTGTTACTTGCACAGTCCAGCCAGTCGTTTATCGTAAAAAAAGTATACAGATTAGTTTTTCTATAGCCAAAAAGAGAGCTTTTTCTTTCCCTCTCCCTCGTCTACAGATCGTCTTTCCAGAGATCTTTGCAGAAAAAAAACAAGAAATATTGATCCTTACAAATAAACCGCAAGAAGTCCAAGTACTTTGGCAACCAAAAGAAAGAGGGTTCCATGAAGCATTAACCGTCATTTTTACAGCCTATGATAGTCTAGGACTTTTTAGAAAAAGGACAAGAAGAGAGCTTTCTTTTCCTGTGACTGTTCTTCCAGCTTTTCATAAGACTCAAGCAGAAGCATTGCAAAGAGTTCTGGAAAAAAAACAACAGCTGAACGCGTATCAAAAAGGTCTTGATTTTCGAGAACATCGCTCTTATCGCCCCGGCGATTCTTTTAACCGAATCGATTGGAAATTGTCTGCTCATAGTCAAGAATGGTTATACCGCGAATACGAGTATCAAGAAGAAGAATATTCTCCGCTTCTTTGCTTTTGGGGTTCACCTAGCTTGAAATTTGACCATCTGCTAGATTTGTATTTTTCTTTATGGCATCTGAGAAAAGAAAATCAGCTGGAACTTCTGATATTAGGCGACCGTACCTTTCATGGCAAAGATCCTGGATATACCTATTTTGCTTCTTTGAACGCTGGAGATGAGAAAACTTTTTTGGCACACTTGAAAAAACATGCAAAAAAACAAATGGTCCTCTTTATTCCTGCGCATTCTCCTGAAGTCTCAGAAGCTGTCGAAACATTGTCGAAAGATCGAACGGTCTATCTTGTTTATTTCGCAGAAAAACAAATCATGATCCAAAAAAAAGACAAGGTATGTTCACTGCCAGGAGGTGAATGGATTGACGATTAAATGGGAAAAATACCTGCGCGGCGTTTACTCCTTTATGATACTAAGTGTAGGTGCTCCGATATTTGTAGCAGCTAATCAATTGCAAAACAGCTCCCCTCTTATCCTAACTATTGGTATCCTATGTCTTATTGTCTGCTGTATTTCTAAAAAATGGGTACGATTGCTGCTTTCTTTGCCAGTAATGATTGGCTGTTTGTTTGCCTATTTTCCTTCAAAGACATTTTCTTTATTATGGGTCGTACAGTTTTTTTCGTCAGTTACAGAGGAATTCTTCCATCTATCCCAAGGTAAACTTCATTATTTACCAGAAAAGACAGCTTTTTTTCTCATATTGTTGTTGATCTATTTATTTATTACTTTGACCGTGGATTACGACTATTGGTATGCACCCTTTCTTGCGTTGATGGCTTACTTCATGATGCTTACCGTTTTTCGGGAAAAAGAACTATTGTACGAAATGATTGCGGTAGTAGCTGTTTTATGCGTATATTTGGCAGCAAGGCAATTTTTCGCCATCCGATTGTTGTCGGGAAACGCTCGATTCCAGTCGTTTACTACGATCCTGCTTATTTGTTTGTTCACTTTCAGCGCCATCTTGCCTTTATATCTCCCAAAAGTACACCAATCTCTTGAGGAAACGAGTGAACCGATCCGAGAATATCTTAATGATGAAGGGCTTTATGATACACTCCATGAGTACCAATTAACCGGAAGTGCCAGAACGGGTTTCAGTGAAAATGATGAACAACTTGGTGGTCCATTGTATGATAATGGTGAAGTTGTTTTTACAGCGAACCAGAAAGTAAACGGCTATTGAAAGATAGAAAATAAGAATCATTACACCGGTTCTGGATGGGTAGAAGATCCGGATGCACCCATCCAACCAATCCAAGAATTTCCTGTTGATATCACAAGCTACCAAACAGTTATGGAAGAAAAAGAAAACATTACATTGACGCTAAAAAACCAAGCTTTCTTACCTTATCCATATGGAAATACTGCCTTGACTGATTTTTCATTAGCCAGTGGACAAACGCTTTACTATTTGCCTGAAAGCCAACGATTCATCCCTGTCCCGAATGAATCGACGCGATTGGCGTCCTTACAAACAGAAAGATTAGCTTTTACGAGAGAAGAATTAAAAAGCAGTCAGTTAGCGGCCGATGATTTAGAAAATCAACAGACAAATCTTCAGTTGCCGAAAGGGTTGCCTCAACGCATTGAGGACTTGGCGATCGAATTGACCAAAAATGAAGCAACTTTAATTCGTAAAGTCGAAGCTGTCGAACAGTATTTGAAAACAAGCGGGAATTTTCGCTATTCCAAAACGGATACCGGACATACGCCTAAAGAACGCGATTATGTAGATTATTTCCTCTTCGATTCAAAAGTCGGCTATTGTGACAACTTTTCAACTTCTATGGTCGTCCTTCTTCGCACACTAGGCATCCCTGCTCGGTGGACAAAAGGTTTTACGGATGGGATTAGAACAGGTACAGATGAGCAAGGAAATGAGGAATACAGCATTCTCAATAGTCATGCTCATTCTTGGCCAGAGGTGTACTTTCCTGGGTTTGGCTGGCTTCCATTTGAACCAACCCCTTCATTTGCCAATCCAACTGTTTCACAACCAGCCGCTGAAACAACAGAAACCGTCCAATCTGCTGAAGAACAACCAAAAGAAAGCGAAAATATAGCAGAAACTATTACGAGTGAGAGACCTGCGACTATTTCGTCAGATAACACGACGCTCACACCGTCTTATAAAATCGTCTTATTCAGCCTTGGGGTGTGTTTATCCGTCTTGTTGTTCTTTCTATTGTTATTTAGAAAATCTCTGCGCTGGACAAGTTATCTTATCTATCTTCATTTTTTTGCTTCTACTAATGCGGTTGCGTATCAAAAACTTCTCCACCATTTGGAAACACTGGTACCGCGCACCCTCGCAGAATCTTTGCAGGCATACAGCCAACGAATAGAACAAACATTCAATCTAGATCAACGTTTCATTCGATTAACTGCTCAATATGAAGCAGAAATATATGGGCGACAAGCAGATCCGGTAAAATTTGATAAAAAAACCTATTTAGAACTAACGCATATAATAAGAAAAACGGTATACAAAAAGGTTATGACAAAAGGGAGCAGCTTCAAAAAATAAGATAAAATTCCTGGAGAATCTACTTCTGGAATGCCGAGAACCAGCTGATTGAGCATCGATTATTCGTAAAAAAAGAGCGTGGGGCAAAAGTAAAGAACACTTTTGTCTCACGCTCTAAAAACGTATAAACGGCGGAAGCAGAAGCAACTCCTTCGGAAATAAGCTGAAATTCACAAAAATTTGAAAAGCAATTTTCGTGAATTTCTTCTTATTTCTTGGAGTTAAACGCTTCTGTCCCAGCCTTTTTTTTCATTATTATTTGATTTTCAATGTCAAAGCATTCAGCGCTACGACTACCGTACTTAATGACATCAAGACAGCACCAACTGCTGGACTTAATAGGATACCAATTGGTGCAAGTATTCCGGCTGCTAGTGGGATTGCGAGAATATTGTACCCTGCTCCCCACCAGAGGTTCTGGATCATTTTCTTTCGCGTTTGCTTAGCTAAATCAAGGAAATGCAAAATATCTTTTGGATCACTGTTTGTCAAGACGACATCCGCAGAATCGATCGCGATATCTGTTCCTGCACCTATTGCCATCCCAATAGAAGCACGGGCTAAACTTGGCGCATCATTGATCCCATCACCCACCATGATTACTTTTTTCCCTTGGTCAAGATATCTCTGGACAACAGCTTCTTTATCATCTGGTAATAAACCGCCGTAATATTCTTCGATTCCTAAATAATCTGCTACTGCTTGAGCAGCATTTTTATTGTCGCCAGTAAGCATGACTGGAGTGATTTTTCTTTCCTTCAATGTTCGGATAAACTCTTTTGCTTCTGTTTTTACTACGTCACCTAAAGCAACGATTGCAGCTAGATGATTTTCTAAAATCAGGAAGCTGATGGTATTTCCTTGTTCTTGGTAAGGTTTCAATAATGCTTGTTCTACGTTTAATCCGAGACGCTCAACTTCTTTTTCATTAACTATTTTCACTTGTTGGTTTTTGACTGTTGCCTCTAGCCCAACTCCTGAAAGATTTTTTAGATTTTCGGCTTGATAAGGCTTGATTTCATGTTCTTTCAAATAATTCATAATGCCAACAGCCAATGGATGATTGGCATTCGCTTCCAATGCTCCTAAATATTGAAGGATTTCATTTTTATTGAACGCATCATCAAGAACTTCGACACCCGTTACCGTAAATTTTCCTTCTGTCAGTGTCCCGGTTTTGTCCAACATGATCACATCTAGATCATTGGCTTGCTCCAGTGCGTTGCGGTTTTTCAATAGCAATCCGTTTTTAGCGGCGATCGATGTGGAACGAGCAACAACTAATGGGATAGCTAAACCCAGAGCATGAGGACAGGCGATGATAAAGACAGTCACCATGCGTTCCAATGCATTAGGAAGATCTGTCAAGAACAACCATGCGATAAATGCCAAGATACCGACAATTAAGGCAACATAAAACAGCCATTTTGCCACTTTATCTGATAATGACTCTAGCTTAGATTTTTCTCCTTGTGCTTTTCGCACCATTTCCATAACCTTCGCTAGATACCCATTTTCACCAGTTCCAGTTACTTCGATTTCGATCGTTCCATCCCCATTGATAGAACCGCCGATCACTTTGTCATTGGCTCGTTTTTTGATTCCTTTTGATTCGCCAGTCACAGCTGATTCGTCAACGATTGTTTCACCTTTCAAGATAACACCATCTGTTGGCATTTTGTCACCGGAACGGACGATCAAATGATCGCCTTCCTTTACTTCTTTTAGTGAGACTGTCTCTTCTTTTCCTTCTTTCGTCAAGCGTTTCACTGATTCTGGCAGTAATTCTGCTAGTTTTTGTAAAGCATTGCTGGCATTCGAAACAGCGTTCATTTCGATCCAGTGACCTAGCAACATAATGACGATCAATGTAGCTAATTCCCAGAAGAAATCCATGACGTGCGTATGAGGATTGATCAGATTCGCGATAAACGAATAGACACTATAAATATATGCAACTGTAATCCCCATCGCGATCAGCGTCATCATAGCAGGACTTTTTTGTTTCAATTCCATTTTTGCTCCGCTTAAAAATGGCTGTCCGCCATAGATAAACAGTATAGTTGCTAAGATCAGTACGAGCCAATCCGAACCAGGAAATGTTATTTGGAAGGGAAATTCCATTCCCATCATCGGTGAAAAAAGAATGATTGGGATAGCTAGGATAAGCGATAGCCAAAATTTTTGTTTGAAATTCCCCATGTGCATGGAATGATCCATACCGCCATGTTCGTGATCCATGTGCATCGAATGGTCCATTTCTTTGCTGTCCGCTATATCTCCATGGTTATGTCCCATATGCATTGAATGGTCCATCTGGCTATGGTCATGCTTCATCTCCATCTGTTTTTCGTTTGAATGAGCACTTTCTTTGTTTCCTGCTTCTTTTTTATGCTCCTGTTTTTTCTCCATATCGTTCCCGTTCATTTTTACTCCATCCCTTCTCTTACTTTTTCATGTGCCGATTTAAGCTCAGGGAGTTCAACAATACACTGACGGAACTAAACGCCATCGCTCCTCCTGCAATGATTGGATTCAAAAAGCCTAATGCAGCAAAAGGAATGCCAATCGTATTATAGACAAAAGCCCAGAAAAGATTTTGTTTGATTTTTCTCAATGTCATTCTAGACAACTCGATTGTTTGAGCAATGGACGCCAAACTACTATTCATCAGCGTTACATCTGCTGTTTCCATCGCGATGTCCGTTCCACTTCCCATTGCCATACCAACATCAGCTAATGCGAGAGCTGGCGCATCATTGATTCCATCACCTGCCATACCGACTTTTTTGCCATCTTTCTGCAGTTTTTCCACATAGGCTGCTTTATCCTCTGGAAGTACTTCGGCAAAGATGTGCATTGGATCAATACCCACTTGTTTACCGATCGTTTCGGCTGCCAGTTTGTTGTCTCCTGTCAGCATAAAGACATCTAATCCTTTATCCTGTAACTGCTTGATTGCTTGTTTGGCTTCTTGTTTGATTTGATCTGCCACGGCAATCAGCCCGATCACTTGCTTTTCATCAGCTAAAAACATGACTGTTTTTCCCTGCTGTTCTAATTCTAACGCGTGTTCTTGGTATTCATCAAATGATAGGTTCAATTCAATTAATCGTTTACGTGTACCCGCAAAATAGCGTACTCCGTTAATCGTACCGCTGATTCCAGCACCTGGATGAGCTGTAAAATCAATCATATCGTATGTTGCTGCTTCTTGCAGTTTTCCGTATTCCACGATTGCTTTACCTAGTGGATGTTCAGAAGCTTGTTCTAAAGTATAAAAAATAGATAGGACTTCTTTAGAACCGACTAGATCTGTAACTTTGGGCTTTCCTTCTGTAATCGTTCCAGTTTTATCCAAAACAATGCTGTCTAAGTGAGCAGCTGCTTCTAATGCTTCTCCGCCTTTAATTAAGATTCCGTTTCGTGCGCCAACACCCGTTCCTACCATGATAGCTGTTGGAGTCGCTAAACCTAATGCACATGGACACGCAATGACTAATACAGAGACGCTATGGATCAATGCAAGTTGCCAATCACCCGTGATCAAACCTGTCGCCACTAGCGTGATGAATGCAATGACTAAAACGATCGGAACAAAAATCCCTGAGATTCGATCCGCGATTTTTTGAATTGGTGCTTTGCTTCCTTGAGCGTCTTCCACCATTTGGATGATTTGAGCTAAAACTGTCTGCTTACCAACTTGTGTGACTGCCATATGAAGCAGACCATTCGTATTGATCGTTCCGCCAAAGAGTGTGTCATCTGGATTCTTTTCTACAGGAAGACTTTCGCCAGTAAGCATACTTTCATCGATCGCACTACTTCCTGAAATGATTCGACCATCTGCTGGGATCTGCTCACCAGGACGGATGACTAGCTGATCGCCAACGACGACTTCTTCAATCGCTAACGTTTCTTCTTTACCGTTTCTTATTACTTGAGCTGTTTTTGTTTGAAGAGACATCAATTGTTTGATTGCATTACCTGTTTTCGTTTTTGCTGTATGTTCCAAATATTTGCCGAGCAAAATCAACGTGATGATCATACTGCTGCTTTCAAAATAAAGATCTTGGGGATGTCCACGGAAAAATCCATTGTAAATGCTCAATGCAAAAGCAGCTGATGTTCCGATTGCTACCAGTACATCCATATTTGGTGCTTTCGTCTTGATTGCATGATACGCCCCTTTATAAAAACGAGCACCAACATAAAATTGGACAGGTGTAGACAGAACTAACTGAACGATTGGCAGATGAAAAAAGTGAACAATTACCGCATGGCTCCCCAACATCATGGCAATCATTGACAGCATCAATGGCAAAGTCAAAATCGTACTCAATACAAGATCGAATAGCATTTTTTTCAAATATGCTTGCTTTTCTTCCGCAATTTTTTGTTTATGGGCTTCATCGTACAAAATCGCACCATAGCCGATATTCTCTACGCTTTGGATTAATTTTTCAGTGGTCGTCCCTTCATATTTGACACTTGCTTTTTCAGTGGCCAAGTTGACTGTGGCATTGACAACACCAGGTTGTCCGTTCAGCTCTTTTTCGATCCTAGCAGAACAATTTGCACAAGTCATACCTGTAATAACGAATGTGTCCATTTTGGTTTCTGCTGCTGCCATCAAATCACCTCTGCTTTATATCCCAATCCATTGATTGCTTGACAGATCTTTTCGGATTGGACTTTTGTTTCATCAAACTTGACTGTACCGTTTGCTTTTTTCAAGTTCACTTTTACTTTCTGTACGCCGTCAAGTGCGCTTACCGCTTCTTCGACTCTTGCAACACAATGATTGCAGCTCATACCTTCGATTGAAAATTGTTGTTTCATTTTTTCTTCCTCCTATTGATGTTGTTTACATTCACATTGACCTGGGATACAGTTACATTCGATTGTTTCGACTGGTTGCTTTTGTTCTAATTGTTTCAAGATTTCATTGATATCTTCTTGAGTCAAAGTAGCTTCTTCTACTAGATCCGCAATCGTCTCTCCAATCCTTTTTGCACAGATATGGGAAAAAAGATTTTCCGTCGCACTACGAACTGTTTCCATCTCTGAGACAGCTGGATGATAAATGAATTTTTTTCCTTCTTGTTCTGTCCAGATCACTTCTTTTTTTACCAAACGTCCCAGCAAAGTTTTGATCGTTGCTGGTTTCCAATCCATCGAATCAGCTAAGATCTGCGTGATTTCTTGAGCAGTCGTCTGTCCAAGTGTCCAAATAACCCGCATGATCTCCCATTCTGAATCGCTGATTTTTACCGGCGTTTTGACTTTCTCCATTTATTTCACACCTTTCGTTTACAAATGTAATCAATAACTTATGAATACAGATTACACTTGTAAACAAAAACTGTCAATTATTTTTGCTCTCTATTTTCAATTTAGTTAAAAATTCTTGTTTTTCCCCTCTTGTTTTAAGGATGATCAGTTTGTTTCGTGCATGGTTTTCTTGGATCAGCTGTTGTATTTTCAATTCATTGTTTTCTTCAAAATGCCAGATAAAAGATAAAAATTCTACGTATTCCCTATTTAGTTTCTCTGTAAATGCTTCAGGCATATCTGGCCGTGATTTTTTGTTTATCTTTCTTTTTAGAGAACGCCAAACTACTCGGTAGATGGCGACATAACGCGGCACTTTAAGCCAAATGATTTTATCTGCTTCTTTGATTCTCTCTTCTAACGTAGAAGTATAATTTCCTTCAACGATCCATGACGGATTAGATACCATAAACGATTGCTGTTCTTGCAAAAACCACTTTTTTGCCTGAATACTGTAATCTGTTGTATGCCATAAAAGGTCTAGCGGCAGTAGCGGAAAGCCCGTGATTTCTTTGATCTTCCTTGCGAGGGTCGATTTTCCCGACCCACTTTGTCCAATCACGATGATCTTCATTTTCCTCCCTCACTTCTCTTTGGAATTTGGTTCGATCATACCATTTATAACGCCACAAAAAAACAAGAGTTGGCTCTACACGCCTACTCTTGCAAGAAGTAATTTTATTTTAAGACTGAACCACAGTTTCTGGCTCAGTGATTTCTTTATTTTTGTCTCGACGAGCGATAGCTGGCAAGATCATGCCTAATAAGATCAAGACGATTGGTGTGATGATATTCGTGAATAGCTGGAACCACCATGCTTTAGGATCCGCAGTATAATCTACTTTTGGCACCATTCCTAAGATACAGGCGAACGCAGTGAAGGCAAAGCACCAAGCACCGAAGATAAACCCGATTTTTGGATTTTTGACAAATTTATATTCAGAATTGAATTTCTTATAAGCTTTATTCAACATCATATACGCCAAGAATACCCATAGGTAACGCATTGGCATAACAACTGAGTTCAAGTTCGTCAACCATTTAACTAATTCATTCATATCTTTGATACCGAAGATTGGCAGCAAAATAATGATTCCTACTAGGATACCTGTCAAAAGATAGCCGTTTACTAATGTACCTTTATGACTACGTTTACGTAGCCAGTTTGGTACGAATTCTGGATCTGCATCTGCTAACAAGATTTTTAACGGTGCATCGATTGAAAAGGCTAATGCGGAGATTTGCCCGATCATATTTGTCAATGCGTAAATAATCATCAATGAGTTACCGATACCATAGTAATTACCTAAAATTTGAAAAGCACTGTATGCCCCATTTGCCATCAAGTCTTTAGGGATATTATCGCTAGCAAACAGCATGCCCATTGCGACTGAACCTAATACAGCACAAATCCCTACCATTGCTGCTAAGAAAATCATCCCTTTAGGAAATTCTTTTGCAGGGTTTCTTGTAGAGTTGACATAAGGGGATATTTTTTCCGCTCCTCCAACTGCAAACACTAACATAGAGACGGTTGTGAAATAACTGAAGTCAAAGGTTGGAATATATGTTTTCACTTGATTCATATGCGGTGTGGCAAATTCCATCGTTGGGTTGATGAACGGTGCCGTTACTGCTAAAAGAATAAATAAGATCGACATAACGAACATCGCTGTTCCGGCTAATCCGCCGATCACTTTCAACGTAGAAAGTCCTTTTGTTGATAAATATAAAAAGGCAAGAAATATAATAAGTGAAATAACTGCTACCATTTGGACTGACATCGTATTTACGATATTTCCATTTCCTTGGACCGCCCAACCCCCTGCAATCAGGATGGCTTGAGGTTTTTGTGCCAAATAAGGAATATGCACGACCCAGTAAGTCCAAGCAGCATAATATGCCAGTCGTTTATTGGATGTCGTATTTTCGACCCATGAACTGACGCCTCCTTTACTATCCTTGAAGGCTGATCCTAATTGTCCAACGATCAATGCGTATGGAATGAAATAAATGGCTAGAATCAATAGCCAAGAGGTGACAACTGATACTCCTTGCTGGGCATAGTTATTAACTACATTCCCCATGCCCCAAACCATGTTGAATGCAATTAACGCAACAGTGAACCAGCGTAATTGTTTATTGTTCATTCGTTCTCTCCTTTATAATAAAAATTTGTTAACCAAATGTAATCATATTCAATTTTTAACAAACTTACAAGACAGCGTTATTTTATGTGTGTATTCTTTTATTTAATACACATCATTTTTTCATATTTTTTTCCATCAAAAAAAGGAGTTGTTTTCTTTCATTTCATTGATTTTATTGTATTTAAAGCAATTTTGAATTTTCTGCAAAATTAAAAACATCAGTTATTTTATAATCTTAGCCATTTTCTTTGTATTCTTTTATTAAGAAAAAGGTATAAAAAAAGAGGACGCTCATTCGTCCTCTCTACTGGTCAATATTTATTTTTTACATGTAAGCTTCGCATGGCATTCAAAACAGCTAGGACTGTTACCCCGACATCTGCAAATACTGCATCTCCCATTGTTGCAAAACCAAAAGCACCTAAGGCAAGTACCAATATTTTTATCCCAATAGCAAAAACAATGTTCTGCTTGACGATCTTCAATGTTTTCTTTGCTAACTGGATCGCATCTGCAATCTTCGATGGTTGATCGTTCATGATGACTACATCTGCTGCTTCAATTGCAGCATCGCTTCCTAACCCACCCATTGCAATCCCTACATCTGCTCTTGCTAGCACTGGTGCATCGTTGATTCCATCTCCGACAAAGGCGGTCTTTTTATTGCTTCTTTGTAAGATTTCCTCTAACCGCTGTACTTTATCTTCTGGGAGTAGTTCACTGTATATCTTGTCCACGCCAACTTGCTTCCCGATATGATCAGCGATTTTTTTCGAATCACCTGTCAACATGACTGTGTGCTTGACACCAGCCTGTTTTAGTTGAACCAATGCGTCTACGGCATCTTCTTTCAAGGTATCCGCAATGACAAGATAACCACTATAACTTTGGTCGATTGCTATATAAAGCAATGTACCGATTTCTTGACTTGAAGGAAAAGAGATCTCAAACCTTTCCATCAATTTGTGATTACCTACTATTATTTGTTTGCTGTCAACTTCAGCTAAGATCCCTTCACCTGCAAATTCTTGGATATTTGTTGCCGGTAAAAGCGGACCTTCGTAGCCTTCTAAAACGGATTGCGCAATCGGATGTGTAGAAAACTGTTCTGCACTTGCAACATATTGCATAAATTTCTTTGGATCAATTCCTGTTGGATCGATCGTCTGGATCGAAAAGTCGCCTTTCGTTAATGTGCCAGTTTTATCGAATATCACTGTCTCAGTTTGTGCAAGCAATTCCAAATAATTTGAACCTTTTATTAATACACCAATTTTACTTGCTCCGCCGATTCCACCAAAGAAACTAAGTGGTACGGAAATCACTAATGCACATGGACATGAGATCACTAAAAATGTCAACGCCCGATAGATCCATTCAGAAAACGCCGCTCCAGAAACTATTGGAGGTAAAACAGCCAATAAGACGGCCAACCCTACAACGACTGGTGTATAATATCGCGCGAATTTGGTAATGAAATTTTCAGCTGGTGCTTTTTTGCTGCTGGCATTTTCTACTAATTCTAATAATTTACTGATGGTAGAATTTTCATAGGATTTTTCTACTTGAACTAAAAATGGTTTATTTTTATTGATAAATCCACTTAATACTGTTTCGCCAACATATACAGATTTAGGAACGGATTCACCTGTAAGTGCGGATGTATCGACTAATGATTCTCCTTCGATGATCGTTCCATCTAACGGTACACGTTCACCAGGCTTAACAAGTACATACTGACCAATCCGCACGTCTTCAGGATTCACGGTCATCAATCCTTCTGCTGTCTGTATGTGCGCTGTTTCTGGACGGATAGCCATCAATTCACGAATTGATTTTCTTGAATGATTGACTGCCAATCCTTGAAAATATTCGCCGATTTGATAAAATAGCATCACTGCTACGGCTTCTGGATATTCACCGATCAACATAGCGCCGATTGTAGCAACAGACATGAGGAAATTTTCATCAAAGATTTGTCCTTTGACGATATTCATCACCGCTTTTTTCACTACATCATATCCTATCAGCAGATAAATCAATAAATACCCTATCAAACGAATTGGTTCATTAAAATCAAATAATAGCAAGACAGCGATACCTGCAAGTGAAAATAAAATCCGGATCAGCGTGTTTCTCTCTTTTTCATTTCCATGTTCAGATACTTTTTCCTTGTCTATTTCTGTTACCTTGACATCTGGTTCTAATTCCCTCACTACTTTTTTCGTTTCCTGTTCAACCGCAGCTAATCGATCTTCCTCTACGTCAATCGTTAGTTTTCCAGAAGTGAAATTTACCGTTGCTTCCTTGACTCCATCGATTTGCTGGACTCCTTTTTCGATTTTCATCGCACAGTTCGCACAGTCTAAACCTTCTAATCTGTAACTTTTCATTTTAATGACCTCCTCGCCTTAACATATGAATATCTCTTCATAACTAATTATAAATGAATGTACATTCATATGTCAAGGTATCCGAAAGAAAAAATGAGTTTTCAAAACATAAAAAGAACCAGATCAAACACGTGATAGTTGTGTTTCATCCAGTTCTCTCGTTCATAAAACATGTTTAGGACACTCTTTTAGAACATCCTGACTTATATAATCTCTGCACCAAATGGCATCAACGCCAATCGAGCAAGTTTGAAAGATTGCTTTGCAAATGGTATCCCTATAATCGTGATACATAGAAGGATGCCGCTGACGACATGTCCAAGAGCAATTGGGAGACCTGAAACGATCAGCCAGATGATGTTGACAATCAATGACATGCCGGACTGGTGGTAAATTACTTCTTTGCCAAAAGGCGCAAAAGAAAGGGAGGCGATTTTAAAACACTGCATACCGATAGGGATACCAATGATCGTGATACACCAAAGTACCCCTGCTGCTAACCAGCTAAGACCCCCAATTAGTCCGCCAAATATGAACCAGATGACATTTCCTAAACAACTCATTGTATTTCTCCTTTTATTACTGTTTTTAATTAGAACTGGACAAAAAACGATTTGATTTTTCGTTTTTTAGCTTCCAGCATCAAGTATTCCGCAAATCTTTTTTGGATTTCTTCCGTTTTTTCTTTTGTTACTAATGTGTGTTGGATTAGTTTTCCTGCTGGTCGCTGATCCACCCGTTCTTCTGATTGCTGTTCATCTGCTTGCGCAAAACCGATGATCCGGTTTTCTTTTGTTACAGCAACGATCAATAGTTTATTCCTATCATGTAGTTCAGCTGCCGTTTTTACTTTTACGAATGATTCTGGATGATCAGTAATCAGCTGATTGATTTGAGGGAGATCTTCTTTTACTGCCCTTCGTATTTCCATCATTTCTCCCTTTTCTTTCGTTCATTTTTATTTCCACTAAAAAAATCAACTGCGGAAATCGCATCTATCCAACTTTGTGCAATAATCTCGTGTCCGCCAATCGTTGGATGCACGCCATCTTCTTTTGTATATTTCGAAAAACCATAAGCGATTCCTAAAGCATTGAATATCCCATCTAAAGGAATCAGCAATGTGCCATATTCTTTTGCGAGTTTACGAACGGTTTGGATCTTAGGGTCTAAGTCTTTGCGCCACCCATAACGATCATTTGTCACAGGAAGTACAAAAGGCTCCATTAAGACGATATTGCAGATTCCAGCTGCTTGAAGTTCATTTAGTAACTCTCGATAAACGGATTCAAATTGCTGCACAGATTTCTCAGTGCCGAATATAGCTTGATCTCCAGTATTATGCCACGTATCATTGATTCCAATCAAAATCGATACATAATCAGGTTGCAGAGCTAAACAATCTTTTTGCCAGCGTGCTTGCAGATCTGCAATTTTGTCTCCTCCTATCCCACGGTTTATACATTCAAATTCCATCGTTGGATATTGTGAGATTAGTTTCCCGGCAATCAAAAGCGGATACCCTTTACCTAGATCCGTTGCTTCTGAACGGTCTCTTCCTGCGTCTGTAATGCTGTCACCAATAAATAACACACGTGTTTTCATTTGTCAAAAACTCCTTTTTGAATAAAACGACGATTTTCTTCTTTATATTATCCCATAAGCTCTACCAAGACGAAAGAGAAAATAGATGTATAAAAAAAGACACCCGCCTAGTTTCTTCAAACGATTGGATGAATACTCAGCAAGTGCCTAGTTTTTTATGCTTTTTTCTTAACGTGCCGTATTTTTCTTGATTCCTTCGTTGTTTGATTCAGTGAAATCGATCAGACCTAAGTTTCCGTCAATCAGCCCACTGTCGCCCGTCAAACTCAAAATATGACGAGAAGCATCAAAACGTATATTCATATGCTCATCTAAGTCTGCCAACGAATATCCCTTTACTAATATCTCTCCTAGATTGCTTGGGATAGATTGGTCATAACTTTCTGTCGACATATCTGATCCGATGATTCCAAGGGTGAATTGAACTTGCATGTGGATCATTGCATGCTGAGAATACGGACCTACTCCATCTTCGAATGTTAATATTAGTTTGTTTCCAGGTGCTAGATACTGCTTTATTTCAGCAGCAGAAGCATCATCAAATCGAATTTCCATTTGAATCGCCTTCTTTGTATATGTTTGATTGATCGCGATTTCATTATAGAACCTTGTGAATCAAATAGCAATTTCTTTTGCTCTCTTCTCTTGTCTGCTGGAAACTTCCTTTATCCCATATTTTAAAAAAAGAACTGCGAGAGTTCGCAGTTCTTTTTTAGAATAAACGGTGTTCAATCAGCTGACCCTCGATATTAGCTCAAAAAACGGTAAAATATGAGAAGCTATTTTTCCGTTTTGTTTCTCTAATACTCAGGTCAAGGCACTGATTTCACAACCTCTTCCTTAAACGGTGTTCAAAAGCCAGTTTCTCGGTATTAAGCCAAATTTATGCAAAAATGTGGAAAGCCATTTTCACAAAATTTTTCTTACTACTCGAAACTAAACAGCTTTTTCATCACTTCTTATGGATAAATTCGGTTCAACAAACGTGGGAATGGAATAGCTTCACGCACATGGTCAATACCAGCAATCCAAGTGACTGTTCGTTCAAGACCTAGACCAAAGCCAGAGTGCGGAACAGAACCGTATTTACGTAAATCAAGGTACCATGAATATTCTTTTTCATCCAAACCGTGATTACGGATTTGTTCTAACAAGAAATCATAGTCCGTTGCCCGTTCGCTTCCGCCAATGATTTCACCGTAGCCTTCTGGTGCGATCATATCTGCACAGATCACCACGTCTTCTCTTGTTGGATGTGGTTTCATGTAGAATGGCTTGATGGCTTTTGGATAGTTTAGGATAAAGACAGGTTGTTCGAATGAATTTGCAATGAACGTTTCATGAGGTGAACCAAAATCTTCGCCCCATTCGATGTCATCAAATCCATTTTTCTTCAGTAATTCGATTGCATCATCGTAAGTAATACGAGGGAATGGCAATTTTGTATAAGTTTTTAAGACTTCTTTGTCTCGTCCTAGTACATCCAATGCGTATTCGCAATGATCTAAAACATTTTGTACTAAGAAGGCTACATATTGCTCCTGTACTTCTAAACTTTCTTCTTGGTGAGTGAAGGCCATTTCTGGTTCGATCATCCAGAATTCAATCAAGTGACGACGTGTCTTTGATTTTTCAGCACGGAAAGTCGGACCGAATGAAAAGACTTTTCCGAAAGCCATAGCAGCAGCTTCCATATATAATTGGCCACTTTGAGATAAATAGGCTTTTTGATCAAAGTAGTTTGTTTCGAATAGATCCGTTGTGCCTTCTGGTGCTGAACCAGTCAAGATTGGCGGATCGATTTTGACAAAATGATGTTGATTAAAGAATTCATACGTTGCACGAATGATTTCATTTCTGATTTGCATGATCGCATGTTGTCTTGAAGAACGTAGCCATAAATGACGATGATCCATCAAGAAATCTGTTCCGTGTTCTTTTGGTGTGATTGGATAATCATGGCTCTCGCTTACTACTTCCACATTTGTAATCCCGATTTCATAACCGAATTTTGAACGGCTGTCTTCACGGATTTCTCCAGTTACTAGCACAGATGTTTCTTGGTGCAGATTTTTAGCTGTTTGGAAAACTTCTTCTGGCACTTCGCTTTTTACAACCACCCCTTGGAAAAAGGCTGTTCCATCTCTTAATTGTAAAAATGCGATTTTTCCGCTTGATCGTTTATTTGCGACCCAAGCGCCGATTGTTACTGTTTCTCCCACATGGTTTTTCGAATCGATGATTTGAATTTGTTCCACGTATGACTCTCCTTTTATATTCCTTGAATTTCTTCAGGATTAATTTTGACTTTTACTCTCAATAAATTGCTTGATTCTGCGTACCGCTTCTTCTAACGTAGCACGATCAGTCGCATAACTCATGCGGACATTTTCTGGTGCCCCAAAGCCTTCGCCAGTCACAAGTGCTACTCCTGTTTCTTCTAAAAGATCTTCTACCCATTGTGTGACATTTTCATACTTACACATGCGTAGCGTTTCTTTTACATTAGGAAAAAGATAGAAAGCTCCTTGCGGCTTTTCAAGAGAAACACCTGGCAGTTCTGCCACAAGCGGATATAACGTATTCAGGCGTTCTTCAAAGGCATTCCGCATTTCTTCCACTGTATCTTGCTCACCTTTCAATGCTTCAACAGCTGCATATTGACTGACTGCGGTCGGATTGCTAGTTGACTGGGAAGCAATAGCAATCATTCCATTGATAATTTCAGGATTCCCAACCGCATAACCGATGCGCCAGCCTGTCATCGCATAGGTCTTAGACACGCCATTGATGATGATGGTCTGATTTTTGATTGCTTCTGAAATCGTTGCAATTGGAGTAAACTCATTGCCATTATAAACTAAACGACCATAAATATCATCAGCAACTATCAAAATATCATTTTTTACTGCCCATTCACCAATTGCCTGCAGTTCATTCTTGCTATAAATCATTCCAGTCGGATTCGATGGCGAATTGATGATCACGGCTTTTGTTTTTCCTGAACGTGCTTGTTCTAACTGTTCAACAGTAACTTTCCAGTTATTAGATTCTTTCCCTTTCACAAAGACAGGAAGACCTTCTGCCAGTTTCACTTGCTCGCCATAACTGACCCAATAAGGCACAGGAATGATGACTTCATCTTGTGGGTCCAAGATTGTTTGAAAAAGTGTATACAAAGCAAATTTCGCGCCATTTGTTACGACCGTTTGTGAAGATTCATAGACAAGTCCATCGTTTTTCTTCAGATAATCAACGATTGCCTGTCGAAGTTCTGGGATTCCTGCTGTTGGTGTATAATAGCTAGCTTTTCCGTTGCGGATTGCTTCGATTGCTGCTTCTTGGATGTTTTCTGGTGTCGCAAAATCCGGTTCTCCCACAGTCAAACTCAGCACATCTCTTCCTTTTGCTTTTAACGCCTTGGCTTTTGCCGCAGCTGCCAAAGTAACAGATGGTTCTAATCGTTTCGTTCTTTTTGATAACTCCATCCCATTCATTCCTTTACCTATTAAATTCCCTTGATCGTCTTGACTTCATCTCCTGATTCAAAACCAATCAGGTAATAATTCAATTTTCCATTTGTTTCTTTTCCTACTACTTCCCATACAGGCTGATCATCGTACATTCCTAAAGCTGCTTTTTCGATTTGGATTTCAGGATGAGCTGCAGCAATTGTTTGTTTCGCTTCGTTTTCAGTCAATCCCTTCGTTTGATCCAATACTTTTACTTTTTCACCAGATTTAGGAATGATAACGGCGATTTCTTTTCCTTTATCATTCGTACCCGTCAATGAAAAGTACGTTTTCTTTCGAGTAAACCAGTAAAAATGATCGGCTTCCTCGAGATTTGCATATTTCTTTGCGATTTCTACTGCTTCTTTTTTCGCCTGGACCGCCGGACGACTGGAACGCAAGTAAAAAATCGAGCTGATCACGATGACCGCTAATAAAAATACAATCAAGCCAAGCAATACGCGATTAATCGTTTTTTCCTTTGTCTGTTTTTTCTTCAAGGGTCGTCGCTCCTTTATCTTCATTCCTTTTCATTATAGCAGATTTTAATGATGAAAAAAGACGGCACCATTAACTTCCTTCTTCATTTTTCTTTAAGAATTCATGGATATCCTGATAGATTTCATCCATAGCTAGCTCTTTTATCGGTACTTTTTTCGGTAATGCATGGATGATTCGTGCACCATATTTTGCAGTGACTAATCTCCGATCCAAAATAAGTAATACGCCACGATCTGTCTCCGTCCTTATCAAACGACCTAATGCTTGGCGTAACTTCAAAGCTGCTTTAGGCACGGATTCCTGATAAAAAGGATTGATCCCCTCTGATTCCAGATAAGCATTCCTAGCTTTGACCATCGGACGTAACGGGTTGTCGAAGGGTAAACGTGTGACTACAACAATCTGTAAAGCATCTCCAGGTAAATCTACACCTTCCCAAAAGCTGTCAGCACCAAATAAGACGCTTTTTTCTGACAAAATGAAGCGTTTCAAAAGTTTTTCCCGACTTCCGCCAAATCCTTGAGCAAGAATTTCACGTCCTTTTTCTAGCATAGACAAATGCATTTTCTGATATACCTTTTGTAAAACATCATGAGAAGTGAATAAAACAAGGATCGGCCGATCTTCTTGTTCAATCAATCCTGTGAGTGCTGCTTCTAAATAATCGATATATGCTTGATTGCTGACTTGATGGACTGCAGGTGCTTCTTTCGGCACATAGATTCTTGCCTGTTTCTCGTAATCATAAGGAGAAGCAATCACTTTAAGAGGTGCTGCTTCAATGCCAAGTCGTTTAGAGAGATACTGTCGATTAGGTCCGATCTTCAGTGTTCCTCCAATATAAAGAATATGGTCATATCGAGGATACCACACAGTTGACGGCAACATAGCTGCTTGAAAATCATGGAGATGAAAAATCATCTGCTGTGCTGTATTCCCAGGAACGAACCAATGGATCAAATGATCTCGCCAGTCTTCTAGCCATTGGTCCATCAGCAAGTATTGCTTGTCTAATTGATCAAATAAGCTATATAAACTTGCTAAATCGATCCGCATCTGGTTGGTCCAACTTTCTTGGATAATCTCAAAAGTCAAGCGCATCTGTGATTGTAGTTGTTGGATCTCTTGATAAAAAAGTTGCAGATGATCCATTGCTGTTCCAGATTCCAGTGGCAGCTGATTCAACATTTCTTTTGTCATCATGACTTCTTCTGGATATTGTCCGTTAGGCTGCTTGCTGCTTACTAAGTTCATTAATCCCTCTGCCACACAAATCTGCGCTTCGCATAGTGCAGAGAGTTCTTCTCGATAAATCGACAACCAGCGCAAGGCTTCATGTTCCTTCGGCAAATAACTTTGTATGCGGTCAAATAACTGATTCGGCTCTTCCAGTTGCTGGATTTGTTTATGGAAGTAGTTAATACTTAGTCGTTTGTCATTTACTTTTTCAGCAATTTCCGGCAAATGATGCACTTCATCAATCAACAAATAAGGACTAGCTGGAAGCAATGGTTCTTTTCGCTGTGTTTCTTGTACTAAAAATGCATGGTTGACTATCAAAAAATTGCTTTGTTTGATTTTCTTTTGCAAGAAACGCACAAAGTCTTGTTTGTAAAACGACTGATTCCTTGCTAAAAACCCAGTGCCTCTGTGCGCGACATCTGCAAAGAATGCATGGTTCAGATTGGTTAAATGTAATTCATCCAAATCACCGGTCTTCGTTTGTGTTAGCCAAACTAAGACAGCCATTTGGTACAAAGCATATTGTTTTTGTCCCAGCGGTTCCACAAGTGTACCTTTAAAACGCTGTAAATCAATATAGTGGCGATAGCTTTTGATAATCACAGGTTGTATCGGCTGATCTAGCAATTGATTCAGTAATGGAATGTCTTTTTCCATGATCTGCTGCTGCAAAACAAGCGAAACGGTGCTGATGACAGCTGGTTTTTCAGGTGTAGCCAAATAACTCAAAGGCAACAGATAACCAATCGTTTTGCCCATTCCTGTAGCTGCTTCGATCATCAAATCTTTTGATTCATCTTTTGTGAAATGGTCGTAGACAGCATTCATCAGCCTGTTCTGTTCTTTTCGATACATCAGTGTTTTACCAAACATTTTTTCTTTTGCTTGTTTTTTTCTTGGATATGTCCGCTCGCCATAATGGACGGATGTGAATAGTTCCACTTCTTTTTTCTGCAAAGCTAGCCCATCGATGATTTCTAATGAGAGATCAAGGGGCTCCGGGTTTTCTTTCATTTCTTCAAGCACGTGGTAAATGAAACGACTCGTATCCATTCCTGTATGGCTACTCAATCGTGCAATCTGCTCTAATGTGATGATTGGCAATTTCCTCATTCGTTCTTCGATCAGTAAAAGAAGCTGACCTGTCACTTCGGCATCACTATCCGCCTGATGAGGATTCTCATGAATAAAGCCAAGGCTTTCTGACAAATCAGCTAAGCGAAAACTTGGTTCCGTCGGCAAGAAAATTTGTGCAAGTTCTACGGTATCGATGCCCGGTATCTTCAAACTAGGAAGTCCACATCGCATGAGTTCATGGTTCAAAAAATTATAATCAAAATAAATATTATGCGCGACAAATATGGTGTCTGCCAAAAGATTGTAAATCGTTTGGGCGACATCTTCAAAATAAGGCGCTTTTTGGACGCGTTGATTCGTGATCCCTGTTAAATGCTGGATTTGTTTTGAAATCTTCCGCCCTGGATGAATATCGATCGAAAAACGTGAAGTGATTCGACCAGCTTCAATCATGACGCAGCCAAATTGGATGATCCGATCTTCTTTTGGATTCGTCCCAGTCGTCTCGATATCAACGACTGCATAAGTTCTTGGTTTCAAAATATCTTCCTCTTCTCCTGCCTCTAATGTTCTTTTGAAATTATACTACAAAGTGCAGAAAAATACTCTCATCGCTTTTTAAGGAAAAAAAGACAAAAAAGCCCAGACACATAAATGTCTGGACTTTTATTTTTAATATAGGTGAATTAAGCTTTAGTAACGTTTGTTGCTTGAGGTCCGCGTTGACCTTCTTCAACGTCGAAAGTTACTGCTTGGCCTTCTTCTAAAGTTTTGAATCCGTCGCCTTGGATAGCTGAGAAATGAACGAATACATCGTTTCCGTTTTCTGCAGTGATGAATCCAAATCCTTTTTCTGAGTTAAACCATTTTACTGTACCTGTTTCCATAATAAAAATCCTCCTTGTGTTTCAACACATATTTTGCAATTACTTGAATGGTGTATATCTGGAAGATGTTTATTTGAAACAAGCTACCACAGATTACCGAACAAAAACTACTTCTACAGTATATCATACCGTTTACAAAAACGCTAGAGTTTTTCGATATTTTTTTATAAAAAAATGTTTTCTCAGCGATTACATCAAGTGAAAAACCGAACTTTCTTAATGACAAACGTTCTATTGTTCAGATACCCCTCTTTCGATCCTTTGCACCTCTTTAAACTAAAAAAATTATTCTGTCTGACTATTTATTGTTTCTGTTTCAACGGTTGAGGATGGGGAAGACTCTTTAGTAGGTCTGATGTTCTCATGGTATTTCTGATAGCCTATGACAGTGACCAGAAGAACAAGACAAACCAATACGATCAACGAGATTAATTTTTCTTTTTTGTTCATACCTATACCTCATAAATGACAGGATGATGCCCATCATATTTCTGAGCATGGGTAACAGCAAAAGCTGCAGCTGTTGAATGGAAGAAATGCCAGCAACTTTCGTAATCACATGACGGACAATACCAAAAATAACCAAACCTTGGCTGCAAAGCCCGTTCTTCTGTTTCAGGGAACGCAGAATCAAACGCTGATGTCTGCGCATAAATATTTTTGTACATACGTGCGCCTGTGCTTAGAGAACGCTGTGTTTCTTCTGCAAAAACTGGTTGACTTGTTAAACTTAGGGATAGAGACAGCAAACACCATAACAGTCTTTTTTTCATAAAGACCTCCTTATCGATAAGTTTTTCCCAATTAAAATCATATCTCAAGAACGACCGTTATTTGCATTTCATTCATAAATGGTGTTTTTTGTATCATAATCGTCAAAAAAGAGGTCGTGACGATGTCACGACCTCTTGATAAACGATGTTCCAGAAGTAACTTCTTCGGAAATAAGCCGAAATTTCACAAAAATTTGAGAAATAATTTTCGTAAATCTCTTCTTATTTCTTGATGCAGAACAGCTTTTTCTCTCTAATACTCAGGTCAAAACACTGATTTCACAGCCTCTTTTAATAACGAAGAATCGCTGTCAGACTCTTTTCATCTGGCGCATCTTTTTGATCCAAAATAAACACTTTCCCACCATTAATAATCACATCGTCTGCCAAAGCATTCAGCACTTGACGCCGATCATATTCTGTTTCAGGATCTTCTCCGAAACCATCAGCTAAGTTTGACGTAGCGATAAACAAATGGGATACTTTTCCTTCTTTCGCAGCTGGAACGATATCAACTAACTGATCAATGAATTTTTTATCTAAAAGTTTATTGTACTCTTTTGATTCTTGGGCTGCTAGTTCACTTGACAGCTTCTTCGCTCCTTCTTCAATATCTCTAAAGGATAGTTGTGATGGAGAAGCAGAAATCGCAACGTCTGCACAATAGTAAGGATTTTTGGCGATTTTTTTGAACATCGTCTGATTTTCTGGTAGAGCGAATAAATAAATCGGCCATTGTTCAGGATTTTCGAAAGAATCCTTCAAGTACGTATCAACTGCTTGGTAATAGTTGACCCAATCGATCTCTACTTCTTCATCTTTTGGATTCACGCCATGGAAAGTCACGCCATCTCGGGCACCGCCCCCTCCATTAGAAGAGAAGTTCAAACCGCCACCTGTCAGTTCAGATCCCAATGCAGTAACGACATCAACCGGTGCCCCTTCTGGTAGAGATACTTCTTTTACTTGTTTGTTGCTGACTTCATACAATTTCATGGAGTCGCGGTTCAATCCCAACAGATAATAGGAATAGTTGAACTGTCCATTTTTGATAATGGCCAGTAAATAAGGAAGATCACTTACATAATATTGATCGTCTACCGGGATACTCAAACGATGGATATAGGTTTGATCAGCAGTTATAATGACCGCTACACTCGTAGTTGCACTACGCCAGAACGAAGGATCTCCTAACAAATTTTCAATTTTTTCTTGGAACGGGGACCAGTCATGCTCGGAATATTTTTTTTCAAAACGTTTCTTTGCTTCTTTTGCAAAATTTTTGAATTTGATTTGATCTTTTTCCACATCTTGATGTGCGACATGCGTATTCAGCATGATCGTGACGAACGGTCCTTTAGCGCCTTCTGAAGTCAATTGTGACAATAGTTCTTTATCCTTTTTTGCCATAAACGTACCCCTCCTAAAAAAATCATTCCTTTGTGTCTATCTAAAGTCTACCACAACACTATTTTTCCATACAATAAAACGTATCTAAAAAAATAAAACGGTTTCTTCAGTTGGGTATTTTGCAATTTTTTTAAGTTATCTTCATACTTTCCTCAATTTTTTAGGCACAGTCTTCAACTATTCTTCATGAAAGGCTGTTAGACTAAGAAAAAGAATAAAAGAGGTGGACCTTATGCATTTGATTATGATTTTTAGTTTATTAAGTATCATCAGCTTATTTGCTTTCAGCGCTTCCCGCTTATTAGAGGCGGAAACACAGCCTGTTCCTATAAAAGTACGAAAAAATGACCGCTAACCTTTTCATAACGCGCGTTCTTATCCTAAAGTTTTTTTCAGAAACATTGAAACTCTCTTCCCTCTCTGATAAAATTTTAATTTGTAGCGAAACAAATTAAATACAAGGAGATCGGATATGTCCATAAAAAAAACACGTCTAGTCCTATTATTGGCTAGTCTCATTCTTTGCCTTGCTTCTTTTCTACCAGCTGTTGCTGTGCAAGCTGAAGATACTTTCAAAGTAAATGCAAAAGCAGCCTTTGCTGTAGATGCGCAAAGCGGTAAGATTCTTTATGATCAAGATGGAGAAAAAACCATGGGGATCGCTTCAATCACAAAAATCATCGGTCTTTACATCGTCCTTGATCAAGTAAAAGAAGGGAAACTATCATGGGATGATAAAGTTTCGATTTCAGATTATGCAGAAAATTTAAGTATCACCCCAGATTTATCAAATGTTCCTTTGCATAAAGAAAATACCTACACTGTTAAAGAATTATTCGACTCTGCAATCATCCAGTCAGCCAACGCTTCAATGGTTGCCTTGGCAGAAAAAATTGCTGGCAGCGAAGCAAAATTCACTGAACGAATGAAAGAACAATTGAAAGATTGGGGAATCAAAGATGCAACGATCGTTAATGCATCAGGACTGAATAACTCTTATCTTGGCGAAAACCGACCAGAAGGTACTGGAGAAAACGACGAAAATCAAATGTCTGCTCAAGATGTGGCCATCGTGGCCCGTCATTTGATCTTGGATTTTCCAGAAATACTGGACGTATCTAGCACTACGACACAAATGTTTGGCGAAAACACGCAATCACCAGTGGAAATGGTCAACTGGAACTGGATGCTCCCAGGATTCGTGAATTATAAAGAAGGCGTGGACGGATTAAAAACTGGTACGACTGAGCTTGCAGGTGCCTGTTTCGTCGGTACGATCACTAAAAACGATCAACGGATCATCACTGTCGTATTGAATGCAGACGGCCATGCGGAAAACCCAAGTGCCCGTTTCAATGAAACAGCCCGCTTAATGGATTATTGCTACGACAATTGGTCAGAAAAAGAGCTTGGAAAAGCCAATGCAAGTATCCCTAGTCTAAAAACCATTGATGTAAAAGACGGAAAAGAATCAACAGTGCCCGTTGTGCTTAAAAGTCCTGTAAAAGTATGGGTACGGAACGATATGGATACTGGAAAATTAACAATCACACCAACTCTTGACAAAAAGCAAGTCACTGACAATGAGATCCAAGCACCTATGGATAAAGGAACAAAAATCGGTACCGCAACGATCACCTTGGCAGAGGATAAATTAGGTTATCTAGAAGACAACAACGCGCCATCCACAGAAATCATCACGGATAAAACCGTAGAAAAAGCAAATATTTTCGTTATTGGCTGGCGACGTGTCGCAGAATTTTTCGGCAACTTGTTTTAATTGAACAAAAAGAAAAAAGCATCTTTCCGTGTGGAAGATGTTTTTTTGCTTTTTCTAGTTTAAATAACAGCTTTTTTCATCTATTTTCGTTATACTGTATAAGAAAAAGGAGTTGAATTTATGAATCTAACCAGAGATCTGATTTTTTTGGTTCTCTATCTTATTGGGGTATTCTCCATCGTTTATTGGCGAAAACAGAAAAAGGATCCTTCCTTGTTCTTTTACAGCAGTACATGGACATTTGCGGTAATCTTGACTTATTTTGTCGTGTTGGAAATTTTTTATTCGACCTTTTATTTTTTGATTCCCTTAGTGTTTTTCAGTATCTTTGCCTTTTCCTATTTTTCAGAAAAGCGAAGGCTGCTGAATGGTCTTTTATTCAATGTTTTCCTCATTAGTTTCGGTATCTACTTGTTTGTCTTGCTATACGAAACACAAAATATTTTTCTTGGCGGACTGATTGCCTTGATCACGATCCCGTTACTGCTTGTCTTTCTATTCGGCATTTATGGATTGATCGTTTTTCTTTTTTGGAACGGTGTCACAGTTTTACGTAGAGAGTCACATTCATTAGCTAATCTTTTAACGTTGATACTAGCCATTTTTCTTACATTGTTTCTTATTTTTGACTTTTTCTTGTTAAAATATTTGCCGCAATGGATAAATGCTTTGTTTTTCTGCATTCCATTGATCTTGATCTATCTATTTATCGTATTCTACAACTTTTTGACTGTCTCATTCTTGTATCAGTTCAACCGCCCTCGATACAATCAAGACTTCATCGTTGTGTTAGGCGCTGGGTTGATCAATGGAGAAACAGTTTCTCCTCTTCTTGCCAAGCGAATCAATAAGGCGATTGCTTTTTATTGGGCACAAAGCCGTGCAACATTAAATCCGCCTATCTTATTAATGTCGGGTGGACAGGGAGCAGACGAAAAAGTACCAGAAGCAATTGCGATGAAACAATATGCCATGGAACAAGGAATTCCTGAAAGAGATATTCTTGTCGAAACCAATTCGACAACCACTTTGGAGAATATGCGCTATTCAAAGGAAATCATGGATCAGCAAATGAAAGGTCCTTATCGCGCGATCTTCAGTTCTAACAATTACCACATTTTCAGAGCTGGTCTCTATGCACGACAAGCGAAACTGAAGGCAAATGGTATTGGGGCAAAAACAGCTTTCTATTACTTGCCTAACGCATTTTTAAGAGAATACATCGCCATCTTGATGATGAACAAAAAAAGACACATGATCATTTGCGGATTGCTTTTCGCAGGTTCCGCATTCTTATCACTGATCACTTTACTTTTCTAAAAAAACAAGGTGTGACAAAACATATGTCACACCTTGTTTTTTTCTTTTATTCTCTTGACGATTGGCAAGAATAGTATTCCTTTTTTGACGGCTACTTGCTGTGCAGAATAAATACCGCTATTCCCTGAACACATAAAGCTGATCAAGCAGATCATAAAGAAGTAAACAGCAGCTTGTGAACCAAATAATTCGATTCCCATCACAAAACAGGCAATTGGTGTATTTGTCGCACCAGAAAATACCCCGATAAAACCCAATCCAGCAAGAAAAGGAACAGAAACATGGAGCAAAGGTGCTAGTGCTGCGCCAAGCGTTGCACCAATCTCAAACAGTGGTGTCACTTCTCCCCCTTGGTACCCTGCACCTAAAGACAAGACTGTGAAGAATAATTTCCCAATAAAATCATAAGCATGTGCCTGTCCATTAAATGATTCCTGCAGTAACGGAAGACTCAACCCAAGGTAACGTTGTGTTTGCAAAATCAACGCTGCGGCTACAACTACTGCTCCACCTATCGTATTTCGCCAAACAGGATGAGGAATCCATTGCGCATACCGTGCTTTTAAAAAGACGATCGAACGGCTGAATACCCAACCAATCAAACCAAAAGCAATCCCAGCAACAAAAACTTTGAAGAACAGCAACATACTCCATTCAGGAATCACACCCATTTGGTAATGTAGATGAGAAACACCATAGCTTTCCGTCATGAAATTTGCAAACAGTGCAGCAAAGAAGCTAGGGAAGATTGCTTCTGTTCGGACTTTCCCGATTGCCAACACTTCTAATCCAAACAATGTTCCGGCTAAAGGTGTGCCAAATACAGAACTGAAACCCGCACTGATTCCACTGATAATCAAGATTTCCCGTTCTGATTTATCCAATCGGAACAAACGTGCTGTATTATCTGCTAACGCTCCCCCCATTTGGACTGCTGTTCCTTCACGACCAACAGATCCCCCAAATAAATGGGTAGTGATGGTTCCAAACAAGGTCAATGGAATGAGCCGCAAAGGGATCTTTTCTTCTCCTCCATTCCCTTGATCGATCACTAAGTTATTCCCACGACTAGAAAGACCGCCATGATACGCATAAAGATAAGCAAAAAGCGCGCCGCTGACTGGCAATAGATAAAGGAGCCAAGGATGTGCTAGTCGGATATCTGTCACGAACGTCAGGCTATTTAAGAAAAAAGCAGACAAGCTCCCCATGAATACTCCCAGAATCGCTGTGATTACCAGCCACTTCAGCATGTACATCAAAATACGCACTGGACTCGGTAATTGTTTTTCCATAAAAAATTCCTCCTCAATAAAAAAACGCCTACTAAAGAAAGGGGCTGTCCCCAGACTTTAGTAGGCGTCATTAGCTATCTTACGTTAGCATTTAAAGGCGAACACCATCACCTATTCACTTCCATTAAAAGATAGCATATTTTTCTGTAAAAAACAATAAAATTATCGTTCTTTCTTTACACGTTCAGCAAATTCATAGAAAGGAGCCAATTTCGTTAACTGTTGATTACATTGGTCACTATCATGACAAATATAATTCCCCTTTTTCGTATACGTGCCATCAGAACCGGCTTTCGTTGTAGAAAGAAAGAGCGAGACATTCGATGTTTTCTGACAGATTGCACAGATTCCCTTATTAATCGTTGGTGATAAAGTACCGCTGATCCCTTTTAATTTTCCATCTTCGTAATAGACCATGAATTTTTTTTGCGTCCCTGGATCATTCCAACCGATGTACGTATGTTCTTGTAAGTCTATTTCATTCCAAGTTGGTTGTTTGAGCTTTTTCACTTTTCGGAATAATTTCTCGATTTGTGGTTTGCTCGGCTGCATAAACGGCTGGACGATTCGCTTCAGCTCCTCCAATGCTCGTTCTGCTTGCGTTTTTGTTAGTTTTACATCTAAAACTGTCGTTAAAAACGTATCGATTTCTGGTGGTTCGTAACCTAATACATCGCGAATCTTTTCAGCTGCTAGAGCCTGAACCGTTTGTACCGTTTTTGGGTCATTGACAGATGAGTACGCATTTAATAACTGATCAACTTCTCTTTTTATAAAAAAATATTGATATGGTTTCATTGTTTGTTCCATGATTTTAAAGTCCTTTCTTCTAACCAAAGTGCATACTTTGTAGAAAAAAGTGATCTTCTGCAAAGTATGTGTTACCTGAAGATCCCGGACTCTTTTAAATAAGATACGTTTTGCATCTTATCATCACCCCCTTTAATGTTTATTCTTCTATGTACATGATTCATTCGATAAATAAAAGTAAACCGTATCTTGACTAGATAGTCAACTGCAAACAGAAAAAACCGAGAAAATCGGCTAGATTTTCTCGGAATATGGGCTATTATTGGTTTTACTTTTTAAATCGAGGATTCTTTTCCAAAGTAACGTTGCCATCTCTTACGCATACTTGCTGACATAGGCTGAGCGGCTTCTTTGACTGCGCAGTATTTGTCTACGAATGTTACGATATATCCTTCTTTGTACTTAGGCGGTGCAATCGTTGCGCCCCACATGTGCTTCAAAATGATATCTCGCTCAAGATCCGACAATTCGGTGATCTTTTCTGCATTCTTTACAGCGATTCTTGGATGGATATACGCATGTGTACCTTCATCGAATTTCGTCGTACGCCAATCATAGTAGAACAGATCATGCAAAAGTCCAGCACGCGCTGTTGCTTTAGCATTGCCACCCCATTTTTTTGCGAGCAGATAACTATAGTAAGAAACACTGATGGAATGCTCCAAACGAGTGGAATGAACATGCTGTGTGTAATTCGCTAATTTTTTCACTGCTTCTGTTTCTAAAAGATCTTCTACATAAGACATATATTCTTCGTCTTCACGCCATTTTTCTGTCATAATTATCGATCTGCCACCTTTTTGAATTTCATTTTCTTCTGAAATTGATCTAAGTATACCACCAGTGTTCGGATTATTCTAGTCGCCTTGGATAAAATAGCCAAAGCTTAATAGTTCCTTAATCATAAAGAAAAATGATAAAGAACAATCCCTGCCGCAACCCCAACATTCAACGATTCCGCATTTCCTTTCATCGGGATATATACGTTCTGGTCAGTCAGAGACAAGATTTCCTGACTTACCCCCTGACCTTCATTCCCCATGATTATTGCGAAGTTATCTGATTTTTCTACTTTGTCTAATGCGTGTGCTTCTTCATTTAATTCTGTGCCATACACTGTGAACCCTTTGTCTTTCATTAAAGGGATCACTTCTGTCAAATCTTTTTGCAACACAGGCAAATGATAATTGCTTCCCTGCATGCTCCGCAGCACCTTTGTACTATAAATATCTGCCGTTCCTTTACCTAATAAAACACCAGCCATATCAAATGCATCTGCCGTACGGATCATCGTCCCTACATTTCCAGGATCTTGTACATTATCTAATAACAGCCAACCTCCTGAAAAATCTGGCGCGCCTTCAGCCGTTAACGCCATCACTGCTAAGATTCCTTGTGGTGTAGGTAGATCCGATACAGCATCCATGACCTCGTCCGAAACTAGAAAAGTAGAAATCCCTTTGTTTGCGGCCAGCCAGTCTCCCCATTCTTTCCTGCCTCGCTGTGTCACAAAAAGTTCTTTTATTTCTGCATCAGACGACGCAGCCTCTTCAATCAGATGGAACCCTTCCAAAAGATATTCTTCCTTTTCTTCCCGATATTTTTTTTTATGTAGTTTTTTTAATTCTTTGATTCTTGGATTTTTTGCTGATTGGATCTCTTTCACATTCCTCACCTCCCCATGATTATATCACGGAATAGGTGCTTGAGCTTGTTTCATCCTAAAAAAATCGGTATCATTAATTTATAAAATAGGAAAGAAAGGTGACGAATATGCGCAAAGTTAAAATGAACGTCCAAGGACGCGTCCAAGGCGTAGGATTTCGCTACATGACCAAGATGGTTGCTGATCAACTAGGCGTGACTGGAACGGTAAAAAACGAAGATGACGGCTCAGTCACGATCGAAGCAATCGGCAATGACGACATCATCCAGAAATTTATTGAAGAAGTCAAGAAATCACCGAGCCCAAGTGGACGAGTGCAGTATGTGGATGTCCAAGAAGACCCGATGATTGAGGAACGAAAGAAATTTGATGTGGTGGGATAAGGTTGTTTTTGAGGCGCTTTGCCTCGAGTATTAAGGAGAAACATTTTCAAAATAGCTTCTCATATTTTGAAATGTAATGACTTAATACCGAGAGGCAGCTGATAAAACACCGTCGATAAGGTTGTGAAAAAGCTGGTCTGCATCAAGCATTAAGGACAGGTTGTGAAAAATAGCTCTCCATATTTTTCAACAGGCTGGACTTAATGCCGTAGATGCAAGCTTTTGAACACCGTCGATAAGGTTGTGAAAAAGTCGCTTAGTTTTGAGTAGTAAGGAGAATTTTGTGAAAATGGCTTTCCACATTTTTGCATAAAATTTGACTTAATACCGAGAAACTGACTTTTGAACACCGTCGATAAGGTTGTTTTTGAGGCGCTTTGCCTCAAGGATTAAGGACAGCAGTGAAAAAGCTGATCTATCACTTGCAGTGAGTTCATTTGACTCCGCTTTTCGGGCAGAACAAAAAAGTTTTTAGTTTATTAAAATAAGAAAGAAACACTTGGAATCATCCTACTTTTTCCTAGTATTTCTTTCTTGATTTTTTGTCTTTTTTTCAAAATTTTTCGCTACGTAAAAGAACGAATATTTATATGAAATTTCTATGAAGTTGATTGAATTCCATGCGCTTTTTTAGTATAGTTAAGTTTGTGTAAAAATTATAGAAGAGGAAGTATTCTATGAATAAATGGAAAAACTGGTTATTGGGATCCGGACTTGTCAGTATCCTGCTCTTTTTATCTGGCTGTGTGCGGATGGATTCAAACGGAAACCCTGACACTTCGGGAATCGTTTATCGAGTACTCGTCCATCCTATGGGCCAAGCGATTACATATCTAGTTGAGAATTTCAATTGGTCTTATGGCTGGGCAGTTATTGCAATGACTGTGATCGTCCGTATCATCATCTTGCCACTAGGTATTAGTCAATCGAAAAAAACAATGATCCAATCTGAAAAAATGCAAGCGTTAAAACCACAAGTTGAAGCAGCCCAACAAAAATTGAAAGCTGCAACAACACGTGAAGAACAAATGGCGGCACAAGCAGAAATGCAGCAAGTATACCGCGAAAACGGATTGAGTATGACCGGCGGAATCGGCTGTCTGCCTCTATTGATCCAAATGCCGATCTTCTCTGCCTTGTACTTTACGGCACGTTATACAGAAGGTATTCGGGAATCATCTTTCTACGGCATCGATCTAGGCTCACCAAGTATGGTGCTTGTTGCCATTGCAGGGGTCGCTTATCTGCTTCAAGGATATATCTCAACGATCGGTATTCCTGAAGAACAGAAAAAGACGATGCGTACGATGCTGATCGTCTCTCCTGCTATGATCGTCTTCATGTCGATCAGTGCGCCAGCCGGTGTTACACTTTACTGGGTAGTCGGTGGTGTGTTCAGCTGTCTGCAAACATTCATCACAAACGTTATGATGAAACCACGTTTGAAAGCACAAGTGGCAGAAGAGTTGAAACAAACCCCACCAAAACAAGTCGTCACTCCAAGAAAAGATGTGACAGAATCAGCTAAACCAGCTGACAGCAAACAAGCAACCAAACAAATCAAGCAACCCAAAAACAGTACAAACAACAAAGGCCGCAACGCAGGAAAGCAGCAGAAGCGGAAATAAAAACATAGGACAAAAAAGATGAGAGCTAAGCCCTCATCTTTTTTGTTACTCTTCCTCTTCTGCTATTCCATTAATTAATTCGTTGACAGAGACAATGCTTTCACATCCTGCACGAACAAACTCGGGCTCTGAACCAATCATTTGTGAGTTGATAAATTCAATGACCATCGGAAGATTCATCCCAGCATAAAGAGTAATCTGTTGTCCTTCCATTATTAGTTTAGAAATGATATTTGCAGGTGTACCGCCTAAAAGATCGCATAGTACCACAAAATCATTTAACGAATCTGTGACAGTGAGAAACCTTTGTTTGTATGTTTCAGTGCCATCTTCTGGTAATAAAGGTAACGTGTAGATATCCTCTTGAGGCCCCATGATCATTTCTGTACTTTTTTTCAATTCCTCACAAAATTTTCCGTGACTAATCAATACCAATTGTCTACTCATTTTTCGCTCTCCCTTATTTCGAAATCACACCCAATGCAGATAAAGCAACACACACAATTAATACGATAAAAATCGCTCGAGTAGGAGTCATGTTTTTCTTTCCTAATAACCAATAAACACCACCGACGATCCCAGCAGGTAAAATTTTAGGTAAGATCATATCGATATAGTTTTGCATATTCAATGTCACATCGCCAATCGTTGGTGCCCATGAAAATTTAACATTGATCATTGTCGCAACTAATGCCCCTACCATGAATACCCCTAATAAAGTGGCTGCGTCCGTTAATGCAGTTAAGCGAGATTGCATAGTAGTAACTAAGGAAATTCCTTCTTTGTATGCAAATTCAAGTTGCTTCCAACGAAAAACCATGACAACGATCTGAGCAAAAATCCATATAAACACACCTATCGGATTTCCATCAGTTGCCATATTCGCCGCCAAAGCCCCAAAAATCGTTGGAATCAAAGCAGCAAATACGGAATCTCCAATCGCTGCAAAGGAACCCATCAATCCAGCTTTCAGCCCCGATACGGTTTCCTTTGAAGCAATTCCCTCTTTTTCTTCCATTGCAAGATCAATCCCAGTAATGATTGTATTAAAAAAATTAGAAGTATTAAAAAATTGCGTATGTGTTTTCATCATCTCTTTTAATTCTGGTGTATTGTCTCCATATATTTTTCTTAGTTGTGGCAAGATAGTATATAAATAGCCAGAACCCTGCATTCTCTCATAGTTCCAACCTAATTGAAAAGTGAACAAACTTCTTCGATTGATTTGCTTAAAATCTTCTTTTGTTAATTTGTAATTAGATTTCGTCATCTTCGATTTCCCCCTCAACAGAATGTGATGGCTCACTAGCTAATGGTTGATGGTCTTTGTTTTGATCATTCTTATAACTGATCATTGCTAGTGCTAGACCAATCAATGCTACAGCAAGCATCGGCAGCGAATTGAAAGTTGCCGGAAGATCTTTAACAACGCTTGCCACACTTGTTCCTAATAATTGAACATTAGAGAATAACGTTGCTAATAATGCTGTGATCGTAAATCCTAAAATAAGATAAGATAGATGTTTTTTTACTGGTAAATAGCGCAGAAGAATGGCAAACCCAACAGCTGGTAAAACAGCTCCTGCTACTGAAAGTCCATCGCCTAGCCATTTTAGATTCCCGTTTAAAACAGAAACAACATTTTCAACTAATCCACCACCAAATGCTAAAGCTAAAAATACAGGTATCATACGAGAGAGCGACCAAGGTAAAGCTCCCATTAAGAAATTGCGTTCGATTGCTTGATAATTCATGTCTTCTACGTGACGGTCAATACGATGGGCAAAGTATGTGTTAGCGAATCTAGCTAAAATATCCAATTGGATCATTAAGCTTGCTACAGGCACTGCAATAGCAGCAATCGCTTGTTCTGGATTCATTCCAAGAGAAATCGAGAAGGCAGTTGCTAAAATCGTCCCAGAGTTGGCATCTATTTTTGATGCACCTCCAAACGTCCCCACTCCTAAAACTGTCAACTGCATGCTGCCACCAATAATCAAACCTGCGTTTAAATCACCCATTACTAAACCTGCATATAACCCTGCAAACACTGGCGCACTCATTGAAGAATAGATCTGTAATTCATCTAAAATTTGATAACCTGCATATAGTGTTAATAATAAGATCTGCCACCATTGAATATCCATGGATCATTCCTCCTATTTGATTAAAAGATTCATAAAGTCTTCTGCTTTATCGTTTGGTACCATTTGAGCAATTAAATGTATACCAAGTTGATCTAATTTTTTAAATACTTCGATATCTGCATCTACCACATTGATTGATTTTGTAATGGACCGTGTTTCATTCGTTTGTGACATATTCCCCACATTTACTTCTTTGATAGGAACTCCTTTTTCTACTAAAGATAAAATTCGATCTGGCTTTTTTGCTACGATCAATACTCGTTGAGAGTCATATTTGCCAGCTAAAATATTTGTTGCTGCTTTTTCGATTGGCAAAATGCTTAATTTTACCCCTGCTGGAGTCGCTAACTTCAATCCACTTTTTTCAATTGTGTTTGTGGCTACCTCATCATCCACGACCATGATTCGACTAATATTCAGCTTCGTTGTCCAAAGATTTGCTACTTGTCCATGTATCAAACGTCCATCAATTCTTACACCAATAATTGCCATCATGCATTCTCCTCATCTATTTTTTCTATTGGTTGTTTAATTAAATCTGTGACATCATCAAATATCTCTTCTGTTTCAAAGATAACGTTTTCATTTTTAAGCCAAGAACAAATTCTCTCTCAGCCAAAGAAAACGCTTTCTTTTATATTTAAGTTCATTTGATTTTCTTAACTTGAATGTGTTTCATCAACATCGTAACTTTCATAGGGTCGATCCAGCCAGTTTTCTCTTGTTGCGCGTTTGCCATGCCGCAAGCCATAGAAAATGCGAGAATCTCTTCGATTGATTGCCTTTTTGATAACGCATTGGCCAATCCTGCAAGGGTCGCATCACCTGAACCAACAGGATTAACAACTGATATTTTAGGAATAATGACTTCGTAAAAACACTGAGCAACTTTTGCCACAGCACCTCTCTCTCCTAAAGAAACAACAACCCATGGCACTCCTTCAAATATTGGATGAGCTAATAAGGACTGAATTTTGTCTAACTGAATCGAAGAACAGATACGTTGGCCAATCAGTTCTCCTAATTCTTCCAGATTGGGCTTGATAAGTAGTGGCTTCTCCTTACCTTCCAATACTTCAAGCAAAAATTTACTAGAAGTATCTAGTAATATGTCTTTCCCTTTTTTATCAGCTAAAGCAACCAATTGCTTATAGTAATCAAGAGGGCATCCTTGGGGTAAACTACCTGAGATCGTCATAATATCTGATATTTCGAGGAGCTGCTCGAAATGATCGGTAAATGCCTGTTGTTCTTTCTTTGTTATGAAAGGGCCTCGTTCCAAAAGCTCTGTTTGTCTCGAACCATGCAGGATAGCAATAGAATCCCTTGTCTCTCCTTTAATTGGAACAAACTGATGCATGATCCCTAACTGATCTAGCTGGTTCTTTAGATATTCACCGTGCTGGCCACCTATTAAACCAGTAGCTATCACCTCTTCTCCTAATAAATTTAGAACCCTCGCCACATTCACTCCTTTTCCTCCCGCTGTTTTATTGACTGTTTCAACTCGATTGACTTTGTCGAGGTTTAATTCTTCAATTGTATACGCGATATCGATGGAAGGATTCAAGGTAACTGTCGTAATCATTTCATCTTCACCTTTTTGCTTTTTGTTTTATTGAACCAAGGGGTAGCGGTTTCATTTATTACTTTATTTAAAGTCTCGATGTTTTCTCTCCCATTTGTTCTTAACCAATGAATAGCTCCGTCTTTGCCATTTTCGACATATGCTTTGACCCCATCTTTCCATGTCGCACGTCCACACAATACACCATTGAAGGTGGAACCCGATTCATGAGCAAAAATCAGTGTTTGTTGAAATAATTCTGTTGAAACACCCCCGCTCAAAAAAATGAAAGGTAATGGAGTCGCTTCACTTTGCTCCTTAAAGAAGGCGGCAGCCTCTTCTTTGCTGTGAATAAATTCACCTGTGGAATAGCCATTCACATAATTCATATTGACAGGTACTTCTACTTTCAACACATCAACTTTATATTTTGGATCAGAAAATTCTTTCATCATCTCAATAACTTTGTGGGGCTTGACTTTCGCATACTCTGGAGAAGAACTATCGCTTATTTGTGCGTCATAAGAAACTAATTCCAAATAGAAGGGACGATTTTCTCCTTCACACTCACTACCTAAACGTTCGATGAACACATGCTTCAAATGATTGATTTCGGGTGCTTCATCAACATCGTAGTAAAGTAAGAATTTTACTGCATCCGCTTGCTGTTCTTTCAATCTGAGAGAAGACCAATCCGCTAATAGATCAGGTAGACGACCAGGCGTAGTTGCGTCATAGCCGGTTTTCTCATAAGCTAATAATAACCCCGTCTCTTTTGCTCTGACTTTTGCTGCTGGCAAACCATATTCCGGATCCAATAAAATAGCAGAAGCATAGGGTGTCAGCTCAGCTGATACTAGTTCTTTGAATTCACTGATTTGGTCTTCACTTGGCTCTTTTCCCAACGATTTGATCATTTTTTTTAGAGCACCACGCTGATCGATCGCTAATGCACTAATAATTCCATCTTTTGTTGATAGTCTCTCCATTGCCCTATTTTTTTCTTCATTCATCTGTCATTTCCCCTTCGTTTTCATATTTATGAATGATGACGCCCTTGACTACTCGATTGACCGTGCCTGTTGGAGATGGTGTATCTGGTTTATTAGCTACTTTGATTGAAGTATAGAGTGCGATGATTTGTGCAGTCATAATCATCGTTAATGCAAGATAGGCATCGGGCAATTTACTCACCGAGTCTTCCAATAGCACAGTCATACCTGAGAAATCAATAGTACCCGGTTGCGCAATCGCAATGACATGGGCAGTGACCCGATCTTCTTTTATTTCCTCTAAAATATCTAAGTCATAATTTCGCGTATATGGTTGATTGCTCACAAAACCTACAACGAGTGTCTCGCTATTTAAAAAAGACTTTGGTCCATGACGGAACCCCATCGAAGAATCAAAAATTGTAGCAACTTTACCTGCTGTTAATTCTAAAATTTTTAATTGTGCTTCTCTTGTCGCACCTGCCAAACTTCCTGAACCCAGATAAGCGATCCGTTCAAAAAAATCAGGTAATAACTTTTGAATTTCTTGATCTCTTGAAAGAAGATCTTGACCGATTTTAACTAGTTGTTCAAGATATCTTTCTTTTTTTTCCATTGCTGTTTGATCAAAGATCCATAAAGCACTCAATAACATACACGTAAAACTTCCTGTCATAGCAAAACCTGCATCGTTTGCTCTCTCTGGCATCAATAACAGATAATTCTGTTTATCATCCTGTGCGTTTTTTGCCAACATCCCCTCTTCAGCACAAGTAATCGTCAAATGAAATAATGTTTCAACTTGTTCATTTGCAATTTGCACAGCCGCTACACTTTCTGGACTGTTGCCGCTGCGAGCAAATGAAACTAATAAAGTCGGTTCATTCGGAAACAAAAATTCTTTTGGTGAAGCTACGATATCTGTCGTGCCAAAACTGTGGAAGATAAAAAATTGATTGTCTCCATGTTCATTTAGATAAGGTAAGAGCGTATCCCCAATATATTGAGACGTTCCTGCACCCGTAAAAATAACACGTATTCTTCTTCCATTTGCTTCTTTTTTTATTTGATCAAAAAATAGAGCTAAATTTTCTTGGCTTTGCATCAATCTATCGATTGTTTCTTTCCAGAGATCTGGTTGTTGTTGTATTTCTTGTGTCGTGATTGCTGCACCTATTTGTTTTAATTTGTTCTTCGATAGCTCAAACATGTTGTTCTCCCTCTCAATCATTTTCGGATATGCCGAATTTTATAATGAAACTGGTCCGCTCTTGCTACACTATCTGTATATTCGATAATCTCATTTTTCACGTTATAGGTTATCCTCGTCAGATGTAAGACGGGAGCGCCATCAGCGATTCGTAGCACAACAGCATCTTTTTTTTGCACGATACTTGCATAAAACTCTTCATCAGCTAATTGAACTTGTTGTTCATAATCCTGTGAAAACACATCATACAATGGTTTACTTTCAAGTAACGGCAAATCAAGTCCCATAAATAGTTTCGCCGGTAGATAAGAACGCTCAACCATCAATGGCTCTTCATCTGCCAAACGCAATCTTTTAAGTTTAAATACAGTTTCACCTAAATGGATGTTCAAATTCTTAGCAATTCTCTTATTAGCTTCCATTTGTCTAAATTCTAATATGACCGTCTTGGGGACGCGCCCTATTTCGCGCATTTCTTCTGTAAAGCTATATGCTCCAGCTAAGTTCGATGACTTATCAGACAAATCAGAGACATAGGTACCTTTTCCATGTCTTCGGTAAATATAACCTTGATTTTCCAATTCCTGTAAAGCCAGACGTACGGTGGTACGACTCACCCCATAGTGTTGACAAAGTTCTCTTTCAGATAACAGCTTATCATGCGGAGTCATCTGTGTTTCGATACGATCCTTCAATAAATCAACTAGTTGATAATACAATGATTTTCCTTTATTTGAGCTCTCCATAAAAATTACCTCTTCTTTACTGGTTATAACCACAACACAAGAATAGTGAATTATTAATCATTTGTCAAAGGTTTTTTAGACCAAAAAGGCTATTATAACAGCGATCTAAAGTTTTATAGTTTGAATAGACAAAGATACCTTAAAAATACCAGTTACCAATAAAAGAACAGAAAAAAAGACGAACCACATAAGCGATCCGTCAAAATGGACTAACTTATCGAGCAGCGTAATCCACATTAATCCCTATGATATTCCTACCACTATCGTTTTATTACTTCCAATATCATTTACAACAACCTAAAATAACTTATTAATGACAAACGTTATTAATAGTTTTAGATAACTTTTGCAGTTTTATACTTTTTTTCTATAAAATTTGACAAACATTTTTTTAAATAACTAATTATTTTTTCGAATCTGTCACTCAGACAATCCTTTCTCTTACTTGTTAACATAAATAGAAGTTGCTGTTTCTTCTAATAGTGTACTTAATTCTTTAATATTTTGTTTTCCTTCTTCTAACATCCAACTACTCGCTTTTTCTTCGCCTTCGGTAACAAAAGGTGCTACTCCCTTCGCCCATGTTGCTCGTCCACATAAGACACCATTGAATGTCGAACCTGATTGTTTTGCAAAACGCAATGTATCTTGAAATAGTGCAGCGCTGACTCCCGCACTTAAAAAAATAAACGGTTGTTCAGTCACTTTCGATTGTTCATAGAAATACGCGGATGCCTCTGCTTGACTATAACAAGTATCTTGCCCATATCCTTCCACAAATCTCATATTTACTGGTACTTCTACTTTCAATACATCCACTTGATAACGTTCTTTTGAAAATTCTCGCATGGCTTCAATCACTTTATGCGGTTTTACTTTTGCATAGGCAAGAGAAGACGGATCGCCAATAGTTGCATCATAAGAAAGGATTTCTAAAAAGAAAGGCATGCCTTCTGCTTCGCATTCTGAACCAATCCGTTCTATAACTATTTGTTTTTGCACATTAATCTCTACTGGTTCATCAACGTCATAGTACAATAAAAATTTACAAGCATCTGCACCCACTTCTTTTAACCTTTTCACTGACCAACTATTCAGTAAATCTGGTAGTCGGCCTGGCATTTTCGCATCATAGCCGGTTTTTTCATAAGCTAGCAACAAACCACATTCTTTCTCTCGAAGCGCTGCTGCAGGCAGACCATATTCTGGATCGAGTAAAATAGCAGAAGCATACGGAGTCAGGTACTGAGAAACCATCTGTTTAAATTGGATGATATCTTCTGATGTAGCTTCTTTATATTGGTTGATCATTTTCTTCAAAGCACCACGCTGGTCGATTGCTAACGCGCTAATAATTCCAGCTTCATCCGTCAATCGCTTCAAACGTTCCTGTTTTTCTATACTCATTTTCTTCATATATCTTCACCTATTTCTTTAGTTAATATTGCGGCTATTTCTGTTTTTGATTTTGCTGCTCTCAACTGTTCTGTAACCTCTTTTCGCATCAATGATCGTGCAACGAGAGACAATAATTTCAAATGAGTCGTTCCTGCTTCTGAATCTGGGATAAATAACGCAAAAATAAAATCAACTGACTGTCTATCTAAACTGTTCCATTCAATTCCTTTGTTCAGTGTGACGATAATCAAACTAGGTTCGTTGATTGTTTGAGACTTCGCATGAGGGATAGCAAAACCTGACATTATTCCTGTAGTACCTTCTTTTTCTCTTTCTAGAAGTTTTTGATATACTTCTTTTTCGTCATGAGCGATTCCTAAACAGAATGTTTGCTTTGCTAAAAACTTAAATGCTTCTTCTTGACTATCTAATGGCTGTTGTAAAAAAATGTTCTCTTCATGAATGATTGTCATGATAAGCCTCCTGCTCTTCCTTCTTCGATAACTGTACGATTTGCTGCTTTATTATCCATCTTCTTGTCTTTATCAGTTACTCTTTTCTTTTGGATCAAACCTAGTATCACTCCACCAACGATCGAACCAATAAGAATCGCTGTAACCCATTGGATTTTTCCCGTCACTACAGGTAACACTAAAAAACCGCCATGTGGGGCTGGTACTTGGACACCAAACAGATAGGTCAAGACAGCAGCAATTGATGAGCCTAACATCATCGTTGGTAATACTCGGATCGGGTCTTTCGCAGCAAACGGAATAGCTCCCTCCGTAATATGAGTTGATCCTAAAATAAAATTAACCAAACCTGCATTACGATCATTAGTATCAAAATATTTACCAAACAATAAAGTTGCAAAACCAGTAATCAACGGTGGTGCAATGCAAGCTGCTGACACGCCAGCCATAAAAGTCGTGTTTCCTTGTGCCAAAAGAGCTGTACCTGTTACATATGCCGCCTTATTAATCGGTCCTCCCATATCAAACGCACACATGCAACCAACAATCACGCCAAGAACAAGTGGATTCGAATGTTCAAATCCAGCTAAAAAGCTCATCATTCCTTCATTTATAGCCTTCATTGGACCCGCCAACAAAGACATCACGATGCCAATAAACGCTACACCAATAACTGGATATAAGAAGATTGCCTTCAAGCCATCTAGTTGTTTAGGTAAAATTGTCAGTAGCTTTTGCAAAAATAAGATAAAATAACCTGCTAAGAATCCAGCTAAAATACCTCCTAAAAATCCAGTACCGCCATTCATGGCCACGATTCCACCAACGAATCCAACGACTAACCCTGGACGTTTCGCGATCCCTTCTGCAATATAAGCTGCTAAAACTGGAACCATCATCCCCATTGCTACATCGCCAACCGTTTTTAACATCGCCGCTGTAGCATTGTATTGTGCATGGTCTGGATCAAAAGAATAGATTCCCCAAACGGCAAATGAAATAGCAATCAATACTCCGCCAGCTACCACGAAAGGCAACATATGAGAGACGCCATTCATTAAATTTTTATAGATGCTGCGACCAAAATTAGCACCACTTATCGTTTCTGATTCTAAAGTATCAACAGCTTCATTATCTGCTAAGATGGCCCCTTTTCCTGCCAATGCCTCGTCAATCAGCCGTTGTGCATCTTTGATTCCTGTACTGACAGAAACATCAATGACTCGTTTTCCCGCAAATCTTTCTGAATGGACATCTTTGTCTGCGGCAATAATGACAGCATCTGCCTGTTTGATTTCTTCAGCCGTTAATTCATTCTCGATCCCAATTTGTCCATGGGTCTCCACTTTGATCGTGATGCCTTTTTTCCTAGCTGCTTGCTCTAATGCCTCTTGCGCCATGTAGGTGTGCGCAATTCCTGTCGGACAACCGGTTGCTGCAATTAGTTGATATTTTCCCATCTTTCGAACCTCTCTTCCTTGATTTTGATTTGTTTACTTAATTCCTCCACATCCAAAAAATCAGTCAGTCCTTTACGAAAAGCAGTAGAGCTGCCTGCTGCTATGCTTTTACGTAACGTTTCATCAAGCGATCGTCGATTCATGTATCCTGCTAAAAAAGTGCCTAACATGGCATCACCTGCACATGCTGTATTGACAACTTTTCCTTTTGGCGAGTTTCCCCGAATCACCCTGTCTTTCGTAAAAAGAATCGCTCCTTTCTCACCGAGGGATAACAAAACATTTTCTGCACCTGACTCTACTAGTCGTTGTCCATAAACAAAGTAATCTTCATCTGTAACCATTTTTCGTCCGAACCAAGAAGAAAGTTCTTCCTCATTTGGTTTCAGCAAAAACGGTCGATAGGGTAAACAATCCATGACTTCTTGATCACTACTATCAATAATCAAATGAATCCCCTTTTCCTGACAAATCCGACTGATTTCCACTAAAACCTTCGGAGACATTCCTCTTGGTAAACTCCCAGAAACACAAAGATAATCCTCTGCTTGTAATGCTCTTATTTGATTTAAAAAATTATGGACAGCTGCCTGCGGTATTTCAGGTCCTTGATTCACTAATTTGTATTCTTCTCCCGTTTGATTGACTTGTGTAAATACATTGATACGCGTCATACCAGGCACTTCAATAAACTCTGTTTTGATTTGTTTCTTCTGTAAATAGTCTTCTATATATTTTCCTGTGAAACCAGCAGAAAAACCTAATGCCGTACTTGGGAAATCTAGCATCTTTAATACTAGTGACACATTTACCCCTTTTCCGTTTGCCTGAATGTCATCCTCCTTTGTACGGTTTACCATAAAAGGATGCATCTCCTCTGTTTCAATAAATAGATCAATTGCCAAATTCATCGTGCATGTGTAGATAGACATAACCAATGACCTCCTTGACTCTATTATGAAATACGCGAAAGAGAAAATGTTTTCTTAATCGTTCCAACACAAAGAAAACCTTTACATTTATAAACACATCGTGCTATTTTTTAACTAACTTTTAGTGAAAGAAGGAAAGAATATGGATCACAAATTAAGTGAAACAGAACAGTACCTCTGGAACTTTATCGAACACCACACCCTAGAGATCCCTAACTACTCCATCGTGAAACTAAGTGAACAAGCAAATGTCTCAACAGCCACCATTGTGCGGACAATGAAGAAAAAAGGCTATGAAGGATTTACTTCGTTTAAGCACCATCTAAAAGAAGGAGAAAACAAGAACATCAATTTTTCTTTCTTAGATAAAGTAGACAAAGGTATCCGTCGAGCCATTCTAAAAAATGAACAAGAAGTGGTACGTACGATCAATATGTTGGAAATCGGGAACATTGAAGATGCAATACAAAGAATCAAATTTGCTGACCGGGTTTTTGTCTTTGCCCGAGGATTTTCAGAAATGATTGGTCAAGAGATGCTGGTGAAACTTCAATTAACAGGGAAAAATTGTCAAATGCATACTGATCCAGAAATCATCAAAAACATTAGTCGGAAACTAACTAAGAAAGACAGCGTTATTTTTGTTTCTTTGAACGGCGAGACAAAAGAACTCGTCACCGCCGCAAAGAATTGCTATGATGCAGAGATTGGTTCGATTCTAGTTACAGCCAATCATTCCTCTACACTCAAAGATTATTGCGAGATAAATCTCGTAGGTTTCAAATCAGAGGGTTCTTATTTCCCTGATTATGAAGTACGTTCACGCTTGCCTCTCCAGATCATCGCGAGAATTCTGCTCGATGCCTATGTATTGCGTATGGGGGAGAATTGAGGGTATTTGATTTGCGGTTGATAACGATTGCTAGAAAAATTCCAATAGAATAGAGATGACGAAAAGATTAATCTAAAAGGAAACTTTTGTATAATCATTTCTCGTTCAATCAAATAGTTCTTTTTTTATAAAGATAACAAGGAACTTCAGTTTTCCATCATATCAATAATTTTCTTTATACGAGAAAGTTATCCGTTTAGTATTTTTGAAAAAGTATTTTAATACAAAACTAGAGAAACCTCACATGTACATCTAATTATGAAACAAATTGCTTATAGATTTTACGTTTCATTGGCGTATTTTATAATCAACATCTTAATCTTCTACGGTTAAAAGCACAACAACGTTAGTAATACTTACTAACATTGTTGTGCTTTATAGCTACCTTATCGCTCTAATTTAACAAAGAGTTTAAAATTATTGTTATTTTTCAAATTGAGATTTTTCTGGATATCTCTCCATAAATGTTTGCAAAAGTTCACTTTTTATTTTCTCGAAGTCAGAAACTTTATTTGTATCATTTAAACAAATTATTTTATGTTGGGGAGATTTCATTTCACTAAAAAGTAAATCATTATTGTCATTAAGGTAGTACATTTTAGAAAAATTTTTTTCTTGTGGGTAAAAATTTCCAGTACAAAGTTGCCAGTATCTAATTAACCAAAAATTGAGATCTTCTTTACTTCTAAACTTAGAATGAACAGTTTTATTCATTTCTACTTGCTCTTTTTCCCATACTTTGTCAAAAATTAATTTATTAAGTGATACTGCTGTATGAGGTTCATAAAAACCTGTAAAGTCTTTCCATAAAATAAGTAAAATATTTCTAATATTATTTACTCCATATCTTCTATTAAAAAATTTAAAGAAATAATTTTTTAAAACTTTTCTTTTGTTAAAATATTCGTTAATGATTTCTAAGTTATTAACAATAGCGTGTTCAATTCCACCTCGTTTTGGAGTAATAACATTTAATAACCCTATATCTCGAGGTAAATCATTAAGGAAAAAATCATCTACTTTAACTCTATCATTTAAAAACATGTCATCATTAAAATAAACAAAATTGGTACTCAATCCCTCAATCCTGTTTAAACATAATTCTATTGCTTGCGAATTAAATGTTGGCAAGGATGTACTCGGCATTATCTCTTCATGTTTAACTAAATTTATCTTCTTATTATTTGTTTCTAACCATGAAGGGATGTGTCCTGAAGTTACTACATGTATTTTATTTACCCATGGAGCATGAATATCTACCGCCCTAAACCAAAATTTAAAAAAATCCCAATCTCTATATTTTGATTCATCATTAAGTAGCTGACTATTAAAGTGTTTCACAAAACTTAATTCCTTGTCTTTACGCCATTTTTCGTCATTTGAGTCTACCCACGTTACCACAAAGTCCACTAACTGATCCATTTATTCTAACTCCTTTAGCAATTTAGAAAAAGAATTGGTCGATTCGCGATATGTCCAACTAGAAATAATTTTAAAGGAGTTTTCTCCCATTTCGACAGCTTTTTCTTTATCATCGACTAATTGATTAAGTTTTCTGGTTAATTCTTCTACATCCTTACTAGGATAAACAAACCCATTATATCCATTTTTCACTAAATCATAGATACAACCACAACCATCACTAACAATTACTGGTAAATGCGCTGCGGCAGCTTCGTTGACTACTAATCCCCATGGATCATCTTCTGAAGGTAATACCAGGCAATCAACTAAACAATATTGTTCAAATAACTTTCTTTGATCATTAATAAATTTAATAAATTCGATATTAATGTTTAATTTTATTGATTCTTTAATTAAGTTATTTTTTTCTTCACCATCTCCTACAACCACTAATTTTACTGGTATAGATGTTTTTATTTCTGATATAGCCTTTACTAAATCTATAACACGTTTTCTGTGTAAAAGTCTTCCAGAATACATAATAATAAATTCTTTTTTTCTTTTCTCACTAACTACTTGCTGTTTATGCTGTTGATAAATTTCGCTTATTGTATCTACATCAACTGTTAAATACTGATTATATATATTTTGGGGATTAACAGAAAAGTTTGAAATCAAGTAATCAAAGGAAACTTGTCCATTAGCAAAAAACGCATCAACATTATTAATAATCAATGACTTAATCAAATGCCTTACTTTACTTGTTTCTTTATTATTCTTAGGAGCTATACCATCAAATACAAATATAACCTTTTTATTATATTTTTTTGCATAGTAAGTAAACTGATAGGCAGCTGTAGAATTATATCCCCCTAGCATCAAAATATCTGTATTTTTTATAATATCTTTAACACCTTTATAATACAAAAAATGATTTCCCAATTTTCCAATTCCTTTAAAGTGGATTTCTCTAAACTTATTGGATTTTTCTATTTTCCACGTTCTACTTTTCGTTTTCAACCCAATATAAAGTACGTCAATGTCGACGTTTGTTTTTTCAATAATATGTTCAAGTTGCTTTGTTCTATACGGAGCCATTGAATATGTTAAAAAAGTAATCTTCAATAAAATAAACCTTCTTCCTAATTTTAACTTCATCATCTACGGTAATGTTTTTTTATTTTCTAAGTTTCTTCATAGTAATAAATATTAAAAAATATAATAAGTGAAGTATAATAAAAATTACACTAGTATAAATAATTTGTATAAGTAAACCTGTAAAACCTGTAAAAATTAAATTTAATTTTTCCGTTACTAAATAAAAAAGACAAATACTAATAATGCAATCACTTATACTAAATACTAAATATTTCAAAATTTGTTTTTTTAAACGACTTATTTTTAATTTAAATATACAGTAAATTAGTGATACGTATTCTGATACAACAAAACTAATAATTGCCCCATTGATATCTAGTTTTCTATCTAAAGCTAAATTTAATAGAATAACAACTAAAAAATTAATAGTTAAGATATTTCGGTATATTTTATCTTCTGAACTCGGCAACAAAATAGCATTATATAAGAAAAAGTTTAAAGGGATAACTAGCAAAGATAAGCTCAAATATTTAAGTACTTGTGAAACATCTGTAAAACTTGAACCAAAAAATATAGAAACAAATAAATCAGCATTAATAATCAAACCTGTTGTTGCAAAAACAGAGAAAAGAACTAATATAGGTAATACGTTATGAATAATCATCTCAAATTTTTTTGTTTCATTTTGTGCCTTTAAACTAGTCATCTTAGGCAAAACTGCTGTAGTAGCTGAATTAGAGACGGCTATTATTATGTTAATTAGTTTCCTTCCTTGATCATAAAGACCTACAAATGAATTGTTTCCCGTAAGAGTTAGTAAAATTAACCTGTCGAAAGTGTTTTTTGAATTAGATAGTATCTGTGGAATAAATAGATTAAAGCATTCTTTTATAGATTTATAATCCAAAAATACTAGATTAAAAGGTTGGGATAAAAATTTTTTTAATTGAATAATCATTGAAATATTACCTATGAACATGCCAAGTATATTTAGAAAAATGTAAATGTCCAAATCCGATGATGTTTTTACAAAGATAAAAATAGTAATTAATGTAAATATTTTACTAAAAAAATTCCGAAGTAAAGTACGCTTAATTTCTTCTATCCCTATAAAAAACCAGGATACATCAAAAATATTTACTATTATTAATAATGACTGATAGTAGTAATATTTATTTGCTCCCGTTACTCGTATAAGAATAATAAATAAGATAAAAGAAATTATAGATGTAACTATTTGAAAGAGAAAGAACTGTACAAACCGTAATTTACGATTATTCCCTGAGCTTTTAGCGATTTCTCTACTTCCATACAGAGGTAACCCAAATGATGCAAGAACTACAAAAAAACTTACTAAAGCTAATGATGATGCATATACCCCTAATTGTTCAGCAGTAAATATTCTTGTAATGTAGGGGGTCGTTGCTAGAGGAACAAAAAGGATTAAAACTTGATACAATGCACTATATAATGAATTTTTAACTGTCTTATTTTTTAACAACATCTTCTGTCCCCCTGTTGCTAACTATAAAAAATAAAGTGACTAATAATAATATTGTCAATAACGATGTTGGGAAAAACAAGGTCCCTTCAAAAGCACCATAAACTACACATAAAAGGATAGTGATTAATAACTGCCTATCTCTTAATTTAAAAGCTTTGAAAAAGAACAAGCAAATAAACATTAGATTCATTATCAGACCTATTATTCCTGTAGTAACTAAACAATACGTATAGTAGCTATCAGTATGTAGCCCCATAAATTGACTTTGGCTATTAAAAAAAGAAGGATTAAACATTCCCAGTCCAAACCACATATTATTAGTTCCTACTAAATAATCAATTGTGTTTATTTGCCTGCCTAATCTATTAGTAGTTAAATTATCTAAATTAGTAAAAAAATCTGTTGATGCTGTTAATAGATAGTTAAATACCATAAGAGTAGCAACCACTAAAGTTCCTACTAAAAACGTTATGATAATACTTCTTACATATATACTTGAAATATGCTCAAAGCTAATATAAGCTAATATGAATATTGCAGTTATGGCTAGTGAAAAAAGTGGTGTACGTGAGCCTGTGTTAAGAAATATGAATAAGCAAACAGCAAGAGAAAAATATTTCATATAATTTTTTATATTAGAAAAATATGTTGATATAACTAATACAGTAACGGTTATGGCAACTTGATTGGGGTTGTTAAATCCTAAGTAAGATCTATCATTTCTAGTATTTTGCAAAACGTTATTTAGAAGTGACATAATATTTAAGGAAACATCTTTAAATACTATAATTCCAATGACTAAAAAAACAAAAATTATTATTGAAAAATCTTTAAAAAAGTTATATTTTTTATTTTTTTGATAAAAATTAGCAATAAACAGACAACAAAAAAATGTTGATAGGTAATAGTGAGCATTAATAATAATATTATTAATGCCATACTTATATATTCCCGTTGAAATCAATATCAATGGATATGCATAGAATATAAATAAATACATTACCAGAAAAGCAAGTATCCCTTTGTGAATCATATTTGTTTTGTAAGTAAAGAACGTAATTCCTATAATCGCTACGGTAGAAAAATAGCGTAAAAAAACAAAAAAACTAGTTCCTAATGTGAAAAAACTCCCAATATTTCCTATAAGGAAAACTAAAATCAATATTCTACTGATATTTTTCATTATTTCCTCCTACTAAAATATTTAGTAGATTGTTATTATTCTCCAAATAACTACTTTCACTTTTATCTATATTTATCTCATTATTAATTATGCGAGTCATAAGTTCTGCTAGACTTTCAGCATTTTTACTGTCAAAAAAAGAAACGTTTTTATAATCGTCTAGTACTTCATGTGCGTATTCTAAATCTGAAGCAATGATATAAGTATTAACTATTTTAGCCTCTAGCAGTGGTAAGCCATAACTCTCCACCAATGATGGAAATACTAATACAGAATTAGCCATATACTCATATACTTCAGTTCTAGAAATTTTATTTAAGAAAGTTAGATTAGGTATTGCTTCAAACTTATTTTCATCTAATGTAACGTAAACTTCAAAGTTACATACTCCCCTACTATTCAATAGTTTAACGGCTTCAAATAATACTTCAAAGTTTTTATATTTAAATTGCGACGTAGGATAAAAAAAATTTTTCTTCTCATAAAAACTTAATTCATTAAATTCGTACTCGTATATTTGAGGAGATACCTTGGGCTGAGAGACAGAAAAAACATTATTCAAATGCTGACTCATCTCTTCTTTTAACCAATTACTTTGTACAATGACTCTAGCATTAGAGATTTTAAAAAGTAATTGATAAATATTTTTTCCTATATATTGATAGAGCCATAAAAGATTCTCTTCACGATTAAATAAATTAAACTTTAGTTGTTTCTGATATGGCAATACCTGATGAAAATATACATATTGTGGTATATTCAGACCTAAAGTAGCTGTGTTTTGTAGAGAAACATAAATGTCAGGATTCATTTCACCTATGATATATTTACCTTTGAATAATTCAAAGGTTAGTCTTTTAAACCAACTTGTCTTAATTTCAGGAAATTGCACAATTCGTATATTTTCTTTAGGTTCTAAATACTCCCCACTTAATAAAAAAATCCATTCATTTTTATCATCGTGTTCAACAATCATTTCGTAGAGATCATTCAAAACTGCAAGAGCCCCACCTTCTGAAGCAGCAATATCATTTACAACAATTCTCATCTACTCCACACCACTCTATTCACATAGTCTGTATAAGAAAGGATGATACGCAATACTTTTTCTGAAACATTTGGCATTGAATAATCTGCGACGTGTCGCAAAGTATCTTTTTGCTGTGTTTCCAATACTTCCAGTCCTTGCATAATTCTTTCTTTTTCTAGTCCTACCATCATGACACTTGCTTCTTCCATTGCTTCTGGTCGTTCATGTGCTTGACGGATATTCAATGCTTTGAAGTTCAAAATGGAAGATTCTTCGCTGATCGTTCCGCTGTCGCTTAGTACAGCTTTTGCATTGATTTGCAATTTATTGTAATCATTGAATCCCATCGGTTTCATTGTTTGGATCAGCTCGTGGAATTTGATTCCTTTTGCTTCGATCATTTTCATTGTCCGCGGATGCGTACTGATGATGATTGGCAATTGGTAAGTTTCAGCGATTGTATTCAAGCTATCTACCAAGTGTAAGAAATTTGTTTCTGAGCTGATATTTTCTTCGCGGTGAGCAGAAACGACAAAATATTGTCCTTCTTTCAACTCTAAGCGATTAAGGATATCGGAATGTTGGATGTCCTTTTTTCTTGAATTGAGAACTTCAAACATCGGACTTCCTGTTTTGATTACACGATCAGCTGGTAATCCTTCACGTAAGAGATATTCTCTCGCGATATCGCTATAGGTTAGATTGATATCCGCTGTATGATCAACAATTTTACGATTTGTTTCTTCCGGTACTCGTTGGTCGAAACAGCGATTTCCTGCCTCCATATGGAAAATAGGAATATGGCGACGTTTGGCTGCAATTGCACATAAACAGCTATTTGTATCTCCTAATACTAAGAATGCATCTGGTTTTACTTCTTCCAAAATTGGATCGATCTTGATTAAAATATTTCCAACTGTTTCAATGGCTGTTCCAGTTGCCGCATTTAGAAAATAATCGGGTTTCTTTAGCTTGAAGTCTTCGAAGAATACTTCATTTAATTCATAGTCATAGTTTTGTCCAGTGTGTACTAAAATATGTTCGATTGCTTCTGATTGATCCAAACGATTGATAACAGCAGACAAACGAATGATTTCTGGTCGCGTTCCTACTACTGTCATCACTTTTAATTTTTTCATTGTTTAAACCTCCACATAATAAGTATCAGGATGTTCTGGATCAAATGGCTCATTTACCCACATCACCGTCACCATATCCGATGATCCCAGATTTTCGATATTGTGCGTATAACCTACTGGAATATCGACTACTTCCAATTTTTCTCCTGAAACAAAATACTCGATTATTTCATTTGAATCTACTTTCCTAAAACGGATCACACCTTCTCCGCTTACTACTAAGAATTTTTCATTTTTGGTATGATGCCAATGGTTGCCTTTCGTGATTCCCGGTTTGGAAATATTGACAGATACTTGACCTCGGTCTTTTGTTCTTAAAAATTCAGTAAACGATCCGCGATCATCTACATTCATTTTTAGAAAATAAGCAAAATCATCTTCTGGTAAGAAGCTTAAGTACGTACTGTACAGATTTTTTTCTACTCTTCTCGCAAGGTTAGGAACACTCAAGTTCGTTCGACTATTTTTGAAAGATGTAATCAGTTCTTTTAATTCGCCGACCGTTACTTCATCCGTTTCGCGAACAGCACAATACCCCTTTTCCATATAAGGTTGACCGTTCAGACAATGAAGTAATTCCTTCACGACATCATCGATATAACAAAGTTCAATGACAGCAGATGGATCATTTACCGTCACTTCTTCCTCCCTTGCGATTTTGTAACAAAATGTGGCTACCACTGTATTATAATTTGGTTGGGACCACTTACCGTATAAGTTTGAGAAACGATAAATATATACAGGTGCTCCTGTTTCTTTTTGGTATTTCTTTAATAACTCTTCTCCGGCTTTTTTGCTTTTGCCATAAGAATTATCAAGTTCTGCTTGGATAGAGGAAGAAAGCATCACTGGACATGTATTGCCATGTACTTTTAGTTTTTCTAGCAATTCTGAAGTAAATCCAAAATTTCCTTTCATGAATTCTGCATCATCTTTTGGTCTGTTCACTCCAGCTAAATGAAAAACAAAGTCTGCTTTTTTACAATATTCATCTAATAAATGTACAGGTGTTTCTCTATCAAAACTAAGAATATCAGTGAATCCTTCATTTTTTAATTCAGCAACTAAATTTTTTCCAATAAAACCATTTGACCCAGTTACTAAAATATTCATTGATTTTGCCACTCTTTCAATTCTTTTCTTACATATTCCAGTTCAAGAAGTCTTTCTTTGATTTGTTTGACAGATAATCGTTGTGTATTATCTGAATTGTATTCTCCTTCTTGTGTCAGCTCTTTGCTTCCTTCAACGAAATACTTATCATAATTCAAATCACGTGTGTCTGCAGGGACACGATAGAAATCACCCATATCTTGAGCAACTAAGTATTCTTCTTTTGTCAATAGTGTTTCATAACGCTTTTCGCCATGCCGTGTTCCGATAATATGAATCTCATTGTCTGCATGGAATAATTCTTTGATTGCTTGTGCTAGGTCACCAACAGTAGAAGCTGGTGATTTTTGTACCATGATATCCCCTGCTTTTGCGTTTTGGAAGGCAAAAACAACCAACTCTACAGCTTCTTCCAAACTCATCAAAAATCTTGTCATGCCAGGATCTGTCACTGTTAATGGTTTACCACTTTTTATTTGGTCAATGAATAATGGAATAACTGATCCTCTAGAAGCCATTACATTTCCATAACGTGTGCCACAAATCATCGTGCGTTCGTCAGTAACGGTTCTTGCTTTAGCAACAAATACTTTTTCCATCATAGCTTTAGAAATCCCCATAGCATTGATTGGATACGCAGCTTTATCAGTGGACAAGCAAATAACTTTTTGAATCCCCATTTCGATTGCTGCAGTTACGACATTATCTGTTCCTATGATATTTGTTTTCACAGCTTCCATTGGGAAAAACTCGCAAGAAGGTACTTGTTTTAGTGCTGCTGCATGGAAAACATAATCAACGCCATACATCGCATTTTTGACACTGTTGATGTCCCGAACATCTCCAATGTAAAATTTCAATTTGTCATTGTTGTATTTCTTCCGCATATCGTCTTGTTTTTTCTCGTCACGAGAAAAGATACGTATTTCTTTGATATCTGAATCTAAAAAACGTTTCATCACTGCGTTCCCAAAAGAACCAGTGCCGCCTGTGATTAATAGAATTTTATCTTTGAACATGCTTTGATCACTCCTACATTAAATAGCTATCCATAATAGTCAATAATTTTTCTTTTTCATATTCTTTTTCAAAGTATCTTCTAGAATTTTCTCCTAATTTATCTATTTCTTGAGAAGATAAATGAACAATCTGTAATAAATTATCAAATAAATCATCAGGTTCTCCTGCTTTTCCTACAAAGCCACATTTAGCTTCTTTAACAATATCTGCTACTTCACCATTTGCGGATAATAAAATAGGTTTACCACAAGCCATGCTTGACTGTAGTTTTGCAGGGATTGTCATTGAAAATATGTCGTTTTTTTGTAAACTTACAAAAGAGAAATCACTTCCTGCTAATATCTCAGGGATTTCAGTTGCAGGAACAGGATCAACAAAATGAAACCATTCTTGTAAACTAGCACGCTCCACTTCATCCATCAGTTCTTGCTTATATCTTCCATCCCCGACAATGTTGAATCTAACGTTTAGCTGTTTTTCCTTTATTTTGTTACCAACCATTGGTAATATTTCTAGTCCTTGAGCGGTTCCGATGTTTCCAGCAAAAGTAATATTTATTTTTTTATCATATATTAATTTATCACTTTTTGTATCCGTGATATGATAAAACTCTTCAGCATATTGAGGCCAGAAATGGATCTTCTCTGAATCAATTCCTCTGTTTTCTATATTTCTCTTAAAGCTACGTGAAGCAGTAAATATTTTTGTACAATTTTTGTAAATATAATCTACCATTTTATCCAGTGGTTTAATGACAAGAGGATTGGTTATACCTGTTATTATTTCAAAATTTTCAGGCCATAAGTCCATTACATAAATATAACATGGTATACCAAACTTCTTTGCTATTTTTACTGCTGGCAATGCTTGTGTCATAGGGGATACCTCGTAAATAAACACTAAATCGAATCTCTGTTTATTTAACATTTTCCAAAGTTCACCAGAGACAACAAACGAAAGATAGTTTAGCCCCATCATAAGACTGTTCTTTTTTCTAGGGATAATTGGGATTCTTTTAATCGTTATTCCTTCATAGTTTTCATTTCTTTTTTTGTTATACCCATAACCTTCATAAAAATCTCCATGGGGATAATTAGGGATGCCAGTCAAAACTGTTACATCGTATCCTTTTTCAACCCAAGTTTTACAAATATCATTTATTCTGAATTGTTCAGGATAAAAATATTGGGAAACAACTAAAATTTTCTTTTTACTCATTTTTATATCCTATACTCTTTTTTATTGTTTCTTCGAAGTCAACTAGTCTATCATCTCTTTCGTTAGGAGCATAAACTAGATTTCCAAATGCTTTGTTTGTAAGCCTGCCAACTTTTCCAGGAAAATACCCTAACAATTTAACAAAATAGTTGAAATAAGGAAGGATGACCGTTTTCTTCTTTTTATATTTTGCTATTGTTTGTATAATATCACTTGTCCTGACATACTCGTTATTTTGCGGGAAAAAGATACCATTCTTTTCTTCATCAATTATTTCTTTTAAATACATGCATAAATTTTCAATAAATAGCATGGAACGTTGATTTTTAATAGCAGGAAAGACAGGTAACTTATCCGCTAGTTTAACTAATTCTGGAAAGTTCCCCTTACTCCCCGGTCCATAGATCATTGGTGGACGTAAAATAGCAACATGGAAAGTATCATCATCTAATGGTTGTAAGCCAATTTCCGCTTGCAGTTTGCTGTCACCATAGAAATTGGAAGGATTTGGTTTGGTATCTGGAGTGATTACACGTTTTTTGTTGATATTTGTTTCTTCACCATAAATAATGATGGAACTCATATAAATGAATTGTCCGTTCTTTCCTGATAGATCTTGTTTATATTTTTTTGCTGTCTCAATTGCAAGGTCTCGATTGACCGCATAATAGAGCTGTTTGGTTTCTTCGCTTACTTTCGATACATCTGCGTGCGCGATACCTGCTACATGAAAAACCGTATCATACCCCGAAAAGTCATGTTCTCGCCACGCGTCACCTCGTACACTTAGTGTGTCGATTTGATACTCGTCTTGAAATTGTGTCATCCATTGTTTGAAGGATGTACCAATATAGCTGTTTGCACCAGTAATCAGGATCTTTTTCATTTTACATCCTCCTTTTTCACCGAACCAGTTCCGCCTTCGACAACGCCTTCGCTTTTAAAGACGGAGATTATAGTTCCAAAAAAGCATTTTAGATCCATCATTGGCGTGATATTTGCTGTGTACTGTCCGTCTAAACGTGCTTTGTAGTCAATCTCTAATTCATCCCGTCCACTGATCTGTGCGAGGCCTGTTAGTCCTGGACGGATATCATTTGCGTGGTACTTGTCTCGTTCTTCAATCAAATCATATTGGTTCCATAGCGCTGGGCGTGGTCCGATGACTGCCATGTCCCCTTTTAATATATTAAATAATTGCGGTAGTTCATCCAGACTTGTTTTTCTAAGGAATTTTCCTACTCGTGTAATAAAAAAGTCAGGATTTGATAACAAATGAGTTGGTGTCTCTTGAGGCGTATCTACTTTCATTGTTCGGAATTTATAGATATAAAAATGGGATTTGTTTTTTCCTACCCGTTTTTGTTTAAAGATGACTGGACCTTTTGAATCGATTTTGATAGCTATACATAGAATCAAAAGGATCGGTGACAATACGATGATACCAACTAAAGATAATAAAAAATCTATCCCTCTTTTTAAACCGTCTTTATACACTTTACTCCCCCTACTTATTCGAAGCATTTGCAAAAGTGACGATCTCTTTAGCCAATTGTTCGTCGTCTTGCGGCAGGCTCTTGACGAAGTCCATCACTGTTTGCATGGAATAACCTTTGATGTTTCCCACAAAGATCTTCTCGTAAACTGCTTCATCGTTTCTTTCCTTATCCAACAATAGTTCTTCATATAGTTTTTCCCCTGGACGGATACCTGTTTCAATGATTTCGATCTCGTCTTCGCTATATCCGCTCAATCGGATCATGTTTTTGGCTAGATCTACGATTTTCACTGGTTCGCTCATATCTAAAATAAAGATTTCGCCGCCTTTTGCTAATGCGCCAGATTGAATAACTAAACGACTAGCTTCAGGAATCGTCATGAAATATCGGGTCATACGAAAGTCTGTTACAGTGACTGGCCCTCCTTGAGCAATTTGTTCCCGGAATACTGGAATCACGCTTCCACGAGAACCAAGGACATTCCCAAATCTGACAGCTGAGAATTTCGTACAGCCTTCTTCATTCAACCCAGTCACGATCATTTCAGCGATTCGTTTCGTTGAACCCATGACATTTGGCGGATTGTTGGCTTTATCTGTCGAGACCATGACGAAGTTTTTTACTTTCGCTGCTTTGGCTGCTTCTGCTACATTTTTTGTACCGAAAATATTGTTTTTGACTGCTTCTTTTGGGTTATATTCCATCAATGGTACATGCTTATGAGCGGCTGCATGGTAGACGATATCTGGGTGGAATTGTTCCATGATCTCATTGATTTTCTTGCGATCTTGGATATCCGCAATGATCGGCACGATTTCTGTAGGACACTTTTGATGATGCGTGCGTAATTCACGGTCAATCAAGTAAATTGAGTTCTCCCCATGACCTAAAAGTAATAGTTTTGCAGGGTCAAATTGGATGATTTGCCGGCAGATTTCTGAACCGATTGATCCTCCTGCACCGGTGACAAGAATGACTTTGTTTGTGATCTGGTCTTTGATGGATTCGATATCCAACTCTACCTCATCTCTTCCCAGTAAATCCACTACGTCGATGGTTTTTAATTTTGATACGCTGATTTTCCCTGAGGCAAGTTCTTCCATAGAAGGCATCGTGTTGACTTTCACATGAGCGGATTCGACTAACTCAAAGATTCTTCGTAATTTTTTTCTTGATAAAGAAGGGATAGCGATCGTTACCATTTGGATGTCATATTTTTCGATCAATTCCGGTATATCTTTTAACGACCCCAGTACTTTTTTTCCTGAAAGATACGTATTTCTTTTATTCGGATCATCATCCACGAATCCAACGACATGGATATCTTGAGCCGTTTTGGATCCAAGAAAACTGTTGTATAAAATACGTCCTCCTTCGCCGGCCCCAACGATCAAGGTATTTTTAGCGGAATCTGTTGATAGATACCTCATATTTTTTGTTTCGATATAGATACGCCAGATCAATCGGCTGCCAATGATCAATAATAGCGAAAGTAGGTATGCAAAGATGACTAAACGTAAACTGTATTGTTTATTTATGAAAAGCAATACGATGATACTTGAGGCCGCACTTGCAGATAACGAACCAAAAATCGCAATCATCTCTCTTAAATTGGTGTAACGATTGATTCGAGTGAATACTTTGAAAAAACTACCATATAATAGATAAAAAACAATCGATAACCCGCTGGAGATTAAAATAAGATCTATTGGTATAGCTACAAACGGCTCCATAAAATTAACCGCTGCACTATTTGCAGCAATTAATAACAAGCTGTCTACTAAAATCAAAGTAATGATTTTTCTTCTTCTTGTTAAAACAAACACCCTACATTCCCCCTAAAATAAACCAAACTTCTTCTTTTTTACCTCTTCATAGACTGGATAACTGATCTCATCCCCGTTGATCAGGTCCTTTGCGACTTGTTTCATCTGTACTACTTTTTCCTTACCAAAGTCCTTGGCGATTTGCTCATAACATTCTTTTAAGTAAAAGGTACGTTTAGAGATACCATGGGCATCGGAAGCAGCCATTTGCACGAGGTTATGTTTGACCATCGTTTTGGCTGTTTTCTGGATATCTTTGCCAAATACACCGACATAACTTGGTGCGGTGAGTTGGGCCAAGCATCCCATATCTAGGAATGGCAGCAAATGATTCGGGTCTTTACGAAAATGCGCGTTGCGTTCTGGATGGACGATCACTGGTGTCTTTCCTAGTTGTAACAACTCAAAAAAGAGCCGTTCTGCATATAACGGCACTTCCAGTGTCGGAAATTCGATTAGAAGATATGTATCATCTAAATCTGTAAATAAAATTTCATCTCGGTGGATGTCTTCAATCAGTGTTCCGGTAATACGTACTTCTTGTCCTTCCAATAACGTCAAAGGCAATTGTCTTTTCTCTAATTCTGCTTGTAACGAAGCGACTAGAGAAATGACTTGTGATTTTTCATTGCTGTATTTTCCATTATTGTGATGGGGTGTGCATAAAATATGTGTGATCCCTTGTTGAATCGCTTTTTCAGCCATGGCGATACTGGCATCTAAGTTTTCTGCTCCGTCATCGATTCCTGGCAGGATATGGCAATGTAGATCGATCATTTCTCTTGTCTCCTCTCTTTTTATTTCTTAATTCCCGTAGTAATAGCCAGCATCTTTGCTGTGTTCTGCCCCATTGTATACAACACCAAGGACACGCGCTTGTACCATATCCAGCAATTCTTTTGCTTTAGTCAATGATTCTTTACGTGACGTATTTTCACGTACGACCAATAAGGTACCATCCGTTTTGGAAGACATAATCTGTGCATCTGTTACGGCAACGACTGGTGGCATGTCGAAAATCACTACATCAAATAGTTGTCTTGCTTCTGCTAAAATCTGATCCATTCTTGGCGAACTTAGTAACTCTGATGGATTTGGTGGTTTAGGTCCACTTGGTAGAATCGACAAATTGTCGACTGGCGTTCGTTGGATCTCATCTGCTACACTCCCTGATGAACTAAGGACAGTACTTAATCCGCTTGCGTTGTTCAACTTGAACGTTTTATAGATGACGGGCTTACGTAAGTCTGCATCGACTAGCAGCACCCGTTGACCGGATTTGGCAAAAACAACGGCAATGTTTGCTGCAGTGGTCGATTTCCCTTCTCCAGGTCCTGATGAAGTCACAACAATCGTTTTGATTTGCTGACCAGCTGCGGAGGCAAACTGGATATTCGTCCGAATCGTACGATATTGTTCAGCGATTGGTGAAGAGGGATTTGTGAGTGTGACCAAACTGACTGCATGAGTTTGGGTTGCTTTTTGTTTCTGTGTTCGTGCCATTTTTCTTTCCTCCTAGACTCTTGAGCGGCTTCTGCGTGATGGCGCTGTTTTATCATTTGTAGCTTTTGGTTGTGTCGGAGCTGGTCCTTTTTTACGGATACCAGCATTCAATTCTTTCGCTGACATTTCTGGAACTGTTCCTAAGATTGGGAAGCCTAATGTATCCGTCACATATTTTTCATCTTTTACTGTCCGGTCAAGTAATTCAAATAAGAAAGCTAGACCTACACCTACCATCATTCCTAACACTAAGCCAATCACTAGATTCAATTTATTATTTGGCGAAACAGGTGTCGTATTGGCAACTGCACCTGAGATGATCGAGATTTTATCGACATTCATCACATCTTTGGCGTTCTCTTGGAATACTTGTGACGTTGTATTAGCAATCTGTTGAGCCGTCACTGCATTTGTGCTTGTTGCTTGGATCGAAAACATTTGTGAATTTTGTGACTGATTGACAGAGATAGCATCTTTGATTTGTCCAGCAGTCATTTTCACATTGTCTTCTGTTTCTAAACGATCTTTGACTTCATTTAGTACTAGATCACTGACGATCATATCCTTATACGTATTGATCATTTGCAGGTTCGTATTGACATCATTGACATTTGCAGTATCTGATTGCGGCAGTGTCACGATCAATTGGGCTTGTGAGCTGTATTTTGGTGTCAAGATGAAAAACGTCACGATGCCTGAGATGGCCAAGCCAGCAAACATTGAGATGAGGATTGTTATCACGTGTTTGCGTAATGTTTCAAAAATTTCTTTCAAGCTGATTGTCTCTTCCATTTTTTCTCCACTTTCCTATTTATTCTCTAGATTCATTTGATCTTTTAATTCTTTTTTCACACGATCAAGTTCTTGATCGCTGACTTTTTGGTATGAGATATTGTCTTGCATGAAGCCTTCTCCTTGCAGCTGATCTTGCTTGATCGTACCAAATGCCTCCCGATAATCTAAAGCAATCTTTTTCATTTCATCAAAGCTCATGTCTGTTTTCATATTCGACTCTAGAGCATTCAAAACGGATTGATAGTTGCTTACACCGTTCAGACTCAACACTTTTTTCGCTACACCTTCTACAATCTTTCTTTGACGTTCTTGTCTGCCGTAGTCACCGTTTGGATCTTCATAACGCATACGAGAATAAGACAATGCCTGATCCCCGTTCAATGTGATTTTACCGATCGTAAAATCATAGCCATCTTGTGAGAAGGTGAGGTCATTATTGACTTCGATACCACCAACTGCATCAACGAGTTCTTTTAGACCTTTCATATTGATTGAAACATAGTGGTCGATTGGGATGTCTACATATTTTTGTACGGTATCCATCGCCATGGCAGCTCCGCCGAATGCGTAAGCGTGGTTGATCTTGTCTTTTGTGTCATGTCCAACGATGTCGACATATGTATCACGAGGAATGCTGACAATCGTTGTCTGTTTGTCTTCAGGACTGACTGTGGCAACCATCATCGTATCTGATCGTCCTTGATCGACCCGACCTAAATCTCCCGTATCGATCCCCATCAATAGAACAGAGAAAGATTCTTGTTTGTCCAGATCAACTGGTTTTGTTCGTTCTCCTTGGGTTCGTTCCACTGATTCGTAAGTTTTCTCAATAGAATGTGAGAGATCTAGATATAATTTTGCTCCTACTCCTACGATTGCTAATACTAATACGACAAGAATTGCTAAAATAATTAGAAATATCTTTTTCCCTCTTGATTTTCTTCTTCGTTTTGCCATAGTTTCCTCCGTTTGCTAGCCTTGCTTGAATTCTCGCTTATTAATAGCTCGTATTGCTATAGCCCATTTGCTGAGCGACTGTTTCTGCTTTTGACGCGTATACGGCTCTTATTTTTTCATTCCGGATCTGTTCGATGAGACTGAGTGCGGTCAAATATTGATCGTAAGTAGCAGTAGCTGTTACTTGACCGTCTTTCAGCATCGTATCGAATAGCTGATCTAGTTGCGTGACTTGTGCAATTTGGGTATCAGCGAATCCTAGATATTGCATAACGACTGTTTTCCAAGCACTATCCTTAAAAAAGCTCATATTTTCACGTACATGGGCGACATCTGCACTTGCCAACTTTTCTTTGATGATGACATCATCCACAGCTTGCTGCCAGTTTGATACGTTTTTAGTAAATAATTTATTGACAGCCGTCTGGATCTTCAGTTTTGATTCTGCATCCTCTAACTGTGTTAAGACTGCTTTCTTTTCTTCTTGGATCACAGCAGCTTCTTTAGGTAATTCTGATTCCTTGATGTCATAATCATCTGCTGAAAGTTTGATAGAAGATAGTTTATGTGACAAATTTGAAACTGTTTCTTCTGTTATTTCAGGATTTAGGAAAATTTTTTCTTTTGTACTGTACAGCTTATCTACTTCTTTTGATAAAGAGGTCACGGTGTCTTTTTGATTGGTGATGGCAGATTCTGCGTAATTGATCCGTTGATGATGTTGCCGCTGATTATTGAAATGGTATCCAAACAAGCAAATCACAATAGCGCCTGTGCCTACCGCCACAGTAGCCAATAACTTGACGAACGGCTTTTCCATAGATTCACTCCTAAATATTGATGATAGATAAATAAAGATGTGATTCATTCACATCAGAATGAGCGCTTTTTATTTTAAAAGCATAATTAAACTAATATATTCATAGAAATATTTATAAACAGGTTTTCCCTATATAATCATACCACAAACAGTTTTCTTGACTAGGGAAATTCCTAATTTAAAAGTAAATAAAACAGTAACAAGATTATGATTAATCGTTTTCATTTTTATTTCTTCACTTTTCATGAGCGTTTTGAAAATTCGAACGAAGAATAAAATAACAAAAATTATTAAAATAGAATTAATAACAGCTATTTATATTTATAACAAAAAAAACAGAGACACAGCACGTTTCGTGCATGCTCTCTGTTTTTCAAACAAAAGACTATTTTGTGATGATTTGATCCAAGCTTGCTAATGACAAAGCCATGGCAGCTATTTGACTTAGTTGTGTTAGTCGGTTCTTACGTACCGCTGGTTCATCAGCCATGACCATCGTTTGATCAAAATAATTTTCGATCAGTGGACGAAGAGCGACAAGCTGGTCGTAGTTTTCGTGGATCGTTTGGTCAGCAAAACTTGCTTTCATTGCTTCTACTGCTTTGTGTAATTCTTTCTCTGCGTCGTTTTCGAACAGCTCAGGGTCTACTTCTGATTGTTTTTCAAGCTGCGCTTTTTTCGCTAAGTTCACGACACGTGTCAAAGCTTCCATTGAAGGTTTGAAGTCTTCATCTGCAAGATGTTGTTTGAACAATTGTGCTGCTGCAAATACTTTTGTCAAATCTTTTTGTTCCGCATTCAAAACAGCATCAATGACATCATGACGGATGTTCTTCGTTGTCAATAATTGGCGCAGACGGCCTTTGATAAAGTCGATCACTTGTTGTTGCCCTTCTGATAAACCAATGCCGAAACGATCCGTATCTTTACTGATAACATCGCTAATCGTTTCTTGCAGAACAGACAAAGGAAAGGCCCATTTTTTCGATTCGATGATCCGAACGACACCGTATGCTTGGCGACGTAAGGCATAAGGATCGTTTGAACCGCTTGGGATCATCCCAACAGCAAAGAAAGAAAAGATGCTATCTAATTTATCTGCAATCGCTAAAACAGAACCTACTGTAGACTGAGGTAGCTCTCCTTCACTGGATATAGGCATGTAATGCTCACGAATCGCTGTCGCTACAGCAGGTTTCTCGCCTTTCAGCAGAGCATATTTTTCGCCCATGATCCCTTGCAGTTCAGGAAATTCCCCTACCATGTTGGTTACTAGATCAAATTTATAGATTTCAGCAGCTCGTTGCAGATCCATCAATTCTTCCTCAGATAGTCCTACTTGTTCGCCAATGATACGGGCAATGACTTGTACCCGCTGCATTTTCTCATAGATACTACCGATTTTTTCATGGAAAGTAACAGTTTTTAGTTTTTCAACGTATTGGTCGATTGAAGCTTTCTTGTCTTCATTATAAAAGAATTCCGCATCTTCTAAACGAGCCGTCAATACTTTTTGATTGCCTCGAACCACATTTTCCAATTTTACCCGATCACCATTACGAGCAGAAATAAAATGAGGAAGCAGCATACCTTGATCATTCCGTACCTCGAAATAACGTTGATGTTCTTTCATAGAAGTGACTAGTACTTCTTCAGGAACAGAAAGATATTTTTCTTCGAAGTCGCCAGAAAAGACAGTTGGATATTCGACTAAATTGTTGACTTCTTCTAATAAATCTTCGTCTAGATCAATAACCCAATGATTTTTTTCGGCTAATTCATTGGCTTGTGTAACGATCATTTCTTGTCTTTTTTGCGGAGACGCAATGACGAATTGTTCATTCAATTTTTCTTCATATTCTTTTGCATGCGCAAATGTCACATCTTCGCCTAAGAAACGATGACCTCGAGAGGCTCTGCCTGTTTTGACATCCAAGATTTCGAATGGGATTACTTCATCATCTAACAATGCCACGATCCAGTGAATAGGGCGGATATATTCAAAATCGTATTCTGCCCAATGCATCGTTACAGGGAAAGTCAGGCTTTTAATGACATCTGCTAAACCTGTCAATACTTCTTTGGATTCCTTACCATGAGTGTATTTCGTTACATAGACATATTCCACACCTTTTAATTCTCTAAAAGTGATAGCGTCTGTCGTCAGACCTTGTCCGCGGACAAATCCTTCCGCTGCTTTCGTCCAGTTTCCATCTGCGTCCAAAGCAATTTTTTTGGCTGGTCCTTTGACTTCTTCTTCACTGTCCGCTTGTCGTTCTGGAATATTTGTTACTTTGATTGCTAAACGGCGCGGTGTGGAAAATGTTTCGATCGTATCATAAGTCAATTGGTTTTCATCTAAAAATTTTGCTGTTTTTTCTTCTAATTGTTTCATGCTTGGTGTGACAACATGGGCAGGCATTTCTTCCAGCCCGATTTCAAGTAATAAGTCTTTTGCCATCTTATTCAGCCTCCTTCACGGTTTCTGGATTTGCTGTGTTTTTATTCAACAAAGGGAATCCTAATTTTTCGCGTTCTGCCACAAAGATTTTGGCTACAGCACGAGCCATGTTGCGGATACGGGAAAGATAACCGGCACGCTCTGTTACGGATACTGCACCGCGAGCATCTAATAAATTGAATGTATGGCTGCATTTCAAAATATAATCATACGCTGGATGAACAAGATTTTCATCGATACAGCGTTTAGCTTCTTTTTCAAAACGATCAAAGTTGCTTAGTAGCAAGTCTTGGTCGCTTACTTCAAAAGAATATTTGGAATGTTCATATTCTGGTTGTTTGAAGATCTCGCCATATTTCACGCCATCAGCCCATTCTAAATCATAGACACTTTCAACTTCTTGGATATAAGAAGCAAGACGTTCTAGTCCATAAGTGATCTCAGAAGTGACTGGTTTACAAGGCAGTCCACCAACTTGTTGGAAGTACGTGAATTGTGTGATTTCCATTCCGTCAAGCCATACTTCCCAACCCACACCGGCACAGCCCATGGATGGGTTCTCCCAGTTGTCTTCAACAAAACGGATGTCGTGTTCTAATGGATCGATTCCTAAAAGGCGCAAGCTTTCTAAATAAAGCTCTTGGATATTCTCAGGTGAAGGTTTCATCACGACTTGGAATTGATGATGCTGATACAAACGGTTTGGGTTTTCGCCATAACGTCCATCAGCTGGTCGGCGAGATGGCTCTACGTAAGCAGCATTCCATGGTTCTGGTCCGATTGCCCGTAAAAAGGTATATGGGCTCATCGTACCTGCTCCTTTTTCTGTGTCATACGCTTGCATCAGCATGCAGCCGTTTGATGACCAAAATTTTTGTAATGTTAAAATCATATCTTGGACGGTCAATTTTTTACTCATCTGTTTTGCCCCTTTCAATTTTAAAGCGTTGCTGTCAAATAAGAATACAGGAAAGAAAACGACAAAAAATCCCTATGTCTGATTACAGACATAGGGACGAATAATTCGCGGTTCCACCCTACTTCCGAATAAAGATTCGGCAGCTTCATTTATCGTACTCGCAAGTGCCTCTTCAAAAATCGTTTGGGTCCGGCTCCCACTCTCCCGAACTCGCTAAACCACGTGTTTTTTACTGATCTTGGTCAATGTACGTATTCATTTTGCAGTTTTCTTGTTTCTATAATAGATCCTCTCAGTGAACGATCTATTTGATCTACGGTTAATAATAGACGGAACTCCCTGTGTTTGTCAAATGGTTTTGATTTTTTGTTGTATGTTTCATTTACTATTCTTCTTTTTTAGGTAGATCTTTTTCAGACATGTCTTTCTCTGGCGTCTTTAATACGTGTGCCCAAGACTTCATTTGATCGATGAACTTTTTGCTTTTCAAATGGATACCGACATATTCATCATACAGCTGGTCGATGAGTTCACGTATTGCTTGTTTGGTTTCTTCTTTCAGATGGATTCCACTGATCTTATCATAAGAAATAGCTGAAAACATCCGAACGAAATAAACAGCTCGAGGATCTGCATGATAACGGTGATCGTCCATCGACCAATGTCTTTCGCATATCACACCACCATATTTGGAAGAATAGTCAAACTTCCCTTTTGTTTCCCCACATACGACGCAGTGCGTCCAGATCGGCGCGATCCCGAAGCGTTGCAGTATTTGGACTTCAAAAATATTCGTGATGATTTCTGCATCATCTCCTTGGTCCATCCGTTGCAGTGCTTGTTGCGTAAACTGGAACAAATGAGGGTCGTACTGATGATCTTCGATTGCCGCATCTACTAGATTCAATAAATATGTGCCATAGCCGCTCAAAAAGATGTCTTCTTGGATGTGTCGAAACGCATGGACATCTTTGACACTGCTTAAAAATGACAGACCTTCACTTCGAAAATTCCCGATATAAACTGCTTCAGTAAAAGGGAGCAAAGCCGGAGATAAGGGCTGATTTTGCCGATGGATCCCTTTGATATAAAACATCATTTTGCCAGAAGATTCTGTAAAGATTTTGACTAATTTATCTTTTTCTTTGTAATTACGGCTAGATAAAATCAAGCCTTTTGATTCTGCAAGCTGGCTCATATTCTCCCTCCTAAAAAATAAATCTGGAAAAGCAGATTCTGCCGATCCAGATCATTTATGTTGCGATCTTCCGCAGCTTTTCTCAACACGCGGATTTTTATCCAGTTTATTTCTATACCTAATTTACAAGAAGCTCAGAATATCAGTATTCGTCTTTTCGGTAGCCGAAGTCTTGCAGATAGACTTTTTTGTCTCGCCAGTCTTTTTGAACTTTGACCCAAAGTTCTAGAAAGACTTTGTCTCCTAAAAGATTTTCGATATCTTTTCTTGCTTTCGTTCCTACTTGCTTCAGCATTTTTCCGCCTTTACCGATAATGATCCCTTTTTGGCTATCTCTTTCGACGATGATCGTAGCCTGGATATGGATTTTATCATTCTCGTTTCGCTTCATCGAATCAACAACGACTGCGACAGAATGAGGCACTTCGTCTCGTGTTAAAAACAAGACTTTCTCACGGATCAATTCAGAAACGATGAAGTATTCAGGATGATCAGTCACTTGATCATCTGGAAAATATTGTGGGCCCTCTGGCATTTCACTGACTAATACATCCATCAAACGTTCGACGTTGTTTCCTTCTGTAGCAGAGATTGGAATCACTTGTGCAAAGGGCATCTGCGTTGAATAATCTTCGATGATTCCCAACAACTCGTCTGGATGGATTTTATCGATTTTATTGATAATCAGATAAACAGGAGAATGCACGTTTTTTAGACGTTCAATAATAAAATCGTCTCCTCGGCCGCGTTTTTGATCAGCGCTGATCATAAATAAGACCGCGTCCACTTCTTTCAACGCACTGTAAGCTGCTTCTACCATAAAATCTCCTAAACGATGCTTTGGTTTATGGATTCCTGGTGTGTCAATAAAAATCAACTGAGCTTCTGGTGTAGTATATACTCCTTGGATTTTATTTCTAGTTGTCTGTGCCTTATCACTCATGATGGCAATTTTTTGACCCACGATTCGATTCAATAACGTGGATTTTCCTACATTCGGGCGGCCGACGATTGCGACAAACCCTGATTTATGTTCTGGCATATATGTTCTCCTTTTTAATTAAACAACAAATGATATATTTTAGGGACAAATAAAATCAACCCAACGATGACGGCAAAACAAGCGGTCACTAAAACTGCTCCAGCTGCCATATCTTTGATTTTTTTCCCAATCGGATGAAAATGAAAATCCGTAAACATGTCTACGACATTTTCAAAAACAGTATTGATGATTTCTACTATCCATACGAGAAAAACAGCTAAAAGCAGCCATAACCATTCTATCCGATCAAGTTGGAAAATCACGCCCATAAACAAAGCGAGGATTCCGAACGCAACATGTTTCCTCATGTTGCGTTCTTCCTCAAAAACGGTTTTGACTCCTTGGACGGCAAATTCCACGGACATCAGGAAATGTTTGTTTTTCTCTACGTTTTTATCTTTTAAGTCCATAGGCATCTAAGATCTCTTTCTGTAAACCAAACATTTCTTTCTCATCCTCTGGTGTCATATGGTCATACCCGTTGATATGCAAGAATCCATGAACCGCTAAAAAGCCAAGTTCCCGATCATACGAATGGCCGTAAGCTTCTGCTTGCTCTGCAGCACGTTCAGTAGAGATCATGATGTCTCCCAGTACACGAGGTAATGGATTCTCTCCATCTTCAAAAATCACTGGGATTTCGTCTTCGCCCTCTTCTTCCAAGGCAAAACTGATGACGTCTGTCGGTGCATCTTTTCCACGGTAATCACGATTGATTACTTGGATCGCTGCATTGTCCATGAAAGTAACAGACATTTCTGTTTCTTCTGGCAACTCTAAATATGATGCTGCAAATTGCAGCAAGTCGTCGATTTCTTTCATTTTCTCTTCTGATACTTGGTTTGTTTCATCCATGAAGGTAATATCCATTATACATCGCTTCTTTCTATTCTTCTTGCTATTCTTCTTGTTCTTCTTTTATCTTCTCAACTTCCGATTTCATTTTAGGATATTTGATCCGAGAATGGAAGGTACTGCTTAAACCGCTGATCAATGATTTTTCTACTTTACGGATTTCTTTTAACGTCAATCCACTGTCGTCCAATTGTCCATCGGAAATACGCTCTTCTATAAGATTATGGACAAAACTTTCGATTTTTTCGCTCGTTGGATGGTCCATTGCCCGTACTGCCGCTTCACAACTGTCAGCTATATTGACGATTCCTGCTTCACGGCTTTGAGGTTTTGGTCCAGGATAACGGAATTGCTCTTCCGTGACTTCCGGGTTGCGTTCCTTTGCCTTAACGTAGAAATAACGCATCAGCGTGGTTCCATGATGCTGTCTGCAAATATCGATCACCATTTGCGGCATATTATAATCTTCCAATATTTTAGCACCATCTGTCACATGTCCAAAGATAATATGTTTACTGTCTTCTGGCAATAAGAAATTGTGCGGATTTTCCGCTCCTGAAGGCAAGTTCTCAACGAAAAAGCTGGCGTGTTTGATCTTGCCGATATCATGATAATAGCAAGCTACTCGAGTTAGTAAAGAACGTCCACCGATTTCTGCTACAGCATTAGCACTTAGATTGGCTACCATCATGCTATGGTGATACGTGCCTGGTGCTTCTTCCAGCAACTGTTTCAATAAAGGATGATTAGGATTGCTGAGTTCATTTAATACGATCACACTATCATCATTGACCATCAATTCAATATAGGGGTGCAGACCTATCGTCAGCAAGAATGAGAACAGTGCACCTGTGAATCCGCAGACTAGCGTTAACCAAGTCGTTGCATCTCCAAAGCTCATTCCTTGGTAGATAATCAAAATGACATCCATCATCACAGGGAAAATAATGACCCACATAGCAGCGGATAACCCTTGTTCTGAGATCCGTTTGCGTCTGACGATCGTTGCCATGAGACCAGAAAATACATAGGACATCAAAATAACTGTCAGAAAGTTCGTGCCAATCGAATCATAAAAAATGAAAAGTGCGGATACTGCTTGGAAAATACCAGCCATGATCCCTGCTCTTCGATTCAAGAAAAAGCTTAAAACAAGTGGAGCAAAAGCCGCGGGGTAAAACAGCGGAATATAAGCAGCTTGTTCTGTTTGGAAGAGTTGGAAAAATTTCATTAGTACTACGCTGACTGACATTGCTGTCACGTAGAAAAGTACGTATTTTGTTCTTTCTCCTGCATTTTGAAATTGGAGTGAATTATAAATCAGTACACCGATTTGAAGCAAAACAGCTAAAACCATGGCAATGAGTGGGAAAATCGAAGTCGTTTGATTCGTCAATCCTAGTAATTCCAATTTTTTCATCGCTGAAGCATCGATTTGATTTCCTTCGCGAACAATGATTTCTCCTTGGAAGATCATCACTGGTTGTACAGCTTCTCGTGCAGATTGTTTTAATTCTTCTGTCTTTTTCTCATTCAATACATCATTGACTACAATGCCTTGATCCACTAAGTAGCGAATCATTTGTTGCTGCTCTGTTGTGACATTCAAATACTGAATCTGATCTTCTGCTTCTTGTTTAAAAGCTTCCAATTCGCTTTCACGAACTTGTTTACTCATCTGTTCGTCAATGAGCTTCAAACTTTCATCCCTAACCGTGTGAATTTCCGTTTCAGTCATTTCAAATATCGTCGAATAAAAATTGTTCGGCAGTTTTTGGTAAAACGCAACGTTTTCTGCATTCACGTTTTCAAAATTTTTCTTCAGTGTAGCAATCCGCTCTTCTGTAGTAGGTTTCGGGATATTTTCATCTTCCTTCGCCTTATCTACCTTGTCATTATAAGATTTGTTGATGGTATCATTCGTCTTATCGATCAATTCGAATAATTGCTTGATCCGATTGTTCTGGTCATCTGCCAGATCTTTTTGATAAGTATATTCTGGAGTCACTGCTTCTGCTGCCAGTTTTCTTCTTTGTTCGGTTTCTTCCGTGTTCTCGATCGTTTTATTCGCACGGATACTCTCTTCTGCTACTTGGCCTTCTCTAAAATCATTGGCCTTTTGTTTGACACTACTAAATGTAACGCCGCAGACAATGATAAAAAACAAGAACAGAAGGAAAGGCAATGCTGCCTTTCCGAGTTTTTCTTGTAGTTTCTGCAGTGTTTTATTCAACATGTGCTTATCCTCCTAAGCAAAGCTTATTCTTGATGAAGATCCGCCTTTTCATAAGCTTTGATGATTTCGGCAACTACAGGGTGCCGAACAACGTCACTTGCTTCAAAATTAACAAAATCGATTTTTTTGATTTGCTTTAGTGTTCGTTCTGCATGAACAAGACCACTTGTCGTCCCTCGAGGCAAGTCTATCTGACTTGTATCCCCATTGACAATCATTTTTGATTGATAACCGAGACGGGTCAAGAACATTTTCATCTGAGCGACTGTCGTGTTTTGTGCTTCGTCCAAGATAACGAATGCATCATCCAATGTCCGCCCCCGCATGTAAGCTAATGGTGCGATTTCGATTACGCCTCGTTCCATCAATCGGTTCGTATGATCCAATCCAAAAATTTGGTATAAAGCATCATAAACAGGCCGCAGATAAGGATCCACTTTTTCTTTCAGATCCCCGGGTAGAAAGCCTAGGTTTTCCCCTGCCTCTACAGCGGGCCGCGTCAAAATGATTTTTTGCACTTCGCCTTTTTTTAAGGCAGCAATTGCTAATACTACGGCAAGAAACGTTTTCCCTGTTCCGGCTGGCCCTACACCAAATACGATGTCATGTTTGGCTACCGATTCAACGTATTTCTTTTGACCGCTGTTTTTTACCCGTATAGGTTTTCCATTACGGTCTTTGACGATCTCTTCCTCATACATCTCAACAAAATAATCTAATGTACCTTTTTGCCCCATTTTCAATGCCGTCACGACATCTGGTGTACTTACGTGGATTCCTCGTTTGATCAATTCCTGTAATGTCCGAATGACTGAGGCAGCCAAGGAAATCTGGGATTGTTCACCAATGATCTGAATGATTTCTCCACGTGTATGGATGGTTGTTTCCGTTGTTTCCTCGATCAGTTTTATATGCTTGTCGTGTGCACCTAAAAGCATGCTGACATCATCAGCAGCTGTCAATCTAATCTCTAAAGAACTAGACTCTTCCGTCAAAAATAGACATCCCCTTTTTTTCGATTCATTCTTTCCTATTTTACCATACTCAGAAGAAACTATATAGCAAATAAGAAAAGGTTGTAAAAGAGTCGTTTAACCATACGTACCAAGAAACGTTAAAAAATAGCCGTTTCCATTCGCTAAAGGTCTCGTTTTGATAAAAAGAATCTGAGAATGTAAGTTATATGAAAGTGGAGAACAAAATATTCCGTTTCATTCAGCAAGTATTCTCTAGGTATTTTTCTTGTTTCAAAAAAAGAAAACAAAATAGTTAAAATATTCTTGCATTTCAAAAAAAACAGGTGTATTATTACGTCAACAAATAAACATACAGCAAAGCGTCGAGGAAAACAGTAGGCTATTCAACGATTTATTCCCAGTGAGTCATGTAAGTGAGAAATGACAATAAATCGAATAGACGAACATCATTTCCGAGTCAATGTCGAAAACGTAGATCATTGTGGCTGCCTCCATTATCAGGCTAGCGGATAACTTTATCAAAAAGCGTCCGTGAATGAAGAAGCTTTTTTAAGCGAAAAAAGGTGGTACCGTTCTAGAATCTAGAGCCCTTTTCCCAAGTGGAAAAGGGCTTTTTTTTTATATTTTAAGGTGGTGGTTTTCATGGAATCTGATATTAGTGGCATTACTAATTGCTGCAACGTTTATATCGTCAATCAAAATGATAATTATTGGAGGAAAAATTTATGGAAGAAACAAAAACTTATTCATGGAAACAACTATTGATGGTCAGTTCACTTATCTTCGGGATGTTCTTCGGGTCAGGTAATCTAATCTTTCCTGTCCACTTAGGTCAAATGGCTGGCGCAAACTGGGTCAGTGCTGGCGTAGGATTTGCCATCTCAGGCGCTCTTTTCCCATTACTAGCTATCTTAGCTGTAGTAGTGACAAAAAGTGATGGTCTGTATGACTTAGCTAAACCTGTCGGAAAATGGTATGCTGCCTTGTTCTTAATCCTTGTTCATTTGACGATCGGACCATTTTTCGGTACACCACGGACAGCTGCTACTGCTTTTGAAATGGCTGCTAAACCATTTTTGCCTGAAAAATATAATTCATTAGGTATGTTTTTATTCTCTGCTCTTTTCTTTTTACTTGCTTATTTCCTTACTGTCCATCCCACACGGTTGGTCAAATACGTCGGAAAGTATCTAAACTCCTTGTTTCTTGCATTATTAGCAATCATTTTTGTCGTTTCTTTATTCCACCCAATGGGAAATCTAAATCAATCTGCTGCAGATACTTACCAAACAAACGCTTTAACAAATGGTGTCCTAGAAGGTTATAACACGGTTGATGCAGTAGCCTTGCTTGCCTTAAGTGTCACTTTTGTCCATGCAGTCCGTGACCTTGGTTTCAAAGATAAAAAAGTCACAGAATTAACAGCAAAAGCTGGTAGCCTGAGCGTTGCGCTAGAAGTCATGATCTATTTTGGTCTTGTTCTTCTCGGTGCGATGAGTTTGAATAAGATGTCTTTATCAGAAAATGGCGGAACTGCACTTTCTCAGATCACTAATTTTTATTTAGGTAACTTCGGCGCTAGCTTCTTAGGAGTGATGGTCACATTAGGTGTCTTCACTACCGCTATGGGACTCGTTGTTTCTTTTGCACAAGATTTCCATAAACTGTTCCCTAAAGTCAGTTATATGACATGGCTGCGGTTAACGACTTTCGTCTCTTTTGTCGTTGCAAATGCTGGTTTGGACAATATCATCCAATGGTCTTTACCAGTATTGATGCTTTTGTATCCATTGTCGCTTGCGTTGATCTTGCTTTCCTTAACAGCAAAATTTTTCCAAAAGACACCATTTGTCTATCAAGTAACGATGTTGTTTGCTGCTGTTCCCGCCGTATTGGATATGCTGGCAAATTCGCCTGCTTTAGTGAGTCAACAAAGAGTTGTAGCAAGCATGCTCGAATTTTATCATCATCACGTTCCTTTTGCTGCATTAGGACTTGGTTGGATGGTCCCAACGTTACTTGGTTACGCTGGCAGCTTACTCTTCTATTACGCCTATCGCCTATCAGGGTACAAGCAAGAAGCAAATGAACTACCAGAAGAATAACCAGATCAAACACAATTTAACCTAAGAAATATTAAACAGGAAAAAACCAGCTAGATGAAAGAATCCTATTCTTTCGTCTAGCTATTTTTTAGTTCTTTTTTTTACGAGCACAAAAAAACTGCGGACAATGATTGTCCGCAGTTTAAATGATAAAATTAAGATTGTAATAGTTCTTTCACAATGGCATTTACTTGGTTTCCATCTGCTTTTCCTTTGACTTTAGGCATGATCGCACCCATGACTTTGCCAAATTCTTTCATTGATGAAGCACCAGTTTGTGTGATTGCTTCTTGAACAAGTTGTCGAATTTCTTCGTCGGAAAGTTGTTCCGGCATGTATTTTTCGACTATCACAATTTCACTTTTTACTTTTTCAGCTAAATCGTCACGTCCTGCTTCTTCAAACTCATGCAAAGAATCACGTCGCTGTTTCATTTCGCGAGACAACACCGTTAATTCTTCTTCTTCTGTCAAGTCGTGACCTTCTTTAATCTGCTCGTTTTGTATAGATGACTTGATCATTCGGATGACTTGTAAAGATTCCTTATCTTTGGCTTTCATCGCTGTTTTCATGTCATCGTTTAATCTACTTAGTAGTGACACACTACCAACTCCAATTCATCACAGAACTAGAATTTTTTGCGTTTTCTAGCTGCTTCAGATTTTTTCTTGCGTCTTACACTTGGTTTTTCGTAGAATTCACGTTTACGAGATTCTTGTAAAGTACCCGCTTTTGACACGGAACGTTTGAAGCGACGAAGAGCATCGTCAAGTGATTCGTTTTTGCGAACGACTGTTTTTGACATGTTAATTCCCTCCCTCCGAGCTTAAAAAGTAACCGTAATTGTTATTGAAATATATCTCAAAAAACAAGACTGTCCTGTAAATATTATATCTAATGCTGTTTTGACCGTCAAGGAAATCTTGCTTTTTTTTAAAATTATCAAATGTTATTTTATTTAAATCCTTATTGACAATTTTCACATCTTCCGAAAATCTCGAATCTATGCCCTTCGATCGTACATCCAACGAGCTGTTCTTCGAAATAATTCATTGGACACATATGGATTTCTTTCGTTGTTCCGCACACCGTACAGATAAAGTGATGGTGATGGCCGATTTCCCCTTGACAGCAATGAAAACGAAACTTCATCTCTCCATTTAAATCGGTTTCTTCCAGTAAATCGATTTCTGCAAAATCATGGAGATTTCGATAAATCGTATCGTAACTTACTCCTTTGAATTCCTGATTCATATAGTCAAAAACTTCTTTAGCGGATACGTAGCGATTGCGCTTCACTAAATAAGTTAACAATGCTTCTCTTTTTTTAGTATATTTAAAACCGTTATTTTTCAATGTTTCTAGTGATTGTTCGATCAATGTCTGTTTTTTCATGACTTATTCCTCCAAATCAAAATGATTACGAAGTACACATTCTAGAGTATGGTATAATAAACATAAAAAAAATGCAAGTGAGGTTTTATCCATGTCTTCCGATTCTACAGAAATCGTTACTTTTTTTGTCATCTCCGACTCTGCTGGAGAAACTGCGACAAAATTAGCGCAAGCCACTATGGCCCAATATCCTAGCGTTGAGTTCAATTTATTCCGCAGAACATTTGTGACAGATGAGAAAACATTGATGCAGGCACTGCAAGATGCACTAGAAGAAAAAGCTCTTGTCTTACACACATTGATCAATCAAGAATTGATCGAGATGACGCGTTCTTTTTGTGAAGAACATCAATTATTTAGTTTTGATGTGATGACTCCGCCGATATCAGAAATCGAGCGCTTAACTGGTATCAAGCCCATTCGGCAACCTGGCGCCCTTCATTTATTGAATGAAAACTATTTCAAACGGATCAAAGCAATGGAATTTGCTGTAAAATACGATGACGGGAAAGATCCGCGTGGGTTTCTAGAAGCAGATGTCGTTTTGCTAGGCGTATCCCGAACTTCCAAAACGCCTCTGAGCTTGTTTTTAGCTAACAAAAATTTAAAAGTTGCCAATCTACCTTTGATCCCACAAGCACATATTCCCAAACAGCTTTGGGAGATCGATCCTAAAAAAATCGTGGGACTGACGAATAACCCAGATATTTTAAACAATATCCGTAAAGAACGGATGCGCTCTTATGGATTAAATCCTGATACTGCTTATTCCGATATCGAAAAAATACGAGCTGAACTCGATTTTGCGAATGATCTTTATGAAAAACTGGGCTGCGTAGTAATCAATGTCGCTTCTTTATCTATTGAAGAAACAGCTTCGCTTATTTTGAATGCTTTAGACCTAGAAGATCATAGTTATTATGGAACTGAAACCACCGAAGAAACAGACTAACAGTTTTTCTTGTCTTTTTCTTAAAAAAAACTGGACTGTGTCAGCGAAGAAGATTCGTTGATACAGTCCAGTTTGTCTCTATTTGCACCTATCGTTATTGATGTTCCACATGTTTGAGCGTCTGGTTCAAAATATCCAGTACGTGAGAATCATCAAGACTATACAAAATCGCTTTTCCCTCACGATGGGACTTGACGACATGGTTTTCTCTTAATAAACGCAGTTGATGCGATACAGCAGATTGTTCCATTTCTACTGCTTGGGTGATTGCTGTCACATTTTGTTCCCCGTCTTTCAGATACAGCAGAATTTTGAGACGAGTGGGGTCACTCAACATTTTGAATAGTTGGCTGACTTTCTCTACTTTTGTTTTTTGCGTGTCTGGCAATCCATTCACCTCCAACTTGAAAAAAGACTGACTTCTAAAGTTTACCACTTTTTCCATCAGTCTCAAGTTTTTTTATTCTTCTGTCATCTTTTGGATAATCGCTTCATAAGCGGCTACTTTTTCAGCTGCGTCTTCTGAAGAGTTTCCTTTTACACCGATATAAAACTTGATTTTCGGCTCAGTTCCTGAAGGACGGATAGCGATCCAGCCATTTTCTTCCAGCGTATACTTCAATACATCAGATGGCGGTGTCGTTAGTTTTTCTACATTTCCTTCACGGTTTGTTCTCGTCAACTCTTTGAAGTCTTCTGTTTGGATGACTTTTGCTCCGGCAAATTCTGTTGGTGCTTCTTCACGGAATTTTTCCATCAAAGCAGAGATTTTCGCAGAGCCTTCTTGTCCGCTCATTGTCACAGAAATCGTTTTTTCTGCGTAGTAGCCATAGGTTTCAAAAATCGTTTGCAAGCCATCATACAACGTTTTGCCTTGTTTTTTATAGTAAGCTGCTACTTCTGCTAATAAGAGCAATGCTTGGATCGCGTCTTTGTCGCGAACGAAAGGTTTAACTAAATAACCGTAACTTTCTTCGAATCCGAACATAAAAGTATGGGAATGATCTTCTTCAAATTGTTGAATTTTTTCAGCAATGAATTTGAATCCTGTCAATACATTGAACATGGTAGCCCCATAGTGTTCCGCAATTGCTGTAGGTAATTCGCTAGAAACGATCGATTTCAATACCGCTGCGTTTTCAGGTAAAGTGCCTCGCGATTGGTGTGCTTCCAAAATATATTGAGCAAACAGTGCTCCGATTTGGTTTCCGGTCAATACTTCATAGGAGCCATTTGGCAAACGAACGGCTGCACCTAAACGGTCTGCATCAGGATCTGTTGCAATCAGCAAATCAGCGCCTTCTTTCTCGCCAAGTCGTATCGCATACTCAAAAGCAGAGTGTTCTTCTGGATTTGGTGATTTGACTGTAGTGAAATCTGGGTCTGCGACAGCTTGTTCTGGAACTAGTACGAATTGTTCGAATCCAGCTTGTTTCAACGCACGTTCGCCTAACATTTTTCCTGTTCCGTGAAGTGGTGTGTACACAAGTTTCAAATCTTTCCCCATTGTTTCCACCAATTCATGATCAATCGTTACTGCTTTGATTTCTTCTAGATAAGCGGCATCCACTTCTTCTCCGATGATCGTGATCAATCCGCTATGTTCAGCTTCTTCGTCAGATAATACTTCAACTTTTAACGGATTGCTGACTTCACGGACATATTTCGTCAATGCATCTGCGTCTGCAGGAGGCATTTGTCCCCCATCTTCTCCATAGACTTTATATCCGTTGTAAGCTGCTGGATTGTGGGATGCAGTTACCATGATTCCCGCAAACGTCTTCAAATGACGGACTGCAAAAGAAAGCTCTGGTGTTGGACGTAGACTTTCGAATACATAAGATGGGATATTGTGATGTGCTAATGTTTTGGCTGCTTCCATGGCAAATTCTGGTGATTGATGGCGTGAGTCATAAGCGATAGCGACACCTCGGCGTTTTGTTTCTTCGCCTTGTGTATCCATGAAACGTGCAAGTCCTTCTGTTGCTTGTCTTACCGTATAGATGTTCATTCGATTGATCCCAGGCCCTAAGATTCCCCGCATGCCTGCAGTACCGAATTCCAACGGTGCATAAAAAGCATCTTCAAGTTTTTCAGGATCTTCACCCAGATCATTTAATTGTTTTTTTAAGTTTTCTTCTAAATTTTCTTCATGTACCCATTGTTCATACACTTGTTCCCAAGACATGAAAATAACACCTCTTTCTGAAATATGGTTCTTAATAAGTATAGCATTCACTTATTAGATATGAAAGTATGAGGACCAAAAAACGCTTAAATCAAGAAAGGATTCTTTTATCAAGCACGGTTGCAAGTATTCGCATAAATCGGATTCAGTAGATTTCACGCGAAAAAAAAGAGTAAAAGAACAATTGAAACCGTTCTTCCACTCTTTTTAAACTTATGCAGTTGTTTCTTCTAAAGATTCCAAGTATTTATACACTTGTTGTCCAGCGATCCCACCATCACCAACAGCAGTAGTGATTTGTCGCAAATCTTTTTCACGAACATCTCCGATGGCAAAAACGCCTGGTATATTCGTCTTCATTTCGTTGTCTGTTGGAATCCAGCCAGCTTCGTTCGTCAACCCTGCTTCTCTAAATGGTGCAGTTAATGGATCCAGTCCAACATAGATGAATACTCCGTCTGCTGCCAAATCAAACTCATTGCCGGTTTTGACATTACGTGCTTTCACACCTGTCACTACCGTTTCATTCCCAACGATTTCGTCAACGACTGTATCCCACATAAAGGAAATTTTTTCATTCGCAAATGCACGGTCTTGGATGATCTTTTGTGCACGTAATTCATCTCTACGGTGGACGATGACTACTTCAGAAGCAAATTGTGTCAAATAGATGGCTTCTTCTACTGCTGAGTCTCCTCCTCCGATCACTACTAGACGTTTGTTACGGAAAAACGCACCATCACAAACTGCACAGTAAGAAACGCCACGTCCAGCAAATTCTTCCTCGCCAGGTACGCCTAATTTACGGTGGATACAGCCTGTTGCGATAATGACTGTTTTTCCTTCGTAAGTTTTATCTTCACAAATAACTTCTTTGTGGCTGCCGTGATCCTTGATATCTTGCACGATTCCATAAGCATTTTCTATCCCAAATCTTGAAACACCTTCATACATCTTATAAGCTAGATCAGGACCCATGATTGAATCGAAACCAGGATAGTTTTCGATTTCTGCCGTATTGTTCATTTGGCCGCCAGGGGCGCCTTGTTCGATCATCAATACGGATAAGTTTGAACGTGAAGCATATAAAGCAGCAGTCATCCCAGCAGGACCTGCGCCAATAACGATTACATCATACATATGTAGATTCTCCTTTACTTAATCAAGTAAGCATACTTTACAGCCAATGCGAAAAAAAGTCTATTGTTCTGCTTGCGTTTCTCGAATAGCTTTATTATACTCGAAAAATCCGCTGAAAAACAATAGACTTTTATAAATCATTGATCAATCATTCGAAAGATTTTCTCCATTTGAATCAATTACTTTTTTATACCAGTTGAATGATTTCTTCTTCGAACGGGCTAATGTGCCATTTCCCTCGTTGTCACGATCGACATAAATGAATCCGTACCTTTTTTTCATCTCACCTGTACCAGCTGATACTAAATCAATACATCCCCAAGTCGTATAGCCTAATAGATCGACTCCATCTAATTCTACTGCATCTTTCATTGCCTGGATATGTGCTGCCAGATAGTCGATTCGATAATCATCTTCCACATAACCATTCTCATCGGGCGTATCGACTGCACCTAAGCCGTTTTCTACAATAAATAGTGGTTTTTGATAACGATCATAAATATCATTCATCGTTATTCTCAAGCCTAATGGATCAATTTGCCAACCCCATTCACTTGCTTCCAGATATGGATTTTTGACAGAAGCAAAGATATTTCCTGCAGTCTGTTCCAAGAGTTCGTTGTCAGTAGTCGAAACTCGAGAAGAATAATAAGAAAAGGAGATAAAATCAACAGTATGTTCTTTCAGCAATGCGGTATCCCCAGGTTCCATTTTGATCTGAATGCCATTTCGTTCCATTTCTTTCAATGCATAAGCGGGATATTCTCCTCGTGACTGGACATCAATGAAGAAATAATTTTCTCGATCTGATTTTCTAGAAGCCCAAACATCTTCAGGATTGCAAGTGTATGGATAATATGCTCCTGCTGCCAGCATACAGCCTACTTTGTTCTCCGGATCTACTTCATGAGCAATCTTCGTTGCGATGGCACTTGCAACCAACTCATGATGTGCCGCTTGATATTTGATTTGTTCTTCATTTTCTCCTTCTTCAAAATACAGCCCTGCGCCCATGAATGGTGCATGAAGGATCATATTGATCTCATTGAATGTCAACCAATATTTGACAAGTCCTTTATAGCGATTGAAGATGACTCGGCACAGATTTTCATAAAAACCAACAAGTTCTCTGGAACGCCACGCACCATATTCTTTGATCAAATGCATCGGACAATCAAAATGTGTAATCGTCACAAGCGGCTCGATCCCGTACTTTTGACATTCTTTAAAGACGTCCTCATAAAATTTCAAACCAGATTCATTTGGCTCTTTTTCATCGCCCATTGGAAAAATACGACTCCAAGCAATGGACATCCGATAAGTCTTGAACCCCATTTCTGCAAACAAAGCAATATCTTCCTTATAATGATGATACATATCGATCGCAATTTTTGCTGGATAAAAATGATCCTCATCAAATTCAAACATTTTCTTTTTTCCAGTAATGACAGGAAAACGGTCTTCTCCGATTGGCACAACATCTACGTTCGCTAACCCACGTCCGCCTTCATCATAACCGCCCTCGCATTGATTGGCTGCTGTAGCACCGCCCCATAAAAAATCTTTTCTGAATCCCATCATACTTCCTCCATTACATGTGTATTGCTTGATAATTCTCTTGCCAGTTCATCTTGGACTTCGATTCCTTCTGCTTTTAACCGGCTGATTGTTTCCTTGAATTGCGGTAAATACTGCTGATGTGCAATAAACAACTCATCCATGATCCGTTTTGCTGTCTTTCCTGATCGTATAAGTGGATTGATCGTAAACGCTTGTAAAGCTGTTCCATAATCACCAGTCACGGCTGCTTCGATCGTCAGCAATTCCATATTCTTCATTACTTGCAACCAGCCTCTTTCAGCAGCAGGAAGGGAACCAAACGCTACATTTCGTGCGCCTTGTGCGCCAACATAGGCAGTGACTTCTACTACACAATCTGCCGGCAGATCAGGAACAGCTCCATCATTCTTTGTAGATACCACGATCTGTGTTTCTTTATTTCCATAGATCGAAGCAATCGTTTCACAGGCAGCATCTGAATAATAAGCACCACCTCGTTTTTGCAATTGTTCAGGTTTATGATCCAATTCTGGATCTTTGTATAATTCAAACAGCTCTGCTTCTGTTTCTTTCACTTGCTGCGCTCTTGTACCAATCGTTTGATATTCTTCTAAAGCATGTTCCAGCATTTCTTCTTCACGATAGTAATAGCGGTGGTAGCCACAAGGGATCATGTTCATTTGTTTTAATTGTTCTTTGAAAAACGGGATGTCAAAGATATTTTTCGGCAATCCATTGTCTTCATCGTATAAACGATCAATCAATTCTGCCGTGCGGTCATTTCCTTTATTATCTGCTACTTTGTGCCAATGGAAATGATTTAGACCGGCAAACTTGTAGATCAACTCTTCTTTTTTCTTGCCAAGCATTGTTGGTTCTGTCATCATCGCCATTACTGGCACATTACATAATCCGATCACTTTATCCCATTTGCCATATCTGATAACTGCTTCTGTCACCATCCCACTTGGGTTCGCGAAATTGATCAGCCAAGCATTTGGACATAAACGCTTCATGTCTTCAACGATTGCCAAAACCACTGGAACAGTACGAAAAGCTTTGAATATCCCGCCAGCACCATTTGTTTCTTGCCCAATCATCCCATAATAACTAGGGATCCGCTCGTCTTTGATTCGTGCATCTAATTGACCGACACGAAACTGAGTCGTAACAAAATCCGCATCTTTCAATGCTTCTTCCCGATCCAGAGTTGCATAGATTTTGACTTCATACGGAGAAGCATCCCACATACGCTGAGACATCTGACTGACGATCTCAAGCTTTTCTTTTCCTTCTTCTACATCTACGAGCCAGATTTCTCGTATCGGTAATTCCTCATATCTTTTGATAAATCCTTCCATCAACTCGGGGGTGTAACTGCTGCCTCCACCAATCGTAGCGATTTTGATTCCTTTTGCCATGTTCTCACTCCTTTACTTTTTACACTTTTATTATCTTTTTTGTAAACAAAACAAACAATAGAAATTCGTTTCTTTCCAGTAACATTTACAAAAGTTAGTGTTTTCTACTGGATTTTTGTAAATATCTTGTCAAAAAATGTCTTTATTAAGCTATATAACATAAATCCGTTTACAAATCATTTTCAAAAAAGTTATAATTTACGTAAAAAAACAAGAAGAAGGTATCTACATGTTATTACGTGAAAAAATCAAAGAAATCTCCTTTTCTCCTTCAGAAAATGAAGTGATTCAGTTTCTCTTAATTGATTCTCCAGCACTTGGCGAAATGACCATCCAAGAGATCGCTGAGCGATGTTATGTCCACCCGTCCACACTCATCCGTGTAGCAAAAAAAATGGGTTTTGATGGCTGGGTCAGTTTTCGTAATGCTTTTTTAGCTGAAACAGCCTATCTTGAAGGGAATTTTCAAGACGTAGATGCGAATCTTCCTTTTTCCACCACAGACGGTATTATGACGATCGCAAATAAAATGGCTTCTTTAGAACAGATGACGATTCAAGATACACTTTCTCTCATTCATCATGACCAACTGCAAAAAGCCAAACAACTAATGCTTCAAGCAAAAAAAATCGTGATCTTCGCTAGTAATTCCAATACACTGATTTCGCAAGATTTCATGCTGAAAATGAAACGCATCAAAATGGATGTCACGATTGTCACCACTTTTGGCGAATCGTTCTATGAAGCGTACAATTGCACGAGTGATATGTGCGGGATTCTGATTTCTTATACGGGTGAAAACAATGTGATCCTTCGTACCGCAGAAATATTGAAACAAAATCATGTGCCAATTTTAGCTTTGACCAGTATCGGTGATTCAACGCTATCTTCAATGAGTACAGCCTCTTTGCGTCTTACGACACGCGAGCGACTGTATTCAAAAATTGGTAATTTTACGATCAATACATCGATTTGTTATCTTCTAGACGTGTTATATAGTTGTGTTTTTGCAGAAAATTATCAACAGAATTTAGTCCATCTAATTTCTGTAGGACAAAAATTTGATAAACGCCCTATCAGCTCAGCCATCATGAAAGAGCCTTTCAATTTTGAAAATAAAGAAGTGGACTAAAAAGAATAGTTAAGCCTAGTCCATTCTTTCACCTAACCGTTCAGGTCAGTGCGGTGATAAGTGCATCGTCTGGCCCGACCGTCTCCCCTTGATTTTCCAAAATATCCAAATAATCCATGTAATTGGTGACAATCACAGGTGTTTCTAAACTGTATCCTTCCTCTTCGATTTTCTTTTTGTCGAAGCGAAGCAACAGATCGCCTTGTTTCACTCTTTCTCCTTGCTGCACCAAGCTTTCAAAATATTTCCCTTCCAACTGAACAGTATCCAATCCGACATGAATCAGCAATTCCAGACCTGCTTCAGAAACCATCCCGATTGCATGTTTCGTCGGAAACAGGGACATGACTGTTCCGTCAAAAGGGGCACGTACTTCTCCTTTTTCAGGGTAGATCAAGATTCCTCGACCTAGTGTTCCTTGTGCAAAAGCTGCATCCTTTGCTGCATTCAGTGGAGCGATTTGTCCTTGTATCGGTGTTTTTACAATTTCTTTACCTGATCTTTTCTGTCTATCATCTGTTTCATCTGCTTCCTCCTTCCAAAAGAAAAAAGTCAGCGCAAAGGATACCACCATCGCAATGGCGATCCCAATCAATACATTAATCACATCTGTTAAATCACCATCTGGTCTAATATAGTTGGGAATTGTAAAGATGCCTAGTCCACCTTGATTCCAAGAAGTTAAATTCATTAACCCACTATACGCGCCCCCTAACGCACCACCGACACAGGTAAAAATAAATATTTTTTTACGTGGCAATGTAAACCCATAAATAGCTGGCTCTGTAATCCCCACAATACCAGAAACAATGGCTGGTATTGCAATTGCTTTGTCTTTTGGGTTTCTAAGCTTAAAGTAGAGTGCAGTAAGTGCTGCAGTTTGTCCAAAAGACACTACTGCAACAGGTGTCATGATATTTTGCCAGCCATTCACAGAAAATTGCATCAATCCCATTGGTACGATTGCCCAATGGAGACCAAACATCACTAGAATTTGCCAGAAGAAGCCTACGATTGCTCCATAAATAACTGGCGAAAGTGCTAAAAGTGTTTCAAATCCAGCCATTAAAATATCAGTTGCGAATGTGAATGCTGGTCCAACGAGTAAAAAACCTAAGGGCATTGTAATAAGAACGGTGAAGAATGGAACGAAGAAATTCGCGATCATCTCAGGTACTAACTTTTTAATTGGCTTCTGAATTTGGCTAGCTAACAACACAATAAAGATAATGGGAATGACAGAAGAAGCGTAGTTACGCGCAATCCAGGGAATGCCGAATACTGTTTGATAAATAGGTGCTTCAAAAATAGTACCAGAAAATATGGTCGTCAGTGGTACTTCTGCTGCACCACTCAAAGCTTCCAGCGACAAGCTAGGATTCATTAATGCTGCCCCAAGCAACATCCCTACGAATTCATTTACTTTAAATTTACGGGCAGCTGTTAAACCGATAATAACAGGCATAAATTGGAATACAGAATCACCGATATTATCAAACATAACAAATGTGCCAGAACCGCGGTCAAATGCGCCTAAGAAGACAAGTAATGCTGTCAGTCCACGAATCATCCCACCAGCAGCTAGGATAGCAAGGAATGGCTGGAAACAGCCCGATATTCCATCAATAAGCATATCAAACGGTCTCATTTTTTCTGTTGAAACAGCCTCATCAAAAGTAAGATTTCCTGCTTTTATAACCTCTTCAAACACGACTGGCACATGATTCCCGATGACAACTTGGTACTGTCCTCCCGCTCGCATTACCGTCACAACACCGTCCATATTTTTCAAGATCTCATCATTTGCTTTTTCTTCGTTTTTTAATTTGAAACGAAGTCTTGTGATACAATGTGTCAAACCATTGATATTTTCCTTTCCGCCGACATTTTCTACGATTTTGCTCGCTAATTCTTGGTATTTTCCCATTTCTATTCCCTCCAATTTATTAGTGGAAGGTTTAGCCAACTGAATGTCACTACCCTTATTTCATACGTTCTTGTTAATTTATCCTCCTTTTTTTATTTATTTACAACGATTCTCATGCACTAAACGCGCAGTATGGATCGTTAAATACATTTTTTCGTCCGTGGACATCTGGTAGTTGAATGCCTCGGCTAAAAAGTCTGCTATTTTCTCAACGCAACTAAACGTGTCCTTATATTTTTTTTGAATAACCTGGAACAATTCCTCAGAAACTTCTCCCACTTCTGTTTTTTCTCCATCTAGGACGCGTGTTAGAAAAAAACGTAGGTGTGTGACGAATCGAAAAAAATGGACTGAATCTTCATCAAATGTAATCTTATAGTAATAGCGGACGATATTTAGAATATCCTGTATTGTTGTAGTAAACAGGTAGGTATTGTCTTGTTGGCTTTGAATGCCTTGTGCATTGACTAAATGCAATGCGATAAATCCGGCTTCATCTTCTGATAACTTGATGTGGTATTTATCCGAGATTTTCTTTACTGTTTTTTTCCCGATGGCATACTCTTTAGGAAACAGTTGCTTGATATCATACAGCAATACATTTGGTACAAATATTCCCATTTTGTGACGTTCGATAGCCGTATACAAATGATCCGTCAATGCAATATACACTGAATCATTCAACTGGACTTGTAGAGCCTCTTTTGTATATTCAATGATTTCACAAGAAATTTCTAAGTACTCAAGAGGAATCGCTTGTGCCAATTCTTGGAACTGTTGTGAAAGTCCGTCATTTGTCAACTGAAATTTTTTGTCGATGCATGAGTCAAAAATCGGGTCACCCACTTTCTTTTTGAATGCCAAACCTTTTCCCATCACAATCATTTCCTGATTTCTTTCATCTCTGGTTATTACGACGTTGTTATTCAGTACTTTCTCAATCAGCATGTTTTGCTCCTTTCCATGATATATAGGGCTGTATCCAAAACAAAAAGAAAAACCCAAAAAGCCGTCCATGGAACCATGGGAGACTCATCAGGTTTAGCTTGCATCAGGCAATCACTATCCAAGTTGTATCGTTTTCTTTATATTATCGAAAGCAAGCACTTTTGTCAACGCTTTCTTAGTGGCTATTAGACACTTCTGACTAGCTATCGTAACTTTTTTAAATCTGGTAACTACGACACTACCGCTCACAGATGAAGAATCTGGGAAGCTCTGTTTTATTTTCACTCTAGCGCTTAGGTCAAAATGCTATTATGCTACTGTCACAACTTCTAATATACGGTGTTCCAGTACCAGCTTATCGGTGATAAGCCAAATTTATGCAAAAATGTGGAAAACCTTTTTTACAAATTTTTTCTTATCACCTAAAGCTGAACGGAGCACTGTCACAACCTCTTTTTACACACCACTGCTTTGCAGTTTGTACATATCTGCATACAAACCATTTTGCGCTAGAAGTGTTTCATGATTCCCGCGTTCTACTATATGACCTTTGTCTAAAACTAAAATCAATTCTGCATCCCGAATCGTGGACAGCCGATGGGCAATCGCAATCGTTGTCCGTCCTTGTCGCATTTTTGCCAATCCTTCTTGGATCAATCCTTCTGTTTCAGTATCGATATTTGCTGTCGCTTCATCCAATACTAGTATTTTAGGATCTGTCACGATTGTTCGCGCAAAAGTGATCAGCTGTCGTTGTCCGCTAGAATAGCTGGCACCGTGTTCGATCACTTTTGAGTGATATCCTTTTGGTAATTCATCGATGAACTTGTTTGCTTGAACAAACTCAGCTGCATGGCGAATCTGTTCGTCTGTGATAGCTGGATTCATCATCCGGATATTTCCTGCGATATCTCCATAAAACAAGAAGGCATCTTGCAAGACCAATCCCATTTTCTTACGTAACTCTTCCATTGGATATTCTCGAATGTCATGATCATCAATCAAGATCTGGCCTTCATAAAATTCGTAAAACCGCATCAATACGTTGATGATCGAGCTTTTCCCGCTTCCGGTGTGCCCCACTAATGCAACGGTCTCTCCCGGATTAGCGACAAAAGAGATATTGTTCAATACATTGTGCTCTCCATCATAAGAAAAGCTTACATTGCGAAACTCGATCTTACCTGAAGTAATCGCTTGATCTGCTCCAGGATTTTGTTGCGGTGCATATTCTTCTGTATCCATGATTTTCAAAATACGACTACCGGCAACCATTCCATCTGTAAAGGTGCTCAAAAAGTCCATCATTTGAGACATTGGATTAAAAAATCCCTGGACATAGGTCGTAAATGCATAGATCAGTCCAACTTCTACGGGAGAATGCAACGCATCGATCCCAAACAAAGTCAACGCCAACGCAATCGCCAATGCATATAGAAAATTGATGATCGGACTTAACAGAATCGAATTCGTTTTGATCATCGCGTAGCGCGTGTCTAAATACTCGTTGTTCACTTGTTCAAATTCTTTAGCTAAACGAGCTTCTTGGCGAAACTGCTGGATAATACGCATGCCGGAAATCGATTCATTCAATTTCGTGTTCAGCTGACTTAATTTTTCCCGCATATTCCGGTAAATACGAGAACTGAATTTCTGGTAATACCAGATGACGATTCCTAAAATCGGCAAGAACACCAAAGTCCACAAGGCAATTTCTCCATTGATTTGAAACATGGCAATGAAGGAAGAAACGACTGCAAAGATCCCAGTCAATACCATCAAAAAGACATACCAAAATTCAAATAGCGTTTCTGTGTCATTTGTCACTCGAGAAACGGTCGATCCTGCCGGTGTCTGATCAAAATAACGCATACCTAGTGTATGCAGCTTTTCAAATAATCTTACCCGAACATACTGATAGGTCTTCAATGAAGCCATGGAATACAAATACCATTGGAAAAACCAAATGATACTTTTGACTATGACTCCAAACAAGTACATACCAGCAAAAAACAAAATAACTTGTGTCGTAGCCGACTGTTTAGCCAGATGATCATCCATAAAAGTTTGGATGATCCTTGGCAATAGGACATTGATCACAGACAGAGCAAACGCAAATAAGATAGCAACGATGAACGTTCTTCTAAAAGGTTTGGCGAACTTCATCAGTCGTTTGATGATCTTCTTCTGTTCTTTAAGTGGAATCGATTTTGTCCATTCCGATTGATAATTTTCATCCATCAGGCCTCGCCTCCTTCTATCTTCGCTTCTAATTGCTGTTTCTCCCACATTCGTTCATACCAGCCGCCTAATGCAAGCAGCTCATGATGGGTTCCTCGTTCAATGATTTTCCCTTGATCGACAACAATGATTTCTTTTGCATGCATCACGTTGCTTAAACGGTGAGCTGCAATGATGGTTGTTTTCTCTTTTCTTATTTCTTTTAAATTATGCAAGATAGCTTCTTCTGTTTTGGCATCTACTGCAGAAAGTGCATCATCTAAGATCAGCAATTCAGGATTTTTGATCAATGCTCGAGCAATCGAAATCCTTTGTTTCTGTCCGCCAGATAAAGAGACTCCACGTTCTCCAACTAAGGTATCATAACCTTTTGGCAATTCCTTGATTTCATTGTTGATAAATGCTAAAGAAGCCGCATGCTCTACTTCTTCTTCTGAAAGTTTTGGATTAGAAAAACGGATATTATCTCGAATGGTCATCGAAAACAAGAAGTGATCTTGAGGCACATAGCCGATTGATCCTAATAAAGCATTCAATGAATATTCTTTGATCGAACGTCCGCCAAATTGGATTTTTCCTTGATAATCATCGTATTCACGCATCAGTAATTTGATGATTGTCGTTTTTCCCGCACCAGTTTTCCCAACAATACCTAATGTTTCTCCTTCTTGGATCACAAATTTGATTTGTTCTAATGCTGGTGATTCTTCTTTCGGATAGTTAAAAGAGGAAATAGCTACATTCAGCTCGCCTTTTGCCGGGGTCTGCACTGCACCCAGTTGTTCCACAATATGCGTCTTTTCATGCAAAAGTTCATTGACGCGATCATAAGAAGCATTTCCTCTTTCCAATACGTTGAACAATCGACCAATCGCAAACATCGGCCAAACAAGCATACCGATATAGCTAATAAATGAGACCATCTGCCCGATCGAGATCGTGCCTTCCAAGACATACTTTCCACCTAAAATAATTGTTGCAACATAAGACAGACCGATAATCAAGGTAATGAATGGATCAAATAAGGAGTCTAAAAAATTGACTCGTTTGTTTTTAATAATTGCATCTTCAATCTTTTCTTCAAAATCCGCGAGATCTTCTTTTTCTTGTCCAAATGTTTTAATGACTTTGATTCCAGTAATACTTTCTTGTGTCTTATCATTGATACTAGAAAAAGCTTCTTGCGAATCACGAAAAGCATCGTGGAGTTTTGACCCCAGCACTCGTGAAGTAACGGCTAGTAAAGGCAGAGGAATCAGCGCAATCAGTGTTAAGCGCCAATCAATAAACAAAATCATCGCAATGATCGTTGTTCCGCCCGTGATCACTGAATCTGCAAAGGTCAAGATACCAGCTCCTGCTACATTTTGGATTGCATTCAAATCATTCGTTGCATGAGCCATCAAATCTCCAGTCCGATATTTTTGGTAAAAGAGATTGTCCATTTCTGTAAAATGTTTGAATAGCTGCTGCCGAAGTTCTTTCTCCAACCGAGCTGCACTTCCCCAAATATTCGTCCGCCAGATATAACGAAAAAGATATTGTAAGAGAGCTGCAAGGATCAATAATAAGATCCACCAGGAAATGATCTTTATTGATAAATTTTTATCGGCAATCTCATCAATGATGATCCCAATCACTTTTGGAGGAACTAACTGTACCAAGGCCACTGCGAATAGGGAGAAAATCCCAATTAAATAATGTTTCTTTTCCTGTCGAAAAAACCAACCTAATTTTCTAAAAATCGACATTTTACTCCTCCTTTGTCTTTATCAAGAGCATAGGATTGTCTGTGCTTGTCTTTTTTGCTGAATAGTCTGAATAGTCTAACAAATTACGAAATAAAAAACGGACTGAAAAAATCAGCCCGCAAAAAGTCTTTGGGTCAGAACCTATTTTTTCCCTTGGTTCTTCATTTGCTGCATCATCTGGCGAATTTTCTTCTCAGATGGTTTTTGCCCCATTGACATCATCATTGATCGCAACATGTCCTCATTAACGGGAGGATTTTTTTCTAAATAGTCTTTCATATATTTACGCGCTAGGAAAAAGCCACCTACTGCGCCGATTAGCAAAGCAATAATAGCAATAAGTACGACAATACCTGTTGATACCATATAAATCTCTCCTTTCTATTTCCGAATTGCTCTCAATGATTTATTTTACTAAAGTTTATTGAAAAAAGAAAGGCGTATTCTTTAGTTTCATGCAAAAAATAGTGGTTTTTTTAGAGAAGAACAAAATTTCTTTCATTAACCAGCAAGACACGCCACGAAAAAAAATTAGGCATACCGAATCTTTTTCTTTAATTTTTTCTTTCTGAGGTGTAGAATGTAATCGTAGATAAATAGGAAAGGTGGTTTTTTCTTGAATAATCAATCCAACAAACAATTTCATAAGCATCGACTTATTGAACATACAAATGGTTTATCTTTAGCTGAAGTAAATGGAACAGTGGATGTACCCAAGGGAAAAAGTTTTTTTAAAACACTTCTTGCTTACTCTGGACCAGGTGCATTAGTAGCAGTTGGTTATATGGATCCAGGTAACTGGTCCACTTCGATCACTGGTGGACAAAATTTCCAATATTTATTGATGTCAGTTATTTTGATGTCTAGTCTGATTGCTATGCTTTTACAATATATGGCAGCAAAATTAGGAATCGTGACCCAAATGGATTTGGCCCAAGCAATCCGAGCACGGACAAGTAAGACATTGGGTGTCATTTTATGGATCTTGACTGAATTAGCCATTATGGCAACAGACATCGCAGAAGTCATTGGTGCAGCAATCGCCCTCTACCTGCTTTTTGATATTCCATTGGTAATTGCCGTATTTATCACTGTGTTAGATGTTTTCGTCCTTTTATTGCTGACAAAAGTCGGGTTTCGTAAAATCGAAGCTTTGGTTGTCTGCTTGATTTTCGTCATTTTATTCGTTTTCGTCTATCAAGTTGGCTTGTCTAACCCTGATTGGCACAGTTTGTTTGCCGGCTTTATCCCTAACAGTCATACATTCTCAGACTCACCTGTCATCGGTGGTGAAACTCCGCTGACTGGAGCTTTAGGGATTATTGGTGCAACAGTCATGCCGCATAACTTATATCTTCATTCAGCAGTTTCTCAAACTCGGAAGATCGATCACCAAGACGAAGAAGATGTAGCACAAGCGGTACGCTTTTCTACTTGGGATTCTAATATCCAGTTGTCAATGGCTTTTCTAGTCAATGCACTGCTATTGATCATGGGTGTCGCTGTATTCAAAACCGGTTCTGTCCAAGATCCTTCCTTTTTTGGTCTGTATGAAGCTTTATCTGATCCATCAGCTATGAGCAATGGTATCTTGATTGCTGTGGCAAAATCTGGTATCTTGTCCACTTTATTTGCTGTAGCACTTCTTGCTTCTGGCCAGAACTCTACTATTACTGGTACGTTGACCGGTCAAGTCATCATGGAAGGCTTCATCCATATGCGTATCCCAATTTGGCTAAGAAGACTAGTCACACGATTGCTTTCTGTGATTCCTGTATTGATTTGTGTTTTGTTTACAAGTACAAAAGGAACGATCGAAGAACATACCGCTTTGAATAACTTGATGAATGAATCCCAAGTTTTTCTGGCTTTTGCATTGCCATTCTCGATGATTCCTTTACTGATGATGACCAATAGCCAAGCGGAGATGGGGAGCCGATTCAAAAATTCATTTGTTGTAAAACTACTTGGCTGGTTCTCTGTGATTAGTCTGACTTACTTGAACTTACGAGGATTACCAGGTCAAATCGAAAGTTTCTTCGGCGAGCAAGCCACCTCAGCTCAACTAGCATTGGCTGATCAAATCGCTTATGTAATCATTGTTCTTGTCCTTCTCCTGTTGGCATGGACGATTGGTGATTTATATAAAGGAAACAAAAAATATGAACAGCGTTTGCAAGAAACGATAGAAGAAATCGAATAGAAACTGATTCTTTTACACACATACTAAGAGTAGAGGGGAACATCATTGACGAATGATGTTCCCCTCTACTCTTAGTATGTTTTTATTTAGAAGATAAAGCTTTTTTCAGATTCAATTTACTGAAAACTAGCATGCTTGTTACTACGATGAATTGTGTTAATGGCACGCCTGCGCCAGTGTAGACACTTAAAAAATAATCCTTTTTTTCTGGCGCATAAGAACAAAACCACGAGACGCCGAAAAGAAAAACCAATTGTGTCAGTATTAATCCGATGACTACAATCAAAGAGGAACTATAATAGGCACGATCAGCTTTTGCAAATACGGTTCCTAGTATCATAAGTAATATCCCTACTATTGAAGCAATCAGCACGGGAATGGTCAGAACTTGATAAATTTTTATCATGACATTCGCGACTTTTGCTGCTTTTGTCAACTGGAAATCAGGCGTTCTCGGATCACTGCTATCGATCCAATTATCCATTAGTGGAAGATTCAATAATTCTTGGGCCTGTTCGACTTGTTCTTGTGTCCCGAAACTATAATTTCCGCCTTGATGGAAATCTTTGTATCGCCATGCATAGGCATATCCCGATTTCAGAAAATCAAATACGATTGGCAGATCATTCATCGTCTTTCCATCCCCTGATCCCATCAGATAGAATTCTTGTTTCTTTTTGATAGTTCCCTTTTGATAGGCTTCTTCTAATTCTTGATTGACTTTTTTCCAAAAATCATTGGTTTCTTTTGCATTGTTTTGGTAATAACCAGATTCGCTTACCACATCTCGCAATGCCCAAAAAATGATATCTCCTGGTAATTCTTTTACTTTTCCACCTTGGGTCCACGCATGAGTCGTATACAATTCGTCAATACGAGTAGAAACAGTATGAAATGTAGGAGATGCGTCTAATGCTTTATTTAATGCAGCATGCGAGACCCATATCTCACTGTTTTCTTTATTTAAGTTCGTTTCGTCATCTATTCGGATCAGCTGTTTCATCAAACGTCCAAATTCGCCACTCGAACGGTCATTGATGGTGGCAATACCATATGTTGTCTCGTTTTTATATTCGATCCACTGATAGACGATGGAGAAACCGACTAGAGGGAGTAAAAACAATGAAAGTTTCAGCCATTCTTGTTTCGAAAGGAGAAATGGTCGTTCTTTTAACTTCTTTGCTTCTTTGAAAGAAAAGTCTTGTCCTAGCAAGATCTGAACGAAACTGATGCCTAACGCGACTACAGTAAAAGGAAGAAGCCAGATGGAATCTTCGCGAATGAACCAAAAGAAAGGAAAAGAAACAGCCAGCCCTAAAAACCACGGCAGCAATTTTCTGCGGGAACTATATTTACGGTAATAAATAGCTAGTAAACAAGCGATAATGATCTCAACAGCCGGGATCACGAGAGCATTACGATACGTTCGAGTGGAATACTCATGTGTAAAACTAATCGGAGAAAACAAAAAATAAAAATAGATACTTAAAAGAAGATACTTGTTCTTCACGATCGGTTTAAACGCTAGTGCAACCAATATGCTGGCAAGAATACTGAACATGCCGAACAAAACTGCATAAGAAAGATGCAGTTTATGTGCAAGTACTAAAAACAAGCTGTAGGAGATCCCTTTTGAAAGTGTCGTAGTCGTGTACTCCCCTAGCCATTTACCATCCAAAATATTTTGAGCATAGTGAATCAGCAGCTGATCATCATAGGTTGCCGACATATCTGTTCCATAGATTGCTTTACTATATAAATACAACCGAATAATTGTAAATAATACGGCTATGCCAAGAATAAAGTATGTATGTTTCTTTTTTAGTTGGTTGATCAAGGGGTTTAAAGTGTTCAGCATCTTTTCGTCCTTTCAATCACGTTTTGCTACTTGCTTGTGAATCTTTTCGTTTTTTGCTTTTCTATCAGTATACCCTGTTTGTCTGAATTTAAAAAGAGGGGGTAGAAGAAGCGTGATGAAAACGACTGCAAAAAGCACTTCTTTGTTTCTTAAACAAAAAAGGACAAGGCAAACTGCCCAATCCTTTTTTGTTGCTGTCAGATAGAAAACTTAAAGTGTGACTTCTTCTGCTAATAACTCAGGGAACACTTCGGGATCGAATGCTTGCGCTTTGAACATGGCAATTTCTTTTCCATATGGTGCGTAAGCTTTCTTTTTATCTTTGCCGACATATGGAGTTTCTAAGATTTTCGAAATGTTGTCAAACATTGGATCATGGACGATCTTGTTCAATGTGTCAAATCCAATTGTTCCAAAACCGATATTGGCATGCCGATCTTTATGAGAACCTTGTGGATTTTTAGAATCATTGATATGGAGTACTTTGAGTCGATCTAATCCGATGACCTTATCAAACTCTTCCATTACACCTGAAAAATCTTCTTTTATATTATATCCGGCATCATTCGTATGACATGTATCAAAAGTAACGGATAATTTTTCATTCAATTTTACTCCATCGATGATTTGCGCTAATTCCTCAAATGTTCGACCGATTTCCGTACCTTTCCCTGCCATCGTCTCCAAAGCGATCTGTGCCGTCTGTTCTTTTGTCAAAACTTCATTCAAACCCTCAATAATTCTAGCAATCCCAGCTTCTGCCCCTGCTCCTACATGAGCGCCTGGGTGAAGGGTAATTTGAGTAGCACCTAAAGCTTCCGCACGAACAATCTCTTCTCTCAGAAATTGTACAGCAAATGGAAACATTTCTGGTTTGATCGTATTTCCCAAATTAATGATATAGGGCGCATGAACGACGATATTGGTTAGTCCGTTTTCTGCCATAAATGCTTTTCCGGCATCAATATTCATCTCTTCGATAGCTTTTCTTCTAGTATTTTGAGGAGCGCCTGTATAGATCATAAAGGTCGAAGATCCGTAACTGGCTGCTTCTTCTGCCGCGCCTAACAGCATTTTCTTTCCGCTCATGCTGACGTGTGAGCCTAATAACATGGATGGATTCCTCCTTGAAAGGCAATTGTTTCGAACAATTCCTATATATTGGTAAGATGATGTACAAAGAAAATGGTTTGTTTTTCTTTGCCCTGTTCTCCATAGTAACTGAAACTTTCTCTAAAGAAAAGCTTAAGAACTCTTTCATAAAAAAGATCATTTCCTCACGTTTTATCTCATTCGAAAAAGAAATTCCTGTCAAAAACAGCCTTGTCTGTTTTTTTGTCCTATTATTTGCTATAATTAGCGAAATAAAACCATTAGTTGAGGTGACCCTTTTGCCACGCAAAAATACTCGAAAAAAACAGAATAGAAGAAAAAAAGAAAAATGGTTTGTTCCTAAGATTATTTTTAGAGTGTTTCAATCATTGACTGTTTTTATTACTGTTCTTCTTTTGTTGTTCGCAGCTCTAGGTATCGGAATAGGTGCTGGCTACTTTGCCTATCTTGTCGAAGACACACAATTGCCGACTAAAAAAGAACTGCAGACAGAACTAGGAAACATTACGGAAACGTCAAAGATTGTTTATGCAGATAATACAGAGATATCAAAAATCCAGACAGATCTGATGCGGACGACTATTTCATCTGATAAGATTTCGCCTTTATTGAAAACCGCGATTATCAGTACAGAAGATGAATACTTCGATAAACACCAAGGTTATGTCCCTAAAGCTGTTTTACGAGCATTAGTTTCAGAAGCTACTGGCATCGGCTCGTCTGGAGGATCCACTTTGACACAGCAATTAGTCAAACAGCAGATCCTAACCGATGAAACAACATTCAAACGTAAAGCAAACGAGATCGTTCTTTCTGCACAAGTAGAAAAACACTTTTCAAAAGATGAGATCATTGCTACGTATTTGAATGTCTCGCCATTTGGTCGGAATAATAAGGGGCAAAATATTGCTGGAGTCCAGGAAGCTGCTAGAGGAATCTTTGGTGTAGATGCAAAAGATGTGACTTTGCCACAAGCTGCTTATATCGCTGGTTTGCCTCAAAGCCCTATCACGTATAGTCCCTACACGAATACAGGCGCGCTAAAAGAAGATCTTTCTGCCGGTCTTGCCAGAAAAGATTTTGTTTTATTCAGTATGTACCGTGAAGGACAAATTACGAAAGAACAATACGAAGAAGCGAAAGCCTATGATCTTACAAAAGACTTTCTCCCACAACAAATCGCGGAACAGACTGACAGAGAATTCTTGTATTATACCGTGATGAACGAAGCAACAAGGATTATTGCACAACAATTGGCAGAAAAAGATAATGCTGATATGTCAGATTCATCGGTCAGTGAAGCTTATTATCAAAAAGCACAGCAAACGATCCAAAACAAAGGATATACGATCCATTCGACGATCGATAAAGATATCTATGCTGCATTGCAAACCGGCGTAGAAAATTACGGCTATATGTTAGATGATGGTGCTGGTAGCCAAGTGGAGACTGGAAATGTATTGATGGATAACAGAACCGGACGTATCTATGGCTTCGTGGGTGGCCGGAATTACAGCCAGAATCAAAATAACCACGCCTTTGATACAGAACGTCAAGCTGGTTCATCCATCAAACCGGTTCTTGTTTACGGTCCTGCAATCGATATGGGACTTGTCGGATCAGAATCCCGTGTATCAGATTATGCAACGACTTGGCAAGAAGGAGAAAATGCTGGCGAGAAAATCGTCAATGCGACCAATGAAGGGTCGAACACCTTCCAAACCGTCCGTGAGTCACTGGAATGGTCCAACAATATCCCAGCTTATCACTTATACCAAGACGTATTGAATTCCGGTGGATCGAAACAATATGCTTACGAGCACTACTTGGCGAAGATGAACTACCCAGCAAATGATAATTGGGGCGTTGAATCGGCTCCTTTAGGGACAGTAGATGTAACGACGCTTCAACAGACAAATGGATTCCAGGCCTTAGCAAATGGTGGCGTCTACGAAGAAGGCTATATCATTGATTCCATTACAGATAATGCAGGTAATGTGATTTATAAACATGAAAGTAATTCTGTCCGTATTTATTCCGAAGCAACGGCATCGATCATGAATGATATGATGCGCAGTGTGATCAATGAAAAAATCACTACACCATTCAAAGATGTCATCTCAAGCTTAAACGGAAATCTAGGAAAAGCAGATTGGGTTGGAAAAACTGGTTCTACCAATGAATACCGAGATTCATGGCTGATCGTCTCTACTCCGTCTATCACTATCAGTAGCTGGGCAGGACACGATGACAATACTGGAATGGACAGCCAAGCAAGGATACGTTCGGCTAATTATCTTGCCAATCTAATCAATCAAGCTTACCAAGCAAACCCTGAGATTTTCGGCACTGATGAGAAATTTGACTTATCATCTGATGTGATGAAGAAAAAAGTATCTGGGTTCACAGGACAAACAGCTGGAAAAGTTACTGTCAATAAAAAATCCATCCAAACGCCAGGAAAAACAGTGGAATCACTTTGGGCAAAAAATGGTCCGAAGAAAAGCGCCTTTAAATTCGGCGTTGGCGGTACTGATGAAAACTATACAGATTACTGGAACACCGCTTCAGCTTATGCTAGAGCGAATCCAGAGACCAAAGAATCAGACGATAAAGATGATTGATCTAATAGATTAATCAGAATTAAAGGGAGCTGCGACAAAAATCTTGTCACAGCTCCCTTTTTCCGAATAAATGGTGTTCAAAAGCTTGCATCTACGATATTAAGACAAATTTATGTAAAAATGTGAAAAGCCATTTTCACAAAATTTTTCTATATAACTTTACTAACGAAACTGTTTTAATTTCTTTTCTTGTCTTTGGAATAATTCGGTTAGTTTTTCTGCAAATTGCCCTTTTACTGATTCTTTCAAGTGTACATGTCGGTTAGAAAATTCTTGAGCAGCTTCTTCTGCAGTCATTTGGTGGTTTTGATCTGTCAATCGTTTTTCTGCCCAAATTTGCTGAGATATCCCCATACCAACTGAACGTACATTTGATCGATGTAGATTTTTCTCTAATTCTTTTAGTAATTGCATTAAAAATTCATTCATAAGATGATTTCTCCATAGTTATTTGTCTGATTTTTTGACGATAGGAACGTTCTAGTTCGTCTTGCTGCTGATAGAGTTTTCGTCGTTCTACTTGTAGGGCTTGTTGATAATGCTCCTGATAATTCGAATAACTTCGTCTTGCTTGAAACAGAGGCTCATTATCTAAAGCTAAGTTCTTTAATACATGATGCAGTCGCTGCTCCTCTTGCTCCATCAATCGTAATCCTTGATTCTTAAAGTGGATCAATTCATCTTCTTGAGCTTCTAATTGTCTTCGTTCACTTCGATAATCTCTTTCCAATTCTTCTAGTTTCATCTACTTCTCCTTTAATTGAATTGCTGTGCTAATTCTCGATCTCGTGCCACGATTTCATTGATTTTGTCTTGGATCTCCTTCGCCAATGTATCAAACGCCTCCCCCATACGTCTTGCCTTATTGATTCGTAGCAGATAGACTTCTTTCGCAGAATCGACTAAGTTCTCTTTTGTGGCGCCCACACTAGCTAATGCTTCTATGATTTCCTGTTCAGTCAACGAAGGGGCGACAACACGTGCTTGCCGCAAGCCTTCTTGCCATTTTTTCTCTAGCTCAAAAATTCCTCTTTGATTGATGCGGATAACTTCTTCCATAGCGCTTTTCATTTTTGCCGATAACTTTTCCACTACTAACCTAGCTTGTGTGTCATCTAAGTAAATTTGTTCATTAACTGTCAGCCGGCCGCCACTTAATCGTAGTTTTTTACGTATGTTGTTCAGTTCTTGCAACTGATAGGAAAACAACTGGGTCGCTTGGTTTTCTTTCTGTTGTTTTCGAGCTTTAACATTGTTTTCATTTTCAGGAATAATCAGCTTTCCATTTTCATCAAACTTCCAAGAGGTTAAACTGTGGGAAGCAAGCAGATTCAAGAATGCTGTTTCCATACTGATCCGAACTTCAGCACCTGTGCCATTACCACCAAAATTACCGATAAAATCGGCGTGATTTCGGTAATTGGTGAGCATACCGGGATTTTCTTCCACCCATTTTTTTGCTTCTGGCGATAAGAGATCATACGGGTCCGGCCCGTTGAAGCCGACATTTTTCCATTGTTTCTCTGCTGCTACATATAATGCTAAGAATCCACCTAATGAATGGCCGGTAGTAGAAATAGCAGCTTCTCCATATTCCTTTTTTACTTCATTAGCAAATGCAATCGCTGAATTGATTTGCCCCGCTGTTTTCAAACCACTAACGGATAAAATCTTGTTTGTTGTTGCTTTTTCAGAAAAACTTGCTCCTGGTCTATTCCCATAGAGATTCATAATACTTCTTGCATCCGTTTCCAAATCTTTCCAATCGCTTAAGTTCGTTCCTGCAAAAGCAATCACTACTTGAGAAATATCCACTTTACCGTTCTTGATTGGCGCTACAGCCATCGCCTGCATGCCATCCAATGAGTCTTTGATTTGTAGGATTTGAAATTCCATACCAGCAAATTCTTTAACAGAGTTCTTTTTGTATCCCTCATTGTAGCGGGGATATTTGGGATCTAGCCAATAAACCTTCTCACTAATATCATTGTAATGCTTATCGTTTATTGTCATACTAACTCCTCCTGTCCGTTAGAAAAAATTACTTTTACTCTTTTTATAGTGACTCCTGTCTTTTGTACCGCTCTGTTCTCAATGCCAAAACCACCAAGTTCATTTCTCTCCTTCCAAAAACTATAATCAAAATAAACAGATTTCCCTTCATTATTTGTCATTGTCACAAGTGCCCCATAACTTCCGGTAACAGGGTTTTTTTTAAATTCTTCTACCTTCACTTCCTTGATATCCGCAAAAGTATTTTTCAAAACTTTGACTGACTGTTTTTCTACTGCGAGTAAATCTTGCTGTCTTTGCGCTTCTCTTTTGTCCATATAGACTTTCCCTCCGATTCCTAATATGATGATGAATAAAATGGCTAAGCTGAGTTTTCTTATTTTCCGGGGCAAGAACGTGCCTCCTTTCTTTCTATGTAAGTATTGACACCTTCATTATTTAAGTACGCGAAAGTTTGCAGGAATTTTTTTATTTTTGAAATTTTTCTCCAATTTGCTATGGACGATTGGCGCTACAGCCATCGCCTGCATGCCGTCCAATGAGTCTTTGATTTTTAGGATTTGGAACTTTGTATTGCCGAAATTATAAATTCCAGCTTCTTTTAAATAAGATGCATAATTTTTATGCTTCGGGTCTAATAAATAAACTATATTACTAAGCTTATTGTAATTTTTTTCTGTTATAGTCAAATTATTTCCTCCTCCTCATTCGAATATATCACTTTAATTTTATTTTTAGTTTTTCCTTCTTTTTGTATTTTTTCATTTACAACTGCAAAACCACTTAATTCGGTATCATTTTTGATGAAACCATAATCAAAAGTTACAGATTTACCTTCAATATTAGTTAATATCACAGTGATGTGATAAAAACCGGTTATATTATTGTATCCAGTACGTTCAATCTTCACTTCCTTGATATCCGCAAAAGTATTTTTCAAAACTTTAATTGACTGCTTCTCTACTGCGAGTAAATCTTGCTGTCTTTGCGCTTCTCTTTTGTCCATGTAAAATTTTCCTCCGATTCCTAATATGACGCTTAACAAAATGGCAAAGCTGAGTTTTCTTATTTTCCGAGACAAGAACGTGCCTCCTTTCTTTTTATGTAAGTATTGATACCTTTATTATTTAAGTACGCGAAAGTTTGCAGGAATTTTTTTATTTTTGAAATTTTTCTCCAATTTGCTATGGACGATTGGCGCTACAGCCATCGCCTGCATGCCGTCCAATGAGTCTTTGATTTTTAGGATTTGGAATTTTGTTTCTCCAAAGTTTTTAATGGCGCCTTCTTTGTAACTTTTACTATATTGAGGATGTTTTGGATCTAGCCAATATACTTTATTACTTATTCCTTTATACTGCTTATCAGTAATTGTCATACTTTTTCCTCACTCCCATCTGTATAGATAACTATAATCTCATCAACCGTAATCCCTTCTTTTTGTACTTCTTCATTTTCAACACCATAGCCATCTATCTCATTGCTTTCTTTTGTAAAGCTATAATCAAAATAAACGGTTTTTCCTTCTGTATTGGTCATCGTTATCAATGCTTCATAGATTCCTGTCATGTCGTTTTTCTCAAATTGTTCGATTTTCACTTCTTTGATATCCGCAAAGGTATTTTTCAGAACTTTGACGGATTGTTTTTCTACTGCGAGTAAATCTTGCTGTTTTTGCACTTCTCTTTTGTCCATATAGACTTTCCCTCCGATTCCTAATATGACGCTTAACAAAACGGCAAAGCTGAGTTTTCTTATTTTCCGAGACAAGAACGTGCCTCCTTTCTTTTTATGTAAGTATTGACACCTTCATTATTTAAGTACGCGAAAGTTTGCAGGAATTTTTTTATTTTTGAAATTTTTCTCCAATTTGCTATGGACGATTGGCGCTACAGCCATCGCCTGCATGCCGTCGAAGGAGTTTTTGATTTTTAGGATTTTATACATAGTGCCGTTAATTTTAAAACTTAAATTTTCTTGCATTTCAGGTACATAGTCTCTATGTTTAGGATCTAGCCAGTAAACAGCATCACTTAATTCACTATATTGTTTGTCAGTAATCATTAAATACTTTCCTCATTTCCATTAGAGTAAGTTACTTTAACTTTATTGAGCGTATTTCCTTCTTTTTGCTTTTTTTCATCAACTATTCCGTAACTTCCTATCTCATTTCTTTCTTTCCAAAAACTATAAGAAAAATAAATCGATTGATCTTGTTTATTAGTCATTAGAATAACTATCCGGTATGAACCCGTCATTTCATTTCGAGCAGATTTTTCAATCTTCACTTCCTTGATATCCGCAAAAGTATTTTTCAAAACTTTGACTGACTGTTTTTCTACTGCGAGTAAATCTTTCTGTCTTTGTGCTTCTCTTTTGTCCATGTAAAATTTTCCTCCGATTCCTATAGCAAGAATGGTCAAAATGATGACTATGGTCTTTCGTCTTTTCTTAGGCAAATAGAAGTCTCCTTTCGGGTTATGTATGATGGATTGTTTCTCCTTTAAGATAAGTACGCAATCGAGCCTGGATTTTTTTGGATTTTTTAGAGTTACTTTTCTACTTTCTTTTTTATCACGTTTTCATTTTAAAGTAATTTTGATAGTAGTGAACAAAATGTAGCATCTACGCACAGATTGTGTCGTATACGATGGACGTAAGGTTTGTTTCCGCCATTTTCTCTTTTTTTAAAGACACAAAAAAAAGGGGTTATGACAAAATTTTGTCATAACCCCTTTTCTCGAATAAACGTTGTTCCAGAAGTTGACCACTTTTGGAACAACCTCTAAATGATTGATCTTTTATTATTTAGTTGATCCTTTTTCTTCGATTCCATAAGGCAAGATAATCGTTTTTTCTTCGACTTCTTCTTTATTCATCATTTTCGTCAATAGGCGCATGGATACCGCCCCTAAATCGTATAATGGTTGTGTGATACTTGTCAAACGAGGACGAGCTACTTCTGTCAGTAAAGAATTGTTGCTTGTGATGATTTCGAATTCTTCTGGTACTTTTACGCCGCGGTCTAATAAACCATCCAAGATACCAATGGCTAATTCATCGTCTGAAACATAGACAGCTGTTGCACCGCTATTATGGATCCGGTCAACTAGAGACAGACCATCTTTAAAGTTGTATTGTGCCTCAAAGATTAATCCTTCGCTATATGGTAGATTGTTTTCGCTTAATGCTTCTTTATAGCCTTTTAGACGGTTTTGACCATTGATAGGATCAATCAGCGCACCGCTGACAAAAGCGATTTTTTTATTGCCGCTTTTTGCTAATTTATTTACTGCATCTTTTGTTGCTGATACATAATCAATGTTTACGCTACCTACTTGTTCATCTGGATCAATGGAACCAGCTAGTACAACAGGCGTTTTTGAACGTGAAAATTCTCCACGGATTTCGTCTGTGATATGGTGACCCATAAAGATCACACCGTCCACTTGCTTAGCCAATAAATTATTCAATACATTGACTTCTTTTTGATCGTTGCCATCTGAGTTTGCTAAGATGATATTGTATTTGTACATTGTTGCTACATCGTCGATACCACGTGCTAAAGAGGCAAAGAACATATTGCTGACATCAGGAATGATTACCCCAACTGTTGTTGTTTTCTTACTTGCCAAGCCACGTGCGACTGCATTTGGACGATAATCCAAGCGATCGATAACTTCCAAGACTTTTTTTCTTGTTGCTGGTTTGACGTTTGGATTGCCATTTACGACACGTGAAACAGTAGCCATCGAAACATTTGCCTCTCTCGCTACATCATAGATAGTGATTGTTTGCTTTTCCATTTGTGTTCTCCTATTCATATTTTATATGTTTTCTGAAAATACGTCTTACATTTCTAAAATAGGATATCAAATAATCTCAACAATTGCAACCGTTTTATCTCTGTTTTCATGAAAATTTTTACTTTTTTCAGTTTTAAGAACGTTGGTCTTTTAATCAATCAGTGGTACAATTATTGAATACAAAATTAATTTAGAAAGTAGGTTGCCAAATGAATAACGTAAAAATCAATGAACTACGTCAATGGATGGCACAACACCAAGTAGAATTGGCTTATATCAGCGACCCTGGCCACATCGCTTACTTTTCCGGATATGAAAGTGATCCTCACGAGCGTGTACTAGCTCTTTTTATCCCTCTTGAACAAGATCCTTTCCTTTTCACTCCTGCTCTGGAAGTTGAAGATGCTCAAAACAGCAGCTGGGCGTACGATGTACGTGGCTACTTAGACAGCGAAAACCCTTGGGAGATCATCGGAAAAGAGCTTCGCGCACGCTATGGGCAACCTGGTAATGTAGGGATTGAAAAGAATGCTCTGACTGTCGATCGCTTCGATGCTATCTCTGATATCTTGACAGGTACAGATTCTTACACTGATCTAACTTCTATTATCCAGCGTCTGCAACTGATCAAAACGGTAGAAGAAAAAGACAAACTGATCGAAGCTGGTAAATGGGCCGATGTTGCCTTTGAAATTGGCTTCAAAACAGTAAAAGAAGGCATAACTGAACAAGCAATTATCGCAGAAATCGAATACCAATTAAAAAAACAAGGTGTTTCACAAATGTCTTTCGACACCTTAGTCCTTGCAGGAGCAAATGCTGCAAGCCCTCATGGTACACCAGGAAGCACGAAGGTTTCACCAAATGAACTAGTGTTATTCGATCTTGGCGTTGTTTGGAATGGCTATTGCAGTGATGCTACTCGTACAGTTGCTTATCAAAAACCAACAGAATTCCAAGAAAAAATCTACAACATCACTCTTGAAGCACAGCTTGCCGCACAAGAGGCAGTTCGCCCAGGTGTGACAGCAGGTGAACTTGATCAAATTGCACGAAACGTGATCAACAGCTATGGCTACGGCGAATATTTCAATCACCGTTTAGGTCACGGAATTGGGACAACCGTCCACGAATTTCCTTCTCTTGTAGAAGGAAACGACTTAGTAATCGAAGAAGGGATGTGCTTCTCTCTTGAACCAGGAATCTATATTCCTGAAAAAGTAGGGGTACGTATCGAAGATTGTGTGTATGTGACAAGTGATGGTTGTGTGCCATTCACGACTACACCAAAAGAATTACTTGTTTTAGAGTAATGAAAATAAAAAAGGTGGGAGCTGGTCCGCTCTCACCTTTTTATTCTAGAAATGAGTATTCTTAGTGATTGGTAGTCGAATCTGTCATTGTATCTTTCATTTCTTTTTTAGCTTCTTTTGCATCTTCTTTTGCCATTTTCAACATTTCTTTTGTGTCATCTGCAACTGGTTTTGCTTCTGACATTCCTTCATTGACCGTCTCTCCTGCTTTATCTGCAGCATCTTTTACATCGATCATGATATCTTCTGAAGTATCTTTAGCAATACTACCTAATTCGTCTGCTGGTTTTTTCAGATCTTCTGCTGTTTTTTTGAAACGATTAGATAAATCAGCTGATTGTTCTTTGAGGTTTAACAAGATATCATCTGATTCACTTCCTGCTTCCTCTGCTGATTCACTTACCTTTTGCTTAACATTACCTGCTAGATCCCCTGCTTGTTGAGAAAGATCTTGCGCTTTTTCTTTTGCAATGCCTGTTAACTCAGCTGATTTTTCTTTTGCCATATCTGTGTAATCTGAAGCCATGTCCATCAAATCATCTGCTTGAGCAGCCAATTCATCCCGAAGTTCTTTACCAGATTTGGGTGCTAACAATAATGCGGCGATTGCTGCGGCTGTACCTCCAACTACTGCACCTAATAAAAATCCACCTTTTTTAGCCATTCTTATTTTCCTCCTGTCGTTTCAGTATGTTTTTTGTTTTTAAAAAATTTCATCGCTGTTCCACCGACTTTTCCGGCAACAGTCGCTTTAGCTGTCGTTTTTCCGATTCCGCCGACTTTCGTCACGATGTTTTTACTAGAATGATTAAGTTCCGATACACTTTCACTTAAATCAGCAACTGCTGTGAACAATGGATCAATCGTTGCGACTTTTCCATTGATATCCAAGAGCAGCTCATTACTTTTGACCAGCAAGCCTTCTACTTGTCTAGATAAAAGATCTACGTCTTTTGTGACGATCTCAATTGTCGTATTTGCTTCTGCGACAGTCTGGTCTACTTTTTCTAAAGTTTTGGAAACTTGCAACAATACGCGAACGATGAAAACGACAAGTATCGCAAAGGCGATTGCTGCGATCAATCCTGCAATTTCTCCTCCTGACATGATCAAACTCCCTTCTTGTCTCTCTTTTCTATAAGGATAGCATTTTCGTGTTTTTTAAACAAATAAAAACGAGCTTCAACTACTTTTTATTCAATTAGCAGCTGAAGCTCGTTAGAAAAAAATGATTATTTTTTCTTTTCTTCTTTGATTTCTGTTATTCCTTTTGGATTATGATTGATCTTGCTTCCTTCTGCTTCTAATGTTTTACCTAAAGACATGATGTATTCACGCAAAGGTGCCCCTACTTCTGGATGTGTCAGACCATATTCAATACTTGTTTTCATAAAACCAAATTTGTCACCAACGTCATAACGTTTACCTGTGAATTTACGGGCAAATACGCGTTGTGTTTTATTCAACGTATCGATTGCGTCAGTTAGTTGGATCTCATTTCCAGCACCTGGTTGTTGTTCTGATAATACATCAAAGATTTCTGGAGTCAATAAGTAACGCCCAATAATAGCTAAATCACTTGGTGCTTTGCTTGGATCTGGTTTTTCAACAAAGTTTTTGACATTGTATAACCCATCTTCCAGTACTTCCCCTGGGTTGATAATTCCGTATTTTGAAGTTTCATCGTGAGGAACTTGCATAACGGCAATCGTAGAAGCGTGTGTACGTTCATAGTCATCGATCAATTGCTGTGTCAATGGTACTTCGTCTTCCATGATATCATCGCCTAGCATAACGACAAACGGTTCATTTCCAATAAAGGCTCTTGCTTGAAGAACGGCGTGTCCTAACCCCTTTGGATGAGATTGACGGATGAAATGCAAGTTGACATCTGTCGTTTCTTCTACTAATTTCAATAATTCGGTTTTTCCTTTTTCACTTAGGTTTGTTTCTAATTCGATATTTGAATCAAAGTGATCTTCGATTGGTCGTTTAGCTTTTCCTGTAACGATCAAGATGTCTTCGATTCCTGATTTCAACGCTTCTTCAACGATGAATTGGATCGTTGGTTTGTCCACGATTGGCAACATTTCCTTTGCCATCGCCTTTGTTGCTGGTAAAAATCTTGTTCCTAATCCTGCTGCTGGAATAACTGCTTTTTTTACTTTCATATACATTCGCTCCTTCAAAAAATTGTTAATGAGAATTCATTTTCTTTTTTCCCATCACGTAACATGATTTCTTTTGCGGCTGTTTTGATTTCTTTTTGTTCATACAGCACTTCATAGATTGTTTGAGTGATGGGCATTTCGATTTCCATCATTTGGGCTAGTTCCATCGCTGCTTGAGTAGTATTCACACCTTCAACGACCATTCCCATATTGGCTAGCACCTCTTCTAGAGGCTGTCCTTGTCCTAACAAGTTGCCTGCGCGCCAGTTTCTGGAATGAACACTTGTGCAAGTAACGACTAGATCGCCTACTCCGCTTAAGCCAATAAAGGTCAGCGGGTTGGCACCCATTGCTACACCTAAACGGCTGATCTCAGCTAATCCGCGCGTCATGATTGCCGCTTTTGCATTATCGCCAAACCCTAAGCCGTGAATAGCACCAGCTCCAATGGCAATAATATTTTTCAAAGCTGCCCCCATCTCTACACCAATCACATCAGGGTTAGTATAGATTCGAAAATAATGGTTCATGAACAGCTCTTGTACATATTTTGCTGCTTTTGCATCTGTGCTTGCCGCTGTGATCGTCGTAATGTCATGCTTTGCTACTTCTTCCGCATGGCTTGGCCCAGAAAGAACAGCAACAGCTTTTCTTTTTTCTGTCGGGATTTCCTCTAACAAGATTTCAGAGATTCTTTTATGCGTTCCCTGTTCTAATCCCTTACTTGCGTGGATGATCACTGGCTTCGTATTCAATTTGGCAACTAGTTCTTTTGCAACAGAACGTATCGCTTTCGTCGGGATAACGAATAGTACCGCATCTGCATCTTTTACTGCATCTTCCATATCGGTGAATGCTCGGATGGAATCGGGTAGATGATGATCTGGTAAATAACGTTGATTGGTGTGTTGGGTGTTGATTTCTTCTACTTGTGAAGCACGATGTCCCCAAATCCGAACGTCATGTCCGTTTTCAGCGAGGACTTGTGCTAAAGCAGTCCCCCAAGAGCCTGGTCCTAAAACCGCTACTCTATAATTCATTTTACCACTCCTGAAATTTTTTTCATTTTTAACGCTCTGAAAATCAAATAATTTGTTGATTTTTTCCTAATGAGCGGTCATAATCCGGTAAATTTCCTTTTTTTCTACGCCAAATAAACAGAATAAATGTGCCGACAAATAAAACAGCAGACAATAATTGAGAAATGCGGATCACACCTAAAAAGTAAAGGCTGTCTGTGCGTAATCCTTCGATAAAGAAACGTCCGAAACTATACCACATTAGATAACATAAAAGGACTTCTCCTTTTTTCAAAAGATGCGGTTTCTTCCGCAAAACCAAAAGCAGAATAAATCCAATCAAACTCCAAAGTGATTCATAAAGAAAGGTTGGTTGTCGATAGATCCCTTCGATATACATGTTATCAATGATGAATTGCGGTAAATGCAGACTTTCTAAGAAACTTCGTGTCGTGTCTGGACCATACGCTTCGTGGTTCATGAAATTTCCCCATCGTCCGATTGCCTGCGCCAGTAATACACTTGGTGCAGCGATATCTAAAAAGGTCCACAAAGAAATAAAATGATATTTGGTAAAAAAGTACAGTGTGATTGCACCTGCAATCAATCCCCCGTAAATCGCTAATCCTCCTGAACGGATATTGAATATTTGGATTGGATCAGCTATATATTGGGGAAGATCGAATAAAACATAATACAAGCGGGCACCAATAATGGAAATCGGCAATCCCCACAACATAAAATCTGTCACGTCATCTGCTTTTAATCCTACCCGAACAGCTTCTCTGCTGCTGAGCCACATGGCAATAATGATTCCTGATACGATAATCAATGCATACCAGTAGATAGGAATTCCTACAAGCTCAAAAGCAACTCGATTGATTTGTGCTAACATATTGTCACTCCTTGCTAGTCATTGCCTGAGTTTTCTTCAATCAAGCGACTTAATCTTTCTTCAAATGTTTTCGTTGCGTCAAAGCCCATTGTACGCGCGCGGAAATTCATCGCGGCTACTTCAATGATGATTGCAACGTTTCGTCCTGTTTTGACAGGGATTTTTATTTGTGGAATGCCCACTTCCGCGATTTCAACGGTCGTGTCTTCAGAACCCAAACGGTCGTATTTCTTATCTTTCGCCCATGCTTCTAGATAAACAGCTAACTGGACTTGCATAGAGCCTCGTACCGCACTCGCACCGAAAAGATTCATTACATCTATGATCCCGATCCCTCGAATCTCAATCAGATGTTCCAGGATTTTAGGAGGTTCTCCGATTACCGTCAGTTCGTCTTGCTGATAGACATCTACTCGATCGTCTGCGATCAATCGATGTCCGCGCTTAATCAGTTCCAACGCCGTTTCACTTTTCCCTATCCCACTGTCCCCTTGAATTAGTACACCTAATCCGTAGACATCGACTAAGACACCGTGGACACTTGTTCGAGGGGCTAAGCGCCCATCTAAATAACTAGATAATTCACCTAGCAGCCGGGATGTTGAGATGGGCGAACGCAGCACAGCTATCCCATTTTCATTGGCTGCTTGGATCATTTCTTCCGGAGCCGGCAATCCTCTTGAAATAATAAATGCGGGCATATCTTCACTACATAATCTTCTCATAATGATCAAACGCTCTTCTGGGATCATCCGTTCCGCAAAACTGATTTCTTTACTGCCAAATAGCTGTAAACGATTATGAGAATAATAATTAAAATAACCGGTCAACTCTAGTCCTGGGCGTGAGATGTCCCCAGTCACGATGACGCGGTCTAAACTTTTCTCGTCGCCTGTGACGATTTCCAAAGATAATTTTTTTACTAATTGGCTAACTTTTACAACTTCTGACATTCATGCTACCTCATTTCTATTAGAGTGTTCTCTATCATTTTATCATTGTCTAGCCAAAAGTACTACCAATTAAAAAAAACGTTTTTATTTAATTACCAATGTAATAGAAAACGCATTCTTAATTATAAACAAAAAAGCTGCGCCGAGATCTCGGCACAGCTTTTTTTATTTTCTGCTGTTATGTTCACTAACGATTACATTGACAAGTGACATCAAGATAGCTACGAATAACGCTGCACCAAATGAAGAAAAACTAAAATGTTCTGCTCCTACAAAAAAGGAAGTCATTTTAAGAATCGCTGCATTGATAACAAACGTAAACAATCCCAATGTGACTAATGTAAAGGGCAGGGACAGGATCGTCAGAATCGGTTTGACAAACATGTTCAACACAGATAATACGAAGCTGGCAAGGACGGCTGTCCAAATACTGCTCACATGGACCATCGCAGGAAAAAGAACAGCCAACGATATGAATGTTAACGTATTAACCAAAATACGCTGAAAGTACGACATTAAAAGTCACTCCATTCGTCATCATCGATTTTTTCCGCTTCTTTGCGTTTTTTTGTTTGTTCACGATAATTGTTTTTTTCATAATATGCATTGTTATGTCCATAGTTTGTTCGTGCAGAACGCGCAGATGGGATAATCAAAGCTAATAAAATGTATAAAATGATTGGACTTCCAAAAGCAACTAAGCTTAGGAATACATAAAGCACACGGATAACAGTGGGATCAATCCCGATATATTCCCCAATCCCTGCTAAAGTACCTGTCAAAACAACATTTTTATTGGATTTTGTCAACTTTTTTTTCATCATGTCTCACCTCTGTTCTACTATTTTAAATGAAGAAAATCGTTGTGACAACCTTCTTCTTAATCGGTGTACAAGAGATAGCCTATCGGCAATAAGGCACAATTTTGTAAAATAGGGGAAGCTATTTTACAAAATCGCTTCTTATTGCTCAAGGCTGAACAGCTCTTTCACAACCTCTTTATTTATCTGTATCTTTTAAATAGATACTTCCTGTTGTCGTTGAAAGTTGCACTTGCGCGATCTCATCATCTGAAACACGACGGAATTGCAACATTTGGTTTGTCCGTTCTTTTTTCTCACGAACTACTTCGTAATTGGACAGACGGCTGTTGATGCTTCCAAGACTTGTTTTAGCGTGTCCTTCCAAACCGATGCTATCTGGTAAAGCAACTTTGACATTCCCGTTCACTGAACTTGCTTCTACTTTTTTCAAATTATCTTCTTTAATCGTAAGACGTACATCACCATTTACTAAAGACACAGAAAGGTTTTCTGGTGTGGCACCAAATGTCACTGTGCCGTTTACTGTTTCGATAATAGAATCTAAGATGTTCCCGTTTCGAATATCGATATTGCCGTTTACACCTTCTACTTCCAACATCGTTGCAGTTAATTGGTTCACGATGATGTTCCCATTCGTAGATTTTGTATAAATATCTTTAGCTTCCAATGTCTCAATCATGATGTTGCCATTTAGAAGTTTGATAGCTGCATGGTCGTATACTCGTTTAGGCAAGTAGAAAACAAGGTCTGCACGCACACGCTTATTTGGAATTTGGAAGGAGATATGATCTTCATTGACCTCGATCTGGCTCCGTTCAGAGAATGCTTCAAATGGTTCAGCACCCATTTTTCCGTAAAGTTTGATCTTAGCTTCCACTTTCACATCATCACTGTCCCACGTTTTTAACGTCACGTTTCCGTTTGCTGCCTTGATATCAAGGATACTTGCTGCAGGAGCTTCATAGTAAAATTCGTGTTCAAATTTCGTTGTCGCAATTCCAGGGACACGTAAGCTGACATCTTTCCATTCCATGTTGTCATTTACTGTTTCTGAAACAGTTTGGAATGTTTTCTTCAAGAATTTGCCTAACTGTGATCCAGCTTCTGACATTTTTTCGCCTACTTGATTCAGCGTATCTGTCGCTTGATCTTTCCAATCATCTGGCAATTCAAACTTATCCGTAAACGTTTCTTTTTTCTCAGACCATTGGTTCTTGCGGATATCTTTTAATTCTGCTTCCAGCTTCAATTGTTCTTCTAATAGTGTATCGCCGGTTGCTTCTAACTCTTTGATTTCTGCTTCTAATGTTTGACGCTGTGCTAATTCTTCTTCTGTCAATTCGCCTAATTCTTCTTTTGTATTCAGCTGCATCAATGCTTCCTGTTTCTCATTACGTGCTGCCTTATTGTCAGCGAATTGAGCATTTACTTCGTCTAGACGCGCCGAAGTTTTATTCGCTTCAGTTGCTAGTTCATCTAAGATCTTTTCTAAGTTTTCTTGATCTTGTCTTTCTTTTTCTTTTGGATCAACTGGCTCAGAAATTTTTTCTTCACCGTTTTCAAGTTCATCGATCAATTGGCTTGCCTGATCTTTTTCTTTATGACTAGCAGTTACCTTGTCTGCTTCTTTTTTGATTTGTTTTTCGTCTTTTTCAGTTGCCATGCTTTCTAATAAATCTAAGCCTTCTTCAGTCGAAAGGATTCCTTTTTTCACTAAGTCTAAAATACGTTCTCTTTCTTTCATGGAAATTGCCTCCTTAAGCAAAATTGTTTGCAAGCTTTTCCTTACATCCATATTATGCACTGATTCAGTAAAAATGTCATAGGACTTAAGTTGTAACTTTTACTCCATCTTGAGATGTTCTTTCTTTTTTGTAAAGAGATATGCTGTAGTCACGCAAGTTAAGGGCAGGACAAGTAGTGCGGCCAATGTGGTAAGGATAGCCATCGTATATTCCAAGACAAATGATTTTTCATTGATTATTTGCTGAAAAGGAATGTCTAAATCAATGAACCAAAGAATCAACGCTAAAGAACTCCCCATAAACGCAAAAAGAAGAGTCATCACTGTTGACGCCAATATTTTTTTAGCAATGGCAAAACTAGCATGGCGCAATTGGTTAAAAGACAAATGCGGATTTGCCTGATATACTTCGAATGTTCCACTAGAAATCGCTACACTCGCATCTAAAACAGCACCGCTAAGACTGATCAGAAGCAACGACCTCGTAAGTAGTCTAAAATCAATTGCTAACGTCTTATCTAAGCCAGATAGTTCTTCTAGCTCTATCGAAGTAAACCCTTGGATCGCTAAAAAATCAGTGATAGGAAGCAATAGTAGGAAACAAAACAAAAAGATCAGTATACTGACAAAAGCGGCTCGCATTTTCAGATTATAACCGTTGATAAAAAATAAGATAACCACAGCGATCAATAGGAATCCTATAATCGACAATACCAATATCGGCCACTTCTGATGATAGCCGAATAATAATAGGAAAAAGATTCCTAAATTAATGAATAATCCTAAAAGAATATACATACCTTGCGTACCACCGACAAATAGCACACTAATTGCAAAAATCCCAACAAGTATAATAAGTACATTCATTTTTTTAACCTCCTTACAGCGAGAAAAAAGAGGACCGCGATGGGGATTGATAATACTATTCCTAAGCTGCCAGCAATGACGCGTAAAAATTCTAATGATAAATGTTGTTCTACCGTTTCTTTGAAAGACCATTGATTTCCTAAATATAACAGAAGCGATGGAATCGCTCCGCTGATATAGACGAATAAAAGGATATTAGCCATCGAACCAATCACATCTCGGCCCACTTGCCTTCCTGAAAGCCATAACTGTTTCGCTGATATTTTCGGTTGTTGCTTGGTCAATTCTTCTAATGTCGCAATGACTGTGATCACGGTATCGAGTGTCCCTCCAGCTGTCCCGATCAGCACGCTGGAAAGAAAAACAGAACGATACGGTCGTGTCAGATAATTCAGTTCTTCATAGCGCAGTCCTTGATCTTTCCAATGATTCATTGTCAAAAGACAAATAAAAAATGCTAAAAAAACACTTGTAACTGCAGCCGAAATTTTGATTATACTGCTTCTATTCCATCCGTCTAATGCCAATATACTAACGATTATCCCTATAACGACAAATAAGATTGCTATATTTAAGAGAGAAATGCCTTCTGTTTTGGCAAAGAGGAGCAACAAAAGTAAAAGTAAAACGATGTTGACGATGAGACTTCCTAAAGCAAATACACCCTGTTTTCCACCAATAAGCAACATGGTGCCAATGAAGATACTTGTAAAGAAAAAAAGCCAGCCATCATTTTTTTTTGCTACTAGTTGCCATTCATCTCCATGCATTTGGACAAGATAGATTTGTCTTGTTGTTATATTTGCTGTTTCGATTTGATTTTTTTGATAAGGAGCCGATAAAGAAATCACTTCTCCTTTTTGGTCCGTGTTCATCAATCTTCCTGTAATCAATTGCTGATCCTCTTCTATTCTCACTCTTTCGATCTCGATAACAGGTACGTCATATAGAGCAGCTTGACGCTGAATAAACCATGAAGCAAGTATACAAATAAAAAATAGAGTGATGATGATGCTAATCTTTTTTTGCATTCTTTATCCTTTCTATTGGAATAATGAAAAGGGTTTGTGACATGTTTTGTCACAAACCCTTTTCCCGAATAAACAGTGTTCAATCAGCTAACCTTCGGTATTAGCTCAAAAAACGGCAAAATATGAGGAACTATTTTTCCGTTTTTTTCTCTAATACTCAGGTCAAAACGCTGATTTCACAACCTCTTTTCCTAAATAAACAGCAGAATCACAACTTCAGTTTAGAAAATCTCATTGTGGTTCGTATTTAACTCAGTGATTTTCCCTGTAGCCAAGTAGACGATCCATTCACAGATGTTTGTCACATAGTCTCCGATTCGTTCTAGATAACTGGCAACATTCAAATAGTCTGTTCCACTGATGACTGTTTCAGGATTTTCTTGCATGTTTTTGATGGTTGCATTATAGATTCGATTGAAATAGTCATTGACTCTTTGATCCATATTGGCGATCGTACGCGCGTCTTTTTCGTCTGTTTTGACATATGCAACTAGGACGTTGTCCACCATTTTTTTCACGTAATCGGACATATCGGAGATCTCTTTTTCGATTTCCGGTATTCTCGTCTGTCCTTTTACGCGGATTGTGGATTTAGCAACGGACACCGCATGATCGGCCATACGTTCTAAATCAGAGCTAGCTTTCATGACCGTGATAATCATACGCAAGTCAGTTGTAACTGGCTGTTGCAATGCAATCATTTCAAAACTTTTTTTCTCCAAACGCGTTTCCATATTATTGATATTTATATCGTTTTCGATAACTTCTTGAGCTAAGATTTTATCGTGTTTGATGTATGCACGAACTGACTTGTGCACAGCGCTGCTCACCATCATCCCCATTTCGTAGAACTGATTATGGAGATTCAGCAATTCTTCTTCAAATTGTGTACGTAGCATTCCGTTTCCTCCTTATCCAAATCGACCTGAAATATAATCTTCTGTCTCTTGTTTTTCTGGATTCATGAATATCTTCTTCGTATCGTTGTATTCGATCAAGTGACCATCTAAAAAGAATGCCGTCTTATCTGAAATACGTGAAGCTTGAGACATATTATGGGTCACGATGATCATCGTATACCGCTCTCTTAATTCTAACAGCATACTTTCGATTTTCCCAGTAGAAACAGGGTCAAGTGCACTAGTTGGTTCATCCAATAAGATGATTTCGGGATTCACTGCCAAAACACGTGCGATACATACACGCTGCTGCTGTCCACCGGATAAAGACAAGGCACTTTTATGCAGTTTATCCTTCACATCCTCCCAAACAGACGCTGCCTTCAGACTTTCTTCCACTACTTGATCAAGGACTTTTTTATCTTTTTCTCCTTTTAACTTCAATCCATAGATGACATTTTCATAAATAGAAAAAGGAAATGGATTTGGCTGCTGGAACACCATGCCGATTTCTTTTCTTAGTTCAACAACATCTGTTTTCGGACCATAGATGTCTTTGTCTTTATATAAAACACTTCCGGTGATCGTTACATTTGGAATCAGATCGTTCATTCGATTCAACGAACGTAGATAGGTAGATTTCCCGCAACCAGAAGGACCGATCATCGCTGTGATTTCACCTTGATTGAAACTTAGATCGATTCCCTTTAGTGCTTCTTTCTTTCCATAATACAGATGAAGATCTTTGGATGAGATAATTTCTTTTGTCATGTTGAGGCCTCCGTCTTAACCAAAATGACCGGACACATAATCTTCGGTTGCCTGAATTTTTGGTCTGGTAAATATCTTGTTTGTTTTGTCATATTCCATTACTTTTCCTAGATAGAAAAAGGCAGTGTAGTCGCTGATACGAGCTGCTTGTTGCATATTATGCGTCACGATGATGATCGTGTAGTCTTCTTTCAAGTTTACAAGTGTTTCTTCAACCGTTCCTGTCGAAATAGGATCCAAGGCACTTGCCGGCTCGTCTAACAGCAAGATATCAGGTTTCATCGCGATTGCACGAGCGATACACAAACGTTGCTGTTGTCCGCCAGATAAAGCCAAAGCACTTTTATCCAAGCTATCTTTTACTTGATCCCACAAAGCTGCTTGTTTCAAGCTTGTTTCAACGATTTCATCTAATTTCTTCTTGTTTTTTTCACCATGCTGTTTCAAAGCAAAAGTTATATTGTCATAAATCGATTTGCTAAAAGGGTTGGGGCGTTGGAACACCATGCCGATCCGTTTGCGCATTTCATAAACATCCACTTGAGGCGCATTGATATCCACGTCTTTATACATGATCTTTCCAGTGATTTTCGTATTAGCGATCCCATCATTCATACGATTCAAAGAACGAAGATACGTGGATTTTCCGCAGCCAGAGGGGCCAATCAATGCAGTGATCTTATTTTTTTCGAACTCTAGATCCACTCCCTTGATTGCTTCATTGTCGCCATACCAAACATGCAGATCATTCGTATATAATGCTACTTCCTTCTCTTTTGGCATGGTAATGACATTTGTTTCATTCCAATTATATTTTTTCATCTTACTTCTTCTCCTTAGGCTGAAGTCATTTTTCGGTATAATCGTTTGCCAATCGCACGAGCGCCGAAGTTGAACAGTAAAACAGCAATGATCAACACGGCAGAAGCACCAGCCGAAACAGAAACACCATCAGGCATCGTACCTTCTGTGTTGATCTTCCAAATATGGACAGCCAGTGTTTCAGCTTGGCGGAAAATGCTGATCGGACTAGAAACACTTAATGGATTCCAGTTCGTAAAATCTAATGCTGGCGCGCTTTGACCAGCTGTATAAATCAATGCGGCAGCTTCACCAAAAATTCTTCCTGAACTTAGGATCACACCAGTCAAAATTCCAGGTGTCGCTTCTGGGACAACCACTTTTATCACTGTTTCCCAGCGTGACAAACCTAACGCCAATCCAGCTTCTCGTTGTGTGTAATGGACCGCTTGTAAAGATTCCTCGACCGTTCGAGTCAAAAGAGGCAAGTTGAATACGGTCAAAGCCAATGCACCAGAAATGATTGAGAAACCATACTGGAATTGAATAACGAAAACCAAGAAACCGAATAAACCGACAACAACAGAAGGCAAAGAGCTCAAGATCTCGATAGACGTACGGATCACGTCTGTCAGCCAGTTTTTTCCGGCATATTCCGAAAGATAGATACCCGCACCTAAAGAAATAGGAAAACTGATGATCATGGTAATCAAAAGCAAATAAATCGAGTTAAATAATTGAATCCCTATCCCACCGCCTTCTTGGTAGGCTTTAGAAGGTTCAGTCAAGAAAGACCATGAAATGTGCGGTATTCCTCGAACTAAGATATAAAGTAATAAAGCTGCTAAGATCAATACGATGATCCCTGAAACCACATATAGAACACCTGTAGCAATTTTATCTGAGCGTTTTGCGTTCATTATTTCAGCTCTCCTTTCTTCCCAATCATACGGATCACGATATTAAAGAATAATGACATCAATAGCAAGATCAGCGCTAATGACCATAACACATTATTTTCAACTGTTCCCATGATTGTATTTCCGATTCCCATTGTCAAGATGGACGTCAATGTAGAAGCAGGAGTAGTAAGTCCTGTTGGCATTAATGCCGCATTACCAATAACCATTTGGATAGCTAAGGCTTCGCCAAACGCACGAGCCATACCAAAAACGACTGCTGTTAAAATCCCGGGCACTGCTGCTCGCAGCACCACTTTGTAGATTGTTTGCCATCTTGTGGCACCTAGCGCTAATGAAGCTTCCCGATAGTGCCGTGGCACTGCCTTTAATGCATCCACAGTCATCGTTGTGACAGTCGGTAAGATCATAACGAATAACACAAATGTACCAGCTAAGATACCGAACCCTGTCCCGCCAAAGATACTTCTAACAAAAGGAACGATAACAGATAGACCGATAAATCCGTAAACGACAGATGGAATACCTACAAGTAGTTCGATGACCGGTTGCAAGATCTTCGTTCCGTTTTTAGGAGAAATCTCCGTCATGAATACTGCTGCTCCGATAGCAAATGGTGTGGCAACGATAGCTGATAAAAAAGTCACAATAAATGAACCTGTGATCATAGGCAATGCCCCTACCATTGGTTTCCCATTTGCTCCGATTTGGCTCGGATTCCAATCTGTACCAAACAGAAAATCAAATACATTGATCTTATCAGTAAAAAAGGTGGCCAAACCTTTACTAGCGACAAAATAAAAAATAGATAATACAACCAACACGATCAGCGCGATACATAAAAAACTAATAAATTTTCCGCGCTGTTCCATTTTTGAACGTTTTGATTTTGTTAATAATACTTTTTTCACATCTTCCACAGATGACTCCCCCTTAATCAGGTTTAACATACTCACTCAGTGTACAAATTGAACATCAATTTGGTTTTAATAACATGTAAAAGTTTAGCTAAGTTTGTAAATTTTGTGTAAAGATTACTCTTTAACAATGTTTCCTTGCCAATCACGTTCAACTTTCATATGTGAAACAGGGATATAGCCTAGCTCTCCGACAATATTATCTTGTACTTCATCAGATAAGATATAGTCTAAAAATTCTTTTGTCAGTTTTTTTGGATGATCTCTTGTGTACATATGCTCATATGCCCAAATCGTCCATTTGTTCGTTGTCACATTTTCATCTGTTGGTTCCACACCGTTAACATTCAACGTATCCACATCATCGGAAACGTAAGAAAAAGCAACATAGCTGATTGCTCCGGGTGTGTCCGCAACGATTTGGCGCACCATTCCGCTTGAATCTTGTTCTTGTGCCTGAACAGCTGTTTCTCCGTCCAACACCCATTTCTCAAACGTACTACGGGTCCCGCTTCCTGATGCACGGTTCAATATAACTACTGGCTGATCTTTCCCACCGACTTCACTCCAGTTTTTGATCTCGCCCGTAAATAATTTTTTCAGGTTTTCCATACTGATATCTTTTACACCAATATCCTTGTTCACAATAGGAGTGATTCCAACAACTGCTACTCGATGATCGACTAATGCCGAAGCATCAATCCCTGATTTTTCTTCCGCGAATAAATCAGAATTTCCGATATCGACTGCTCCTGACTGTACTTGAGACAACCCAGTTCCGCTTCCGCCCCCTTGTACATTGATGAATTTTCCAGGATTTTCTGTCTGGTAGGTTTCAGCAACCGTTTCTACTAAAGGCTGTAAGGCAGAAGAGCCAACTGCAGTAATGGATTCTCCTCGATCAATCCACTTTGAACAGCCTGATAAAAGAATAGCTAATCCTATTATTGGTAAGAATAATTTTAGTTTTTTCATTAGAAATCTCCTTTAATCCTAAAGTATGTTTATTCTATCATTTTCATTACTTGATGAAAACGAATCAAAATCATTAAATAACAAAATAAATTCTCATAATTGCAAAAAAAGCTATCTCATTAAAAGTTTCTATGCTATACTGGCTTTGAAATGTGTCTCTTTTAATAGCATATATTAGCTTATTTCTTGCTTTCCCCAAAAAACAAGAGATACCCCAAAGTTAATTTCGCTCATGCGAGACGCTTTCTCCATTTCTGACGTACTCTCAGAAATGGCCCCGAGAGAAAAGGACACGAGATCTCCATCTATTGATGGCTCTCCTGTCCTTTTTGTATTTTAAAGGAGCGGCGAAATCAGTCTTGCTAATCCTTCTTTCATCTTGATCATCATCCCTCGGTTTTCATACACTTCTTTTGTGAGATGCGTCGAAATCTTTGAATCTTCAAAGAATGCTTTTCTTACGCGAGAAGCCATTCGTTCATCATAGATCAGTGTATTGACCTCAAAATCCAATCTAAATGAGCGAACGTCGATATTAGCTGAACCAACGGAAACGATGCCGCCATCGATAATCATCGTCTTTGCATGGATAAATCCATTTTCATATGTTTCGATTCTTGCCCCATACTCGATCAGCTCTGCAGCGAAAGAATACGTTGCCCAGTAAACGAGAAGATGATCTGGTTTGTTAGGTATTTGGATATGGACTTTTACGCCTGAGAGAAGAGCCAACTTCAATGCCTCATGAATCGATCCATCCGGTATGTAATACGGCGTTTGGATCAATATCTCCCGTTTGGCTAACGAAATCATTTTCAAATATGTCATTTTGATTTGCTCATGTTCAGTATCTGGTCCGCTTGTCACGATTTGAACAGCCATATCACCTGTAGAATGAATGGACGGGAAAAATTCCGGTGAATAGCCTACTTCTTTTGTATGCTGAGAATTCCAGTCCATCAAAAAACGGTTTTGCAAGGTGTAAACCGCTTCTCCATAGATACGCAGATGATTGTCTCGCCAATAACCAAATTTCTTTACCAATCCTAGATATTCGTTTCCAACATTGAACCCACCTGTATATCCGATTTTCCCATCAATCACTACGATTTTACGATGATTGCGATAATTGATTCGAGGATTGATATACGGAACGAATAGAGGAAAGAAAAATGCGACTTCTCCGCCAGCTTTTTTTAAATTCTGAAAAAAACTAGAAGAAACTTGTGTGGAACCCCATGCATCAAGAAGGACTCTGACTTTTACTCCGCGTCTTGCTGCCTCTGTCAATGCCTCTCGAACTTCTTCACCTAATGCATCACTGCGGTAAATATAATATTGGAAATGGATATGGTCTTCTGCCTGTTTGATATCCTCGATCAGCGCATCGAATTTTTCACGACCATCTGTAAATAAAGTGATTTCATTTTTAGTCGTATAAAGCGTACTTTCAAATACAGTAAGCATATAGATCAATTGTTTCACATCTACTTGTCCAGTAGGCGGATGAGGGTAAAGTCCTCGCATCAATGCCTGTTTGTCTTCTTCGATTTCTAGATTCTTACCGATTTTCCCTTGGATCTTCAAATCAAAGATTTTCTCTTTGGAAATCCCTCTTCCTAAAAAAATATATAAAATAAATCCTACAACTGGAATGAACATCAAAACGAGCAGCCATGCCCATGTTTGCGCGGTTTCCTTTCTTTCTCGAAAAACGATAATAAAGGAAAGCAAAATATTCATAATCAAAAGGATCGTAAAAAAATTGTCAACGATAATTTTCACGGCTTCACCTCTTTTTCTACCAACTTAAGAATACCCAAGTTGTTTTTTAAAGTAAAGGGAAAAAAGCCGCCCCATTTACTCCACTTAGCCAATAAAAAAAGAAAGCTGGAACGAAATCGTCCAACTTTCTGATTATATTTATCTTGTGGCACTAGAATTTCAAGAAACGTCTCATAGAGATGATCGAGCCGAGTGAACCAATGATCACACCAATACCGACCATCAAAAGATTGATTTTCCAAACGATATTTTCTGGATGGATCAATGAATAATGAGATCGTAATAATGACGGATTGATCAATTGGTAAAACCATGCGTAGCCAAATGTAATGATCAGTATCGGAAGAATGGCGCCGATTAAGCCGATCCAGCCACCTTCAAGGAAAAATGGCCAGCGGATATATCCATTTTTTGCCCCTACCAAACGCATGATTTGAATTTCACGCTGTCTAGATAAAATCGTGATCCGAATCGTGTTAGAAATGAGAAACATTGCTACAAACAACAGTAATGCCGCCGCAACTAATCCCCATGTTCGAACTGCACCAGCAATTTGGAAAATCCGATCTGAGGAAGCCCCACCGTAATCAGAACGGGAAACATTCTTCAAATCTGCCGCTTTTTCTGCTACTTGTTTTGTATAAGAAGGATCGGTAGCACTTACTACGTATACATCATATAACGGGTTATTATCCCCTTCAAACAATTTCCAAGAATCACCCATTTCGTTTTGGATTTTCTTCAATTCCTGTTCTTTGCTTGAAAATTCGACTTTTTTGACATGATCTAAGTCATTTAATTCTTTTTCTAGTTTTTTCATCTCTTCGTCTTTTGTACCAATGTCTACAAACACAGATACATCCACGTTTCCTTCTATATCTTGTGCTAGTTTGGTTGCGTTCATGATGACCGCCATGAACACGCCAACTAAAGTCAACGTGATCGTTACCGCACTGACCGAAGCTACTGTCATCCAGCCGTTACGTTTCAAACTCTTGATACTTTCTAATAAATGGCGGAAAAAGGTTCTAATCATCGTATCCATATTCCCCTTCCGCTTGGTCTCGAATAATGCGGCCGTTTTCGATAGCAATTACTCGGTGTCGAATCGTATTTACGATCGTACTGTTATGTGTAGCCATCACGACAGTTGTTCCTTGTGCATTGATCCGATCTAATAGTTTCATGATTTCCCATGAGTTTTCCGGATCCAGATTCCCTGTCGGTTCATCCGCGATAAGTACTTTAGGCGTATTTACGATTGCTCGGGCAATAGAAACACGTTGTTGTTCCCCACCAGATAATTCGCTAGGAAAGACTCGGACTTTGTGTTTCAAACCAACAAGATCCAGCACTTCCATTACTCGTTTTTTGATATCCCGAGGTTTTCTGCCGATAACTTGCATGGCGTACGCAACATTTTCATATACTGTTTTTCTTGGCAATAATTTATAGTCTTGGAACACCACGCCGATTTCTCTGCGTAGATAAGGAACTTCGCGGTTTTTGATGGCTATTAGATCATGACCTGCGACGTTCAAAGTTCCTTTTGAAGCTTTTTCTTCTCGATACATCAATTTGATGAATGTAGATTTACCAGCTCCAGACGGACCAACAACATAAACAAACTCTCCTTGTTCGATGACAATCGAGAGATTGCGGATAGCAGTGGTACCGTTTGAGTACTTCTTCATTACATCCTTCATTTCAATCATGGCGTTCTCTCCATATCTTTTTCAGTCTTTAGCTATTATAGCATGGCAATGTTTCAACTTGCTTGCAAAATCTTACAATTTTATTTCAATTTAACAAAGGGCTCTTATTGCAGATGCATTTTCAAATAGCCGTCAATAAATAAATCAAGATCTCCGTCCATAACAGCTTGGACATTTCCTGTCTCTACGTTTGTCCGATGGTCTTTTACCATAGAATATGGATGGAAAACATAAGAACGGATCTGTGATCCCCAGCCGATTTCTTTTTGTTCTCCTCGCAGTGCAGCTGCTTCTTGTTCTTTCTTTTCCACTTCTAATTGGTAAAGCTTAGCTTTCAGCATCCCCATCGCTTGTTCCCGGTTTTTCAATTGTGAACGTTGTGCCTGACTCGCTACTACTGTCCCTGTAGGCAAGTGAGTGATTCGTACAGCGGACTCTGTCTTATTGATGTGCTGACCACCTGCGCCACTTGCCCGATATGTGTCGATCTTCAAATCATCTGGATTGATTTCTATATCGATCGTTTCATCAAGCTCTGGCATCACATCTACCGAACAAAAAGAAGTATGACGTCGTTTCGCTGAGTCAAAAGGCGAGATACGTACAAGGCGATGAACACCTTTTTCTGATTTCAGATAACCAAATGCGTTGTGTCCTTTGATCAGTAGGGTCACACTCTTGATTCCTGCTTCATCACCTGCTTGATAATCTAGTGTCTCTACTTGATACCCATGCTGCTCTGCCCAGCGTGTATACATGCGTAAAAGCATGCTGCCCCAGTCTTGGGACTCCGTTCCGCCAGCCCCTGGATGCAATTCGACGATGGCGTTGTTTCGATCATAAGGACCATCTAACAACATAGATAATTCATACGTCTTCATTTTTTCATCTAGCGCATTGATACGTGTTTCTGCTTCTTCTTGCATGGCTGCATCAGGTTCTTCCTGCAACATCTCCACCATCAATTCGATTTCTTCCAGTTCTTCAGCAAGAGAATGGAATTGATCATAAGTTTCTTTATTTGCATTGTTTTCACTAATCACTTTTTGAGCAGCTTCGCTATCATCCCAAAAACCAGGTTCAGCCATTTTTGCTTCTGCTTCCGCAATGTCTTCTTCCAGCTGGTCTAAGTCAAAGAGACCTCCTGAAGCTTGTGACCTTTTCCTGCATTTCTGTCAGGAGATTTCGAATTTCGGATATTTCCATGTTTTTTTCCTTCTTTCACTATACTTTTTTCATTATATCTAGTCTAACAGAATCAGCAAATAACAGAAAGAAGGTGAGACGAATTCTTTAAAAAAGAATTTGTCTCACCAATCCTGCTGTCAGAAATTAGTTTGCATCTTTTCCGTGACAGTTCTTATATTTTTTCCCGCTTCCACAAGGACAAGGATCATTTCTACCGACCTTGTTCACATGGATTGGTTGTTTTTTCGCGCTAGTATTACTATTTTCTTTGGCATCTCCATCTTCTGAGTGAGAAGCTGTTCCTTGAGAAACTTGCTCACGCTGTACGTTTTGACGGATCTCAGCTTTCATGAAGATACGAGTGACTTCATATTCAATGGCACCTACCATATCTTCGAACATCTTGTAGCCTTCTGTTTGGTATTCAACTAATGGATTGTTTTGACCATAGGCACGCAAGCCGATTGACTGACGTAATTGGTCCATTGCATCGATATGATCTGTCCATTTAGAATCCACGACACGTAAGATCACGACTTTTTCGAATTCCAGCAGTTGCTCTGGTCCGTTCAATTGAGCTGCTTTGGTATTGAATACTTCTTGTGCTCGTTCGTTTAGATATTCTTTGATTTCTTGAGGTTTTTTTCCTTCGATATCTGTAAGGGAAATACTGTCTTCATGGACAAGTGTGCTGCCAGCAAAATCGACGATACTTTCCAAATTCCAATTTTCTTTTTCTAATTGCGTATGCGCATCTACCACACGACTGATTGTCCGTTTGACCATATTCATCAGTGGTTTAGATAAGCTTTTTTCTTCCATGATTACTTCTTGGCGCTGTTTATAGATTACTTCACGTTGCTCACGCATCACGTCATCGTATTGCAAGACGTTCTTACGTGTGTCGTAGTTGTTTCCTTCTACGCGTTTTTGTGCAGATTCTACTTGTTTCGTCAGCATCTTGCTTTGGATCACAGCATCTTCGTCACCGATCTTCATTCGATCTAAGAAAGCTTTGATTCGTTCTGAACCGAATCGTTTCATCAAATCATCTTCTAAAGACAAGTAGAATTGTGACATACCAGGGTCTCCTTGACGTCCTGCACGTCCTCGAAGCTGGTTATCGATACGACGAGATTCATGTCGTTCTGTCCCGATAACTGCTAGGCCACCAAGTTCTCTTACGCCAAGCCCTAGCTTGATATCTGTTCCCCGACCAGCCATGTTGGTAGCAATCGTCACTGCGCCTTTTTGACCCGCATTCATGATGATCTCTGCTTCTTTAAAGTGATTTTTCGCATTCAGCACTTCATGAGGAATACGTTCTTGATTCAGCATATCTGATAATAACTCAGATGTTTCAACCGCAACAGTTCCGACTAAGACAGGCTGTCCTTTGCGGTAGCGATCTTTGATATCTTGTACGACAGCATGGAACTTGCTTTGTAATGTTGGGTAAAGCAAATCTGGACGATCGTCACGGATGACCGGACGGTTTGTCGGAATCTGGTACACTTGAATATTATAAATCTCTCTGAACTCTTCTTCTTCTGTCTTAGCTGTACCAGTCATCCCTGCAAGTTTCTTGTACATACGGAAATAGTTCTGGAAAGTGATCGTCGCCATCGTTTTCGTTTCGTCTTCGATCTCTACGCCTTCTTTAGCTTCGATTGCTTGATGAAGACCATCTGAATAACGGCGTCCATCCATGATCCGGCCCGTAAATTGGTCAACAATCAATACTTTTCCATCTTGAACAACATAATCGATGTCTAAAAGCATGATGTAGTTGGCTCTCAATGCTTGATCCAAGTGATGGGTCAATGCAGTATTTTCAATGTCATATAAGTTGTCCAAACCGAATGTTTCTTCAGCTTTTTCGATCCCTGCTTCAGTTAAACTGATTGTTTTTGATTGTACATCGATTTTGTAATCTTCTTCTTCTTTTAAACGTTTCACGAAGTTGTCTGCTCTTGTATATAAAGCTGTTGATTTTTCTGCTTGCCCTGAAATGATCAGCGGCGTTCTCGCTTCATCAATCAAGATCGAGTCAACTTCATCGACAATGGCATAATTCAGCGGACGTTGTACCATTTGATGACGGTAAACGACCATGTTGTCTCTCAAATAGTCAAATCCTAATTCATTATTCGTGCTATAAGTGATATCGCAATTATAAGCCTCGCGTTTTTCATCCGAAGATTTTGAGTTGATATTCAACCCAACTGTCAATCCTAAGAAATTATAAAGCTCGCCCATTTCCGTCGAGTCACGGGTTGCTAAGTATTCATTGACGGTAACTACGTGGACCCCTTCGCCAGTCAACGCATTCAGATACACCGGCATCGTTGCGGTCAAGGTTTTACCTTCACCAGTACGCATCTCAGGGATATTCCCATCGTGAAGCACGATCCCACCCATCAATTGTACGTGGTATGGATATAACCCCAATACACGTTTTGCTGCTTCCCGAACGACTGCAAAAGCTTCCGGAAGTAATTGATCTAATGTTTCTCCTTTTTGGTATCTGCTCTTGAATTCAGCAGTTTTTGCTTGTAATTGTTCATCAGTTAATGCTGCCATTTGGTCAGCATACGATTCAACTTTTTTTGCAATGCTATCTAAACGTTTTAGTTCTTTCTTATCGTTTTCGATAAGTGAACGAATCAAATTGGCCATGCGTTGTGTAATCTCCTTTTCCTTCTGTGTATTATCCAGACTATGTAGACTCTACTTTTCATTTTATCATTAGTTATAGATAATTGAAATATCTTAATCGTATTAAAGTAAGAACTTCATAATTTATTCATATTTCAACTAAAAAAGAGACGAATTCAAAAAAACTTGCGGCAGCTATTGACAGCTGCTGCAAGTTTTTGATGTTATTTAAGTATGGCTGATCAGTCTGTTTCGATCAATCCGTATTTTCCATCTTTTCGGCGGTAAACGATACTTGTACCATTTGTTTCTGCATCTTCAAAAATAAAGAAGTTATGTCCCAGCATGTTCATTTGTAAGACTGCTTCTTCACTGTCCATTGGTTTCAATGAAAGGCGTTTTGTACGTACGATATCTAATTCAGAATCGTTTTCGTTTTCTTCCTCTCCATTGAATAAAACAGCAGCATCTGCAGTATTCATGCCCGTTTCACGGGATTTACGATTGATTTTTGTTTTGAATTTGCGGATTTGGCGTTCCAATTTGTCAACAACCAAATCGATACTTGCGTATAGATCTGGAGAAGTTTCTTCGGCACGTAATACAAGATAAGGTAATGGGATCGTTACTTCCACTTTTGCTGTTTTTTCTGTATAAACTTTTAAGTTCACATGCGCCGTAGCATCGGGTGCGTCACTGAAATAGCGTTCTAGTTTGCCTACTTTTTTCTCAACGTAGTCGCGAATCGCTTCAGTTACTTCGATATTTTCGCCGCGTACATTATATCTAAACATAAAAATTACCCCTTTCGTCTACCACAATCAAGAAGGAGAAGGACCACTCTTTCCCTCTTCTTGATTCTATTATATCGAACTCTAGGTTATTTGCAAATTAAATCGCTATCAAATTTCCACATCTGATTCATCTTGCCAAAGAAATGGTTCGGATGATTTTCGGCTGTGCGTTCTGCAAGCAATCTGCTGCATGAAAAAGCGTCTGTCCTGTTGTATAGACATCGTCAATAATCAATATTTTTTTATGTTGTATCTTAGAAAGAGGTACGGCAAGCTCAAAAGGCTGAGGCATCTCCAATCTTTCCTTTCGCGTGTTTTTTGCTTGAGCAAGCAGATGTTGCTCTCTTTTGAGCAGCATCTGAAAAGGAATTTTTGCTGCTTTCAACATCTCGCTTACTTGATTGAATCCTCTTTCTAGCCACCTTTTTTCAGATAAAGGTATTGGACAATAAATATATGCCGGGTAATCTTTTTTTATCTGAGTCCATTTATATGCAAAAGTCCCTGCTAATCGGATATCTCCCATAAACTTGTACCGATTGATCCAAGCCTGCATCTTTTCATCGTACGTAAAAAAGGCGCGGTGTTGAAAATCATATGCAGGATATTTCTTCTTCCATTCTTGACAGTCGTTGCAGTAAACGAAACTAGTCTTTGCTTTCTTTTTCGTCTCCTTGTATTTCAAATGGATTGGTTTTTGACAACCTGCACAACCTTTTGCTTCCAATAAATGGAATTGTGCGCGGCAAACTGAACATGTCTGAGGAAGTCTATATTTCGACACACCGATGATCTCGCTGAATGTTAAATTTTGGATGATGTCTTTACTGCAGCAACTACATCTCACAGCATCTTCTTCCCTTCTTCGTTCATTTCTTTGATTTCCTGACAGGCTTTTCGAATAGCTGAAGTTTTTTCTTCATAGAAAAAATAGACCCGACTGTTCGTATAAGGACCTTTACGATCAGCTCTTCCTGCGATTTGCACCAAAGAGGATTTAGTAAAAACTGGATGATCTGCTCCTAAAACGATGACAGAGATTCTTTCAAATGTGACTCCTCTTTCTAGGATCATCGTGGTTAACAGTATCTCGTATGTTGCTTCTCGCATTTCCTGAACTTTCTTTGCCCGTTGATCGTCTTGTGAAGAAACATCTGTTATCTCATATTCTGGAAAAGCTTCTTGCAGTGTGATTTTTAAACGATGCATCATCGTAATACTTGGACAAAATAAAAGGATACGGTTTTCTTTGATTAGTTGCTGAATGATCCGCACCAAAGAGTTGATTTTCTTTTTGTTTCCACATTTTTGTCGCCAATTATTCATGAAAACAAGCACGGGTTCAGGAAGCAAGCGCCGATGAAAGCGTAAGGCAAGTTTGTGGAGCTCAAATGTCTGCTTGATTTCCTTTAGTAACTTCTCATCAGGCGTGGCACTTAAGTAGATGAATCGACCGTCTGGTTTGATTGCTGTTTGCACAGCGTGAGCTAGCCCAGCGTCCCCGCTATAAGGAAAAGCATCGATCTCATCAATGACTAATAAGTCAAAGGATCGATAAAAACGGTATAGTTGATGAATCGTACAGATAACAAAAGAACTAAAGGTATAAGCTGTTGCTGTATTCCCATGGAGCAACATGATTGTTTCTTCTGGAAAAACAGGTCGATAGCGTAAAAATAATTCATTACAAACGTCGATTCGCGGTGTACAAATGGCTACTCTTCCTCCAGCTTTTAATGTTTTCACTAAAATCGGATAAAGCATTTCTGTTTTTCCTGCACCTGTTACTGCCCAAATAAGATGGTGTCTTTTTTCTGAATGATAAAGTATCCTCTCTGCGATTTCCGTTTGTTTTTCAGTAAGCTTTCCTGTCCAAGAAAAGACGACTTCTCGAGATTCTGCTTTTGGCTGATCAAATAAATATAACTCTTGTTGACTGTCGCATCGCCCTAAAGACAGGCAATGTATGCAAAAATAGCCATAGTCTGCAAGCTGTCCCTCAAAGACAGGCGTTTTCACTCCACAACGATGACAAAGAATCCTGTTACCTAAACGTTCTACTGCTGCGATCTTCTTATAATTTGGTAAGTTTCCCTCCTCACAATCCATTGCTTCAATCTCTCTCGTAAGAAGCCTTCTGCCCCAAAAATGATTCATATCATTCGCCCTAAAAAAATATACGAAAAAACAAGCAATCTTTTTTTGGATTGCTTGTTCGATAGTTCTATATAATCTATTTATTCACCAATCAATGTAATTGCTTGGTCTAATACTTTTTCGCCATTCATCATTCCATAATCAGCCATATTGATGACGTCTAAAGGAATGCCTTTTGGTTCCAGACGTTTTTCAAAATCAGCTTTCATAAAGCGAACTTGAGGCCCTAATAACAGTACATCTACATCTTTATTTGCAAGATTATTATCTGCATCAGAAGCTGACACAGCGAAAATATCAGAATCGATTCCTTTTGCTTCCGCAGCTTTTTGCATTTTTGTTACTAGCAAACTTGTGCTCATACCAGCCGAACACACAAGCATGATTGTTTTTTTAGCCATACTTTTCTCTCCTTTTTAAAACAGACTACGCAAACGTTTTCTTAGCGTCTGTTACTCTATTATATAAAAAGAAAGAAATTTGTCAACGTTTTCTAAACACGGTTTATTTAATCAAATAGCCAGCTAGATTTCACTAATTTATTGAATACGACATATTCTTTATCCAAATTGATGACCACTACTTCATAGCCTGCATTTAACCAGCCGTAGGCACCCTTTTCTGGATGTTTATAGTCATTTGCCCACCAATCTGTGCTTTCCCTGGCTGTTTTGGGAAGTCCGTTACTGGGAAACAACAGTTCATCAAATTGGGTAAAGGTCAATGTTACTTGGGAGCCGCCGTTGTTCTTCAAATAATGCGTAATTGCATCGTACTTTTTCATTCGTTCCTTCATCCCCGGATCCACCTGCCTTTGTCTTTATTATCGCATACTACAGCAATTGCGCAACCGTTATAGTGTTGAAACAACCTAGAACTTTCTTTATACTGAATAAAGCAACCGAAAAAAAGAGGTGACAAGATGATCGAACGTTATCGTACAATCAAAGAAAATGGACAAAGTGAGATCGAAATCAAGAAATCACGCTTTATCTGTTCTCTTAAACGAATAGAAACAGAAGAAGAAGCGAAAAACTTCATCCAAGAAATCAAAAAAGAACATTGGAAAGCAAACCATAACTGCAGTGCCTTCGTCATTGGCGAAAAAAATGAGATCCAACGAAGCAGCGATGATGGCGAACCAAGTGGAACGGCGGGCGTACCGATGTTGGAAGTCCTCAAAAAAAATCAACTGATCAATGTAGCTGCAGTAGTCACTCGATATTTTGGAGGAACGAAACTCGGCACGGGCGGATTGATACGTGCATACACTCATGCGGTCTCTCAAGCATTGTCCGACATTGGAATCGTAGAAGGTACCTTGCAACAGGAGATCTCCGTTGTGATCACGTATCCGCAACTAGGAAAATTACAAAATTATCTTGAACTACAGCATTTTTTCATAAAAGAAATCCAATACACTGATCAAGTCATCGTCATCTGTGCAGTGGATGAAAAAAATGCTGACAGCTTTAAAGAATCCATCATTGAGCTGCTGAACGGACAAGTCCAATTTGAAGAAGGTCCTGTTTCTTATCACGAGCAATTGGTAGCTGATCATAGATAAAAACAGGTGATTCTGATTCTCTTTTTTTCGAATAAGGAATCAGGGATCACCTGTTTTTTTATTTTTCCAAATAAAACTCAAAACGATTTCCTACATATTGCGTACGCACATACTCAAATGGCGTGCCATCTTCAAAATAGGAAATCTGACGCAAACGAAGAACTGCATCTCCTCGTTTCACCTCTAAATAGTCTGCGATTTTCTCAGACGCCAATACAGCCGTGATCGTTTGATTCGCTGGACCGATTTTTTTCCCGCCTTTTTCTTCTAATGTGCGATACAGCGATTCAGTAATCTCTGCTTTGCTGTAGCCATCGATCAGCTTTTGCGGAACACTGGCTACTTCAAAACAAATAGGGACATCGTCTGCAAAACGAATACGTTCCATTCGCAAGATCGTGTCATCTTTACTCAAGTTTAGTTTTTCCATTTCACTTGAGCTTGGCGAAGTCAAAAAGTAAGAGATTGTTCGACTAGACGGTACTCTATTTTGCGATTCCATGATTTCTGTAAAACTTGTCGCGCCAGACATCTTTTCTTGTACTTTTTCTCGCGCAACATATGTACCCGAACCGATCTTTCTTTCTAAGATTCCTTCATCTGCCAAGTTTTGAATTGCTTGTCTCAACGTCATACGGCTGACATTGAATTTCACTGCTAATTCTCTTTCTGAAGGAAGACGGTCTCCGACTTTCCATATACCTTGTTCGATTTCATTTTTTAATTGGTCATGAATCTGTATATATACAGGTAATTGATTCGACATAACGTACACCCGTCCTTTCGTTTCTTCTATTATAACTGGTATATACCTGATTCACAACTGAAAAAGATAAAGGATTCTATCCATAAGCAGATGATGTAGGTACAAATCCTTCTTCCCATTCCTATTAACAGAATCCATTTTCTAGATATATTCAATTGAGAAAATAACAAAAGACCCTATAATCGCTGAAAATGCCGATTTATGGATCTTTTGTTATTATTAGCGGTTTTTAGCCATCCATTTTTTTGTATGATTCGTTGGGCGTTTTGATTTTACATGGACTGCTTTTTCGCCTTTTTTAGGAATGTTCACTTCGATATCGTATTTTTCTGATTTGACCAAGTCATATAACTTTTCAGCTGCTTCGTCTACTTTTTCTTTCCACTTCATTTTGACCCCTCCAATTCTTTTTGTTAACTTAACTCTATCTTAAATTGACAGAATCTTCAAGGAACAAGGTAACAAAGCAAAAAAAAGAGCTCTCGAACTTACGAGAGCCTACGGTTGTGCTATACTGGGGTAGCTGGATTCGAACCAACGCATGAGGGAGTCAAAGTCCCTTGCCTTACCGCTTGGCTATACCCCAATGAAATGGAGGAGAGTGGATTCGAACCACTGAACCCTAAGGAACGGATTTACAGTCCGTCGCGTTTAGCCACTTCGCTACTCCTCCGAAAGGTTTGTATCAACCTGACTTAGTTATAATACCTAATTTTCCAGATTTTTGCAACCCTTTATTGAAAGTTTTTTTGATATTTTTTTATTCGTGCAGATTCCAGTGACGAATCACTGTTTCTATCGCATTTTCAAGACTTTTTTCTTTCCCAAAATCTTCTTCACCAAAGAAAATTTCATATTCTTTTGGTCCATAGGCTAAAATTTCACCAATCATTTTTTTCCCTATAAATAACTGAGTGACTTCATAATTCTTACCTTTGATATCTTTTTTTACTTCTTCGATACGCACTTCAATATCTTTATTTTTTTTTGACATCATTTTCACCTCTCAGACATTTTATCATATTGCAGACAATAAAACATTCCTTAGGTAAAAATCTCTTGTCCATTTCATCTTCTTTTATACAAGAGGCGACTTCTCTAAAGCTCTTAATTCTCCCCTTGACCTATAGCGATATAGTTGGCCGCTGCGCCTACAAGATTAGCATCGTTTCTGTATTCACACAATAGGATCTGCGGCTCGAAATCATGCAAGTCGAATTGATCTGTCAACTTCTTCATTCTACTTTGGATCTCATCAATGAGTCCATCCTTTGCAGAAACGCCACCGCCTAATACGATAACTTCCGGATCGAATGAAAATTGGATACTGAATAAACCTTTTGCCAAGTACGTATAAAAACTCTCAACTTCTTCTTTTGCTATTTCATCCCCGGTTTCTGCTAATTCAAAAACGTCTTTTCCGGTATAAGTATTCTTATCGACTCCTTTGCGTTCACAATACCGCCAAGCCATCTGTACGGCTGTACCAAGTTTACTAAATGTCTGATCGCCCTCTAAGAACATCAAACCGAATTCTCCACCATAAAGATGTGCACCTTTATTGATTTGGCCTTTCGTGAACATCGCTCCGCCAATCCCAGTTCCTACCACGACAAAAGCAACTTCTTGATAATCACGAGCAGCTCCTTCATAAAACTCAGCCATTCCGGCACAGTTGGCGTCATTTTCAATCGTTACCGGAAGTTGAAACAAAGTTTCCAAATCTCTAAAAATATTAAAGCCATGAATATAAGGAATCGCACTGATTCCCTCAATTACCTGTTTCTCATTATTCACTACTCCAGGTGAGCTGATCCCAATTCCTTCAATCTCAAAAGAAAGACACATGTCTTTATAGACTTGTAATAATTGCGCTTTCATTTCTTTCCAAGATTCAGGCGTTGCAAATTGGCCCTTGCCTTTGACATCTTTACTATCCCAACAACCATATTTGACAGCCGACCCGCCAAAATCAAAAACTAATATCCCCATAAAAACATTCTCCTTTTTGCTTGCTAAAGCTATTGTAATGTATATGTTTAGTATTTGAAAGCATTTTCTCGGATCACTAGTCTATTCGTTAAAGCTGGTTTTGTGTAAGTGAATCGCTAAAATCACTTGATCTCGCAATTGTTCTCCGTTCTCAAAAATCGGTTTAGAATAATGATGGATAAAATAGTCTTTGACTCGACCAATCTCCACATAGCCCATTTTTTGATAGAGATGTAACGCAGCACTGCTAGTACTGCCGGTTCGTATGATGATCTGAGTTTGACTGGAAGCGAGTTGTGAAAGCTTCTGAAAAGCTGTCTCAAGGAGTTTCCCACCAATCCCTTTTCCTTGATGCGAAGGTTCTACAGCTACGTTAACGATTTCGAATTCTTTTTCCCTTACTATATAGATCAGTATACCTATTGTTTTTTCTTTTTCTTTCCATATCCAGCCGTTCCCCTTTGAAACATATACCTGAACTTTTTCTTTATCAGGATCTGCATCTAATAACAAGGACCATGGTACATCTATCTTATTGAGTTCTTCGATCATTTTTGACCTCCATATATGTAGTCATGAAGTCGTTACTTTGATAGTCACTCTCTCTTTTCTTTATTGCTCAGTGCTACTCGTATTTTTCACAACCTTTTTTGACGGTGTTCAAAATCCAGCACTTCGGCAATCACTCACAATTTTGCAAAATATGGGAAGCTATTTTCCAAATTGTTTCTTTATTGCTTAGTGCTACCCGTATTTTTCACAACCTTTTTATAATCTGGTTCTTTTTTATCTTTCTTATTTCTCGTTAATTGAAAGGTCAAAGGTACATAATCGATGCCGCCTTTGACAAAGGGATGACAGCGCAAGATCCGAGCCGTCCCCATTACCGTCCCTTTTAGCGCACCATGAGTTTGAATTGCTTTTATCATATAATTAGAACAGGTTGGGTAATAGCGGCAACTAGGCGGAAATGCAGGCGAAATAAAGCGCTGATATCCTCTAACTAAATAAATCAATATCTTCTTCATCAACTAGATTCCTTCTTTTCTTTTACTAAAAAAAGGGATCGCGACTAAAGTCAACGTTCCCTTCTGTTTTCTTTTATCCTATGCTGCTTCATGGCTCATTTCCTATCGACTAGAACCACCGTAATTAATTATCAATGAAAAAAGTCTCGAATATGAATCCACAAGCTGGGTTGAAATACTTTAAATGGATTGCCACCACCGATGACACCATATCCGATCATCGTTCCGGCTACAAAAAGAAGGATAAGCAATAAGATCACCACTAAAATCTTTATCAGAGTTAATAAGATATATCGTTGGTTACTCATTCATCCACTTCCTTATGCAATCGTTTGTGCTGTTTTTTCAGCAGGAGTTTGATCCATGTCTACACGTTCAACATCTGCACCTAATTTTTGTAGTTTGATATGGAAGTTATAATAGCCACGATCTAGATAATTCAAGTTACGGACACGTGTGATTCCATTTGCTTTCAAGCCAGCTAAAACTAATGCTGCTGCTGCACGCAAGTCTGTTGCATACACTTCCGCACCTTGCAATTCATGGTTTCCATCCATGATTGCTACATTTCCATCGATTTTGACGTGGGCGTTCATACGGCGCATTTCTTCTAAATGTTGGAAACGATTTTCAAAAACTGTTTCAGTTACTACGCTTGTACCTTCTGCCACTAATTGGATGGCTGTCATTTGCGCTTGCATATCTGTAGGGAAACCAGGATGAGGCATCGTTTTTACATCTGTAGGTAAGATATGTTTTGGTCCGATGACACGGATTCCGCCTTCTTCTTCAATGATTTCTGCACCCATTTCGATCAATTTAGAAATCAATGGGCGGTTATGTTCAGAGATAGCATCAGCAATCAGTACATTGCCTTCTGTCATTGCAGCAGCGACCATAAAGGTACCAGCTTCGATACGATCTTGTACGATTGAATGGTTGACTGCATGTAAATGATCAACGCCTTCGATACGCATTGTTTCAGTACCCGCTCCATAGACATGCGCACCCATTTTATTCAAAATATTTGCTAAATCAACGATTTCTGGTTCGCGAGCTACGTTTTCAATGATGGTTGTTCCTTTTGCTTTTACGGCAGCCATCATGATATTTTGAGTAGCACCTACACTAGGAAAATCTAAATAAATCGTGTTACCGATCAATTCATCTGCAATTGCTTCAATATAGCCGTTTTTTTGAATAATTTTTGCTCCTAAAGCTTGAAATCCTTTTAAATGTAAATCGATTGGGCGTTTACCAATCGCACATCCACCAGGCATAGCCACTTTTGCATGTCCATTTCTAGCAAGTAGCGGTCCCATCACAACGATTGAAGCACGCATTTGACTAACATACTCATAAGGCGCTTCGATTTCTAATTGTCTTGAAGCGTCGATTGTTACTTGATTCTTTTGTTCATCAAAATCTACATCTACATTTAAGTGACGAATCACTTGATTCATAGTGAAGACATCAGAAAGAATCGGGACGTTGTCTAATGTCGTAATACCTTCTTCTGCTAACAAACTGGCAGCTAAAATAGGCAATACAGCATTTTTAGCTCCTTCAATTCTTACTGTTCCATTTAATTGATTGCCACCTCTTACGATGATCTCTTCCATGTTGTTGTTCCCTCCAAAAAATTCCAATGAGCATACACTTACTCAAAATCTTTTCTATTATAACACCCTTCCTTTTAAAATAGTACCTTTTTTTAAAATTTACAGGCTAACGAAAAGATTTCGGCATAAAGCGATAACTTCTAAGAAAAAATTACTTGCAGTGTACCCTAAAAAGATTGAAAAAAGTACGATTGCCATTCTAATTTGCGTATTATGCATTGGTCTAAAAAAAGTCTCAATGCGTAACGAACGTAAAGACCAAAAGGCTAAGTAGATAAACGCCAAATGACTCACAATTCGAAGTATCGCATCAATTCCGTATACTTGCATAATGACGTCCTTTCTAACAGTTGTTTTTATAATAACTAATAAAATGATAATACCATAAAATGTATAAAAGGAAAAACAAGTATACTTAAAAATAGAGGTATACCCTTACATTTTTAGGAAATAAGGGGAAAAATATGCAAAAAAAGAGACTGAGACAAAAGTCTTGTCTCAGTCCTTTATTCCTAATAAAGGGTGTTCTCCTGCCAACTCCTCGGTCACAAGCCACAATATTCATCAAACATGAGAACCTGTTTTTTAATTTGTTCCTTGTGACTCGGAGCTGAATGGCAGGCTCACGACCTCTGATTCACGGTGTTCCAGAAGTAGCTTCTTCGGAAATAAGCTGACCACTTCTGTCGCAACCTCTGATACACGGATAAACATCCGCTTCTCATTTTATGAGTGCTTAGATACTTTAATACGATTGATTGCTCGATGCAACGCAACAGTTGCCCGCTTCAATTCGTTCGTATCTTGTTTTGCTTTTGCTTCTTCGATTTGGCGTTCTGCACGTTGTTTTGCACGTTCCGCACGAGATACATCGATATCCCGTTCACGTTCCGCACTATCAGCAACGATTGAAACCACATTATCACGCACTTCCATGATTCCGCCATTCACAGCAATCCAATCGACATGGGTATCCGAATCTGTCCGTTTTACACGAACTTCATCAATCGTCAAAGGAACGATGATCGGTGCATGTTTAGGTAAAATCCCAAGCTCACCAGCTGTCGTACGTGCGACGACGATAGCTGCATGGTGATCATAGACCAAACCGGCAGGAGTTACCACATTTACTGTTAAATATTGATCCATGGGGCACCCCTTTCTAGTAGCCTAGTGTTTTCGCTTTTTCTACGACGTCTTCGATTCGGCCAACACTTCGGAAAGCTTCTTCAGGAAGATCATCGTATTTGCCTTCCAAGATTTCGCGGAATCCTTTCACTGTTTCTTCTACAGGAACATAAGAACCTGGAAGACCAGTAAATTGTTCAGCCACGTTAAAGTTTTGTGACAAGAAGAATTGGACTCTGCGGGCACGAGAAACTAACACTTTTTCCTGATCGGATAATTCATCCATACCTAAGATAGCAATAATATCTTGTAATTCACGATATCGTTGCAATACGTGTTGGACTTCTGTTGCTACTTTATAGTGTTCTTCTCCCACGATTTCAGGTGCTAAAGCACTTGAAGAAGAAGCCAATGGATCTACCGCTGGATAAATCCCTTGTTCTGTTAATTTACGTTCCAAGTTGGTTGTCGCATCCAAATGGGCGAATGCTGTTGCCGGCGCCGGGTCAGTGTAGTCATCGGCTGGCACATAGATGGCTTGGATCGATGTAATCGAACCTTTTTTCGTAGATGTGATACGTTCTTGCAATTGACCCATTTCTGTTGCCAATGTTGGTTGATAACCAACCGCAGAAGGCATCCGTCCTAACAAGGCTGATACTTCAGATCCAGCTTGAGTGAAACGGAAAATATTGTCGATAAACAACAGTACATCTTGGCCTTCTACATCACGGAAATATTCCGCGATCGTCAAACCAGTTAACGCAACACGCATACGTGCACCTGGTGGTTCGTTCATTTGACCGAACACCATGGCTGTCTTTTCGATAACTCCTGAATCTTTCATTTCATAATACAAGTCATTACCTTCACGAGTCCGTTCACCGACACCGGTAAATACAGAAATACCACCGTGTTCTTGGGCGATATTATGGATCAGTTCTTGGATCAGTACGGTTTTACCAACACCGGCACCACCAAATAGTCCAACTTTCCCACCTTTTAAATATGGGGCAAGCAAGTCGATAACTTTGATCCCTGTTTCCAAAATTTCTGTACTTGTACTTAATTCGTCAAAGGCTGGTGCTTTTTTATGAATTTCGCTTCTTTCCGCATCCTCTGGGAAAGGTGTTTCTAAATCGATCGTATCTCCTAGTACGTTGAATACGCGACCTAATGTTTCTTTACCTACAGGAACAGAGATTGCTTTGCCTGTATCAATGACTTCCATTCCTCTTTGTAAACCATCTGTTGATTCCATCGCAATGGTCCGGATCACTCCGTCCCCTAATTCTAATGCTGCTTCAAGAACAACTTTTGATTTATTTTCGTCATTTTTATAAACAACTAATGCGTTGTTGATATCTGGTAAGGATTGGTCTAAAGAAAATTCCACGTCGACAACGGGACCGATTACTTGAACAATCTTGCCTGAACTCATCTTTTTTCCTCCAATCTCAATACTATTCTAGTGCCGAAGCTCCGGCAACAATTTCGGTAATTTCTTGGGTAATAGCCCCTTGTCTTGCACGGTTATAAGAAACCGTCAGCTCATCAATGATATTAGCAGCATTATCAGTTGCTGTTTTCATTGCTGTCATACCAGCAGCATGTTCTGCTGTTTTGGCGTCAACGATCGCACCGTAGATCAAACTTTCAGCATATTGAGGCAATAACTGAGACAAGATTTCTTCTTTTGAAGGTTCAAAAATATATTCTTGTTCGAAAGTCGTTGCTTCTTCTGGATCTAAGTCTGAGATTGGCAGCATTTTTTCTACACGAAACTGACTAGTTAGCGAATTGATATGATGGTTATAACATACGTATAATTCATCGAATACTTCGTTTTGGTACATAGTTGTTGCCATATTTACGATTTTGCGGACTTCATCAAAGCTTGGCTGATCAGATAAATTGCGCAGCTCATATGCTAGGTTGATACCGCGTGCTTTAAAGAAGTCTGCACCAGTTCCGCCAATTGCGATCATCACGTAATCATCGGGTGATTGGTGGTCTTCTTCTAAAATAGACATCGTTTGTTTCAATATCGAACTGTTATATCCACCGACCAGACCGCCATCTGCAGTGATGACGATATAACCGGTTTTCTTCACAGGACGGCTGAGCAGCATGCTGTTGTAATTGATATCCCCTCTTGGATTTTCTGAGGCAATATCATTTAACTGAGTAGCAGTCAAATGCGTAACGATTTCTCTTACTTTTGTTGCATAAACCTGAAACTTCTGTGAAGAAGCTTCAGATTTTGTCAACTTAGAAGCAGACACCATCTGCATTGCCCGCGTGATTTGGCTCGTTTTTTTCGTTGAAGCGATACGTGTCTTGATTTCATTTAATGAAGCACCCATTCATCTCACCTCACTATGCATTTTGAATGGATTTCAATTTATCTTCTGTAGAGGAATTATTTCCTTTTGTAGCTAAGAACATGTCTTTATATTCCTGAATCGCACTGTTCAACGTTTCTTCTTCTGGAAGATCTTTTGTTGTACGGATTGTTTCAAAAATATCTGAATGATTGGTATCCAGATATTCGAATAATTCATGTTCGAAGTCTAAAATACTGTCTACAGGGATACTGTCCAAGAATCCATGTGTCAAGGCATACAAAATCACTACTTGTTTCTCAACAGCTAGCGGTGCATGCAGTTTTTGTTTCAAGATTTCTACTGTACGGCGTCCACGATTTAGTTTTGCTTGTGTTGCCGCATCCAAATCAGAACCGAATTGTGTAAATGCTTCTAATTCACGATAACTTGCTAAGTCTAGACGTAAAGTCCCAGCAACTTTTTTCATTGCTTTGATTTGCGCAGAACCCCCTACACGAGAGACAGATAGTCCGGCATCAACCGCTGGACGAGTACCCGCGTAGAACAAGTCGCTTTCTAAGAAGATTTGTCCGTCAGTGATTGAGATAACGTTTGTTGGGATATAAGCAGAGATATCTCCAGCTTGTGTTTCAACAAATGGCAAAGCAGTCATTGAACCGCCGCCTAGATCATCACTTAATTTTGCTGCACGTTCTAATAAACGTGAGTGCAAGTAGAAAACATCCCCAGGATAAGCTTCACGACCTGGTGGACGGCGAAGTAGCAAGGAAAGTTCACGATAAGCAACAGCTTGTTTTGAAAGATCATCAAAAATGATCAATACATGTTTACCGTTGTACATGAATTCTTCACCCATTGCAGTACCAGCATATGGTGCGATATAAAGCAATGGTGCTGGTTGAGACGCACCGGCATTCACAACGATTGTGTAATCCATTGCGCCATATTTTTTCAATGTTTCAACTTGTGTACGAACTGTAGAATCTTTTTGTCCGATTGCTACATAGATACAGATCATATCTTGACCTTTTTGGTTGATGATCGTATCGATCGCAATAGAAGTTTTCCCTGTTTTACGGTCACCGATGACTAATTCACGTTGTCCGCGTCCGATTGGCACAAGGGCGTCGATCGCTTTTAGCCCTGTTTGCATTGGTTCGTTAACAGATTTACGTTGCATAACACCTGGTGCCATCGCTTCTACTGGACGAGCTTTGTCAGTAACGATTTCACCTAGTCCGTCGATTGGTTGACCTAGCGGATTGACTACCCGACCGATCAAGGCCTCTCCAACTGGAACTTCCATGATCTTACCTGTTCGTTTTACTTTATCTCCTTCACGAATGGACTCGAAATCGCCAAGGATAATGATACCTACATCATTTGACTCTAAGTTTTGCGCCATTCCGTATGAGCCGTTTGAAAATTCAAGCAACTCACCACTCATCGCGTTTTCTAAACCATGTGCACGAGCGATCCCGTCACCTACATAAGTTACGGTACCGATTTCTTCGACTGAAAGCACGTTTTGATAATTTTCAATTTGTTCTTTAATCAAGGCACTAATTTCTTCTGCTTTGATGGCCATTCGATTCACCTACCTCTTTGTACTATCTGTTTAATTGATTACGCATTTTTTCTAATTGCGTGCGAATGCTTCCGTCGATTACTCGATGGTTGGCTTCAACAATCGCGCCACCAATAATAGAAGAATCAACGATTTGTTTTAATTCAACTGATTGATAGTCCATTGTTTTTGCAACATTCTTTTCTAATTGTATTCGTTGTTCGTCTGAAAGTGGGACTGCTGTTGTGACACTTCCCAATAGTAACCCTTGATGTTCATCATATCGACGTTCATATTCTTCGATCATGAACAAAAGGTCATCCATTCGGTTATACTCATAAACAACTTCTAAAAAGTTTTTAACGATCCCATCATAACCGCTGACAAGCTTGTCCATGATTTCTCGTTTTTCATGAGGTTCTAGACGAACATCACTTAACATATTTCCTAATCCAGGTACTTGTTCATAGATTTGACGTAAACTTACGAGATCTTGATAGATTTCTTCTGCTTGATTTGAATCGATCGCCAGTTCAAATAAAGCTTTCCCGTAACGTCTTCCTACTGTATATTTATCTAGTTTCATTTGAAGAACCTAGACCTTCAATGTATTGATTGATTAATGATTCATGCATTTCTGGAGATAATTCTTTGTTCAAGATTTTTTCCGCGATTTGAAGAGAGAGTTCTGCAACGTCGTCTTTTACAGAGTTCAGCGCTGAATCACGTTCTACAGTGATATCAGCTTGGGCTTTGCTTTTTAGACGAGCTGCTTCTTCTTGAGCATCCTTCAAAATATTTTGGCGGCTTAATTCTCCACTTTCTTTCGCATTTTTGATGATATCAGCTGCATCAGAACGAGAGGCTAACAATTGTTGTTCGCGTTCTTGTTCCATTTTCGCTGAGTTGATGCGAGATTGTTCTGCAGAATCTAAATCATTGGCGATCTTGTCTTCACGTTTTTTCAAAATATCGCTGATTGGTCCCCAAGCAAAGTGCTTCAAGAGAGCCAGTAGTATCAAAAATGAGCCGCTGACAACGATGATATTACCTAACATCGCATTGCCAACTTCTGCAATTGCCAATTGATTCAGCATAGGCGAGCCTTCCTTTCTTTGGAGTATTTCTAGTTTCCATGTAAAAAAGCAGTAACAAACGATGTTGTTTCTGCCTTAATACTGATTCAATTAAACGGCAAAAACTAGAATCAAGGCGATAACTACCCCTAAGATAGGAACAGCTTCAACTAGAGCTACCCCGATAAACATTGTTGTACGGAATTGACCAGACATTTCAGGTTGGCGAGCCATTGATTCGATTGTTTTAGAGATAACTTGACCGTTACCATAACCGGCTCCGATTGCTGCTCCCATGATTGCGATTGCTGCTGCGATATAATTCATAATTGTTTTCCTCCTAAAATAGATAAATAGTAGTTTGTTTTTTAACCGAGTATTATTCTTCTACTTCAATCTTATGGCTCATATAAACCATTGACAAAGTAACAAAGACAAATGCTTGGATGCTCCCAATAAACAAGGAGAACGCGATCCAGACCATCTCTAATGGAATTGCTAATGGTAATGAGAACCAGCCTAAGCTTGTCATCATTTTTGCAATCAAGGTTAGCAAAACTTCCCCCGCATAAATATTCCCATAAAGACGTAAAGCAAGTGTTAATAAGTTTGTAAATTCTTCAATCAGTTTCATCGGAAACATAAAACTATAGGGTTTCAAGAACGAATTTACGAAATATCCTTTGAAGCCTAACTTTTTCACCCCGAATAAGTGAGTAAGTAAGATCATTATAAATGCCAAAGTTAAAGTAACAAACGGGTCTGCTGTCGGGCTTTTCCAAAGTGTTGTTTCGTTAGGTAAGACGATTTTTGTTACTAAACCGATGTTGTTTGCAACAAAAACAAATAAAAACAATGTAAATGCCAACAAATGGAAATTGCTCAATTCTTTTCTAGGCAGATTATCTGTTACGATTCCTCGACTAAAATCAATGACCCATTCTATCGCATTTTGTTTGCCTGTTGGTTTCAACTTAAGATTTCTTGTAAAAAAGTAAGCTAAGAAGAAAACAATCAAACAGGTCAGTAACACCATTATACAAACTGTACCATCAAACCAAATTGGTCCAATGTGGAACGTTAGCGAGCGTTCATCCAATCCATTTCACCTCTTTTCCCCGAAATTCACATAAAATCAATTCATGTGCGTATCTGGTTTTTTCCAATCGGTTTCTAACCACACGGTATCATACCACCATGAAACAGAAAATTCAAAACATTTTCATGAAAATTAGACACTTTTTTATTTCAGTCAAAAACGAAGCGAATTTTTCCCCATGCACGGTGCTCCTGATCTAAGAAAAAACCTGTGATATCATATTTTATCAGATTAAATGCTAACAAATTTTATCATTAAGTAAAAGCAAAAGCACCGAATATGCGAAAAAGGATAATGAAATTATCTAGAGAAATTTTTTAATGTTCGATCAATTTGCCGATCGATATCTTTTCGTTTCAAATCTTCCCGTTTATCATACGATTTTTTCCCTTTTGCCAGACCAATCAATACCTTGGCATAGCCGTTACGAATATAGACTTTTAAAGGAACAACAGTGATTCCCGTGTTTTTCAATTCGTTTTCAAGACGAACGATTTGTTTCTTGTGCAATAATAGTTTTCTCGTGCGCAACGGATCATGATTAAAAATATTTCCTTGTTCATAAGGACTGATATGAACATTATGCAAGAAAGCTTCCCCGTTGCGGACGCGAATAAATCCATCTTTCAGATTAATCCGGCTGTTTCGTATCGACTTGATCTCCGTTCCTTGCAAGACCATCCCTGCTTCCATCGTGTCGATGATCGAATAATCATGGCGAGCTTTCTTGTTTTGTGCAATTAGTTTTCCCTCGCCTTTTGGCATAGCTGTTTCCTCCAACTCATTTTATTTTTTTCTTTTTCTTCTTTTTGACACCTTTGTAAAATGGCTTTTTCCCTTTTTTCTTACCGAACGTTTGCTTACTATCACTATATCGTTTGTTCTTCTTGCCATTTTTTTCTGAGCGTTTGCCTGCTTGTTTTCCTTCTCGTTTTCCAGATTTTCCATTGCGTGCTTTTGGACGTTCCAACGCAGTGACCTCTTCTGCGGAAACGAGTTCAAAATCCACTGCTCGTTCATCTGGATCAGCTTTGACTACTTTTACGCGCACTTTTTGTCCGATTTTAAAAGTCAGACCAGTTCTTTCACCTACAAGCGCTAAATGATTTTCAATAAAATGGAAGTAGTCTTGTTTCAATTCATTGATATGGATCAATCCTTCTACTGTATTCGGTAGTTCGATAAACAGTCCGAATTTCACAACAGAGCTGATGATCCCGTCGAATTCTTCTCCCACTTTGTCCATCATGAATTCTGCTTTCTTCATCGCATCTACTTCACGTTCTGTTTCTACTGCGCGACGCTCCATCTTAGAACTATGATCCGCGATTTCAGGAAGTTCCTCAGCCCATAAACTTTGATTGCTTTCACTTTTATCTTGGCTATAGGAGCGGATCAGCCGATGGACGATCAGATCGGGATAGCGTCGAATAGGAGATGTAAAATGTGTGTAGTAATCTGCTGCTAAGCCATAATGCCCAAAATTGTCTTCTGAATAGCGTGCTTGTTGCATACTTCTTAGCAACATAGTATTGATAACTGCAGCTTCTGGTTTATCTTCTACTCCTTCGATCACATGCTGTAAATCTTTCGGTGTGATCGTTCCTTTCGTTCCTCGTACCAGAATGCCCAAAGCTGAAGCAAAATCAAAGAAGCGCTGCATTTTTTCTTCTTTTGGCTGTTCATGGATTCGATAAATAAACGGAAGATTTAATTTATTATAATGTTCAGCTACCGTTTCGTTGGCAGCAAGCATAAAGGATTCGATCAAGCGTTCACCTATCCCTCTGCTTCTTAGCTGGATATCATTTGGGTGTCCTTCAGCATCAACAAGGATCTTCGCTTCACGATCCTCAAAAGAAATCGCTCCACGTTTGATTCGCATCGTTTCAAGGATTCGATGCAATTCACCCATTTCTTGGAACATAGGCACGAGCTGAGCATAACGTTGCATCGTTTCTTCATCTTGATCTTCTAAGATTTGATTGACAGCTGTGTAGGTCATCCGTTCTGTTGTTTGGATCACACTTGGAAAAATCTCATGAGAGACAACTTGTCCATTTGGATCGATCTCCATTTCACAACTCATGGTGAGTCGTGGAACATGGGGATTCAATGAACAGATACCATTGGATAAACGTTGTGGGATCATCGGAATCACTCGATCGGTCAAATAGACACTTGTTCCTCTTTCGTATGCTTCTCTGTCCAGTTGACTGCCTTGCGTCACATAGTAAGATACATCTGCAATGTGTACTCCAAGAAAATAATTACCATTTTCTAATTTTTTGACCGTCACTGCATCATCTAGATCTTTTGCATCTTCTCCATCAATCGTAACAATGAGCTGATCTCTTAAATCTCTGCGTCCAACAATATCCTTTTCGCTGATCTGGTCTGGAACTTCATCTGCCTCAGACAACACATCATCAGGAAATTTTGTAGGGATATCGTTAGCCACGACAATCGAGAGGATATCCATGCCAGGGTCATTCTTATGACCAATCACTTGCTTGATTATCCCTTCTAAACTAGTCGCATACCCTTTTTCAGGGTAATGGGTCAGTTCGACCAGTACAATACTTCCGTCAACTGGACGAACTCCCTCTGCCGCTGCATACACTTTGAATTGGTTAAGCTTTCTATCTTTCGGGATGACCACACCATAAAGATCCGTTTCCTGTATCTCTTCGTCTGAATAAGCAACAAATTCTCCGGCTAACTGAGTAGTCGCTCGGTCTCGAATCTCCACTACTTTTCCCTCTGCTCCGCGATCCATATCTGTATTCGCTCGCTTCATGATATCAATTGCTACGGTATCCCCATCCATTGCAAAGCCAGTCGCTTCTTTCGGGATATAGATATCATCTTCTTCGGGATCAATCGTTACAAATCCAAATCCTCGTTCATTTGCCCGAAATGTCCCTTCGACCAAGATCGGTTTTAAAGGAAGTTTGACTTTTCCTTTTTTATTGAAAACGATACTCTGTTCTCTTTCCATTTGAGCAATCGTTTGTACTAGTAATTTAAAATCATCGCTTTTTTGAAAGCCTAGAGCTTCAGCGATTTCTTCCATAGAAAAACTACGTTTGCGACTGCTTTCCATGAAAAAGAGAATTTTCTCTTTTATTGTTTCTTTTGTCATATTTATTCCTCATTCCAAGGTAATTTTTCTAAAAATTCCAACACGTCTTTTTCTAATTCGCGTCTTGCTGTGCCAACTGTAATCACATGACCGCTTTCAGGATACCATTGAAGTGTCACCCGTTGGCGGCTCAATTTGCGTGCCGTTTCAAATACACCATTTGGGTCGATCATTTCATCTTTCCCAGCTTGAGCTAAAAATATTGGCTGTTGGATATCTGATAGTCTACTTTCTGCGATTGCTGCTTGGTCTTGTATATCCATTAATTGATGTTCAGCTAACGAGCGGTAAGACACAGCTTTTTCATTGATTTCTTTTTCTGATTTGCCTGCTATCTTCAGCACTTGACGTACATATTTTTCAAAATTTTCAGGCACGTTTGTTTCTACAGGAGACAGGGGCGAACAGAAAAAACCGCCGCCAATTACTGATTCTTCTTCTAGTGCCCGTACAGCAAAGATGCCACCCATCGATAATCCCAATACGGCAATATCAGAAAACTGTTCAGACTGTAAAAAATGGATGGCTTTTTTAGTATCTGCCCACCAGCTTTCTGCTTTTTCTTGCAAGATATCATATGGCTCCATCGTTCCATGTCCTTTAAATAGCGGCGCATAGACTGTATAATCTGCTTTTTCTAAAAACCGTGCGAGCATCCGGACATCATTTGGACTTCCTGAGTACGCATGAAGCAGCAAAACTGCTCGTTTTCCATGTTTTGCATAAAGGGGTTTTGGTAATTGTTTCACTCGTTTCACCTCTTTCGCCTCATTTTACCATAGTTTCTTTCATAACTTCTTCTTAAGCGTTCTCTTTGCAATAAAAAAAGCCGCCCGCCGTTGTGCGAGAGGCTTATTCGACTACTTCGAAGATAAAAATGCTAGGACAAATAATAAGATCATCCAGACAGCTCCCATGACTGCAGTTGATCGCTGCATGACAGCTTCAAAGCCGCGAGCTTTTTGTTTGCCGAATAGTTGATCTGCACCGCCGGTAAATGCACTCGCTGCACTATTTTGCTTGCTTGGCTGCATCATAATCGCAATGACCATAACAATCGATAAAACGATCACGATTCCCAAAATTAAATTATACATATAGCAGCCTCCTTCCCAAAAGATATCGTCTCTTTAACTTTATCATAGATAAAACTCCGTGACAACTCTATATAAATGGAAAAACAGCTGAAAGTGCAAAACTTTCAGCTGTTATTATTATGATTGGCGTAAGACGTCATGATACTCTGGTTTCTTCTCAAACTCTTTTTTTGCGTAAGGGCATAAAGGGATAATCTTTTTCCCCTCTCGTCTTGCTAGTTCTACTCCAGTATACACTAGCTTTTCAGCTAATTTTTGACCACGATATGCTGGATCGACAAATGTATGGTCAATGATCATGATGTCTGGCCCCGCATCCGACCATGTCATTTCTCCGATTTCTTGTTGCTCATCATTGAATAAAGCAAGACGATTTTTTTCCTCTTTGATTTCCATATGCCGCACTCCTCAAATAACTGATATTTTTTTATTCCTACCTTATTTTAACAGTCTCATGGTCTATAAACAATTATTTATCCTCGTATTGATTACAAAAAGGAAGAGAAAATCAATCCATCGTTATTCTTTGTTCAATAAATGAAAAAATCACTGTCCAATAGGTTTTCGGATCTTTCATCGATGCTTCCAAATGTTCTGCTTCTGGAACAAGCAGTAATGCTTTATCCCCTGCCGTAGCGTTTTGAATCGTGTATGCTGCTTCTGTAGGAACAAAATGATCTCTTTCACTATGGATGACTAACAAAGGCAAATGGTTACTACCAAGCTGTCTTGTAGCTGATGCTTGCTTTAAAGAATAACCTGCGTATTTCTGAGCATAGTGATTCGCATATCTCATGATCATTTTTTTAGGAAAGACCGTGATTTTACTTAACATGTACCGAAATTCCGCATAAACAGAAACATATCCGCTGTCTAAGATAAATCCTTTGACTGCAGATGGAAGCTTTTCACCACTTGCCATCATAATCGTAGAAGCGCCCATCGAACCGCCGTGCAAAATAATGGAGGCATCTGGTTGTTCATCTAAGATGAGTTGGATCCATGCAATTAAATCTAGTCGGTCTAGCCATCCCATTCCGATGATTTCTCCTTCACTTTCTCCATGCGCACGTAAATCGGGTATAAGAACGTTGAATCCTTTCTCTGCATATCTTTTACCTATATGAGACATATCTCTTTTCCCTGTACTTCGATAGTCATGTACACAAATGACCCATTTATTCTGCTGAGTTGGTTGGAGGAACATCTGTCCAGCTAGTTTCAACCCGTCATAACTTTTGATCGTTTTCGGTATTCCTTGTTCCCAGAAGCTTTCACATTCTTCTTCTAATTTTTGTCGCTTTTTTTCTACTGAGGTGACTGCAGCAGGATCCATCAAGCGGTGCCCAGTGTCTTCATACCAGTCATAGCCTCTCTGTACCCCCGCTCTTACTAATTTCTTTGCATAAAAATAAGAAAGAAAATGGTAACTGATTCCTATAATTATCAGAATAAGAATGAAATAAAAAATAACCATCGTACACCCGCCGCTTTCTGCCAAACTATAATCTATTTATTATACAATATACCGATCAATAGGATTCTTTTTCTTCGGCACACGTAAATTCCATTTCTTTTTCATTGTATCATTTACTTAAAGTTCTTCTCAATAGATTTACTTGTAAGAGAGCATTTACATTCACAATAAAAGCCAGTATACTAATTTCGTGCATTATAAACAAGACGCTCGTCTTGGACTGGTTCGGAAACTTCCCAGAATAAAAAACTAAGTATCTCTAAAGAAAGGAGATTGGAAATAATGCGAAAAGTAATTATTGATTGCGATCCAGGGATCGACGACACTTTAGCTTTATCACTAGCTGTCAAATCCCCTGATATCGAAGTAGTTGCTATTACCGTCGTTTGCGGGAATGTCCCTGTAGATATCGGTACGCAGAATGTGCTGAAATGTTTGGAACGCTGTGATCGTTTAGATATCCCTGTTTATCAAGGAATGGAAAAACCTTTGAAGCAACCTTTCATTAGTGCGCAAGACACTCATGGGATGGATGGATTAGGGGAAACAAATTTCCCGATGGTCTTAGCCAAACAGGCAGAACCGCTCCATGCAGTTGATTTTCTGGCTGATTATTTCAAAGAAAAAACAGATACATCAGTCATTGCTTTGGGTCCTTTGACCAATATCGCTTCTGCTTTGAAAATCAACCCAACTGTTGGGAAACATATGGATCGTTTTGTCTCAATGGGCGGAACTTACAAAAGCCATGGTAACTGTTCACCAGTTGCTGAATACAATTACTGGTGTGATCCTGAAGCAGCTTCTTATGTATTCGAGAAGCTCAAACAACCGATAGAAATGGTTGGGTTAGATGTGACAAGAGAAATCGTTTTGACACCGACTATCCTTGAATATTGCTGTCAAATGAATCCTGAAGAGGGAGAGTATCTAAAAGCGATCACTCGTTTTTATTTTGACTTTCACTGGAAACAAGAAAGAATCTTGGGGTGTGTCATCAATGATCCATTAGCTGTTGCTTATTTTATCGATGAGTCCATCTGTGAAGGCTTTAAAAGCTTCACTGCTGTAGAAACTGAAGGAATAAGTCGCGGGCAAACATTGGTTGATCGTTATGAATTTTGGCAGAAACCTACTAACAGTAAAATTATGATAAAAGTAGATACTTGTCTTTTTTTCCAAAAGTTTTTAACCGTTCTTTTAAATGCACAAGAAGAAACGATTATGAAAGATTTGGAAAGGTTAAAGATGGGCTAACAAAATGAATAAAAACAAGATGGCAACTCGCGTACTTACAATGATGGCTTTGTGTATTGGGATCAATTATGTTGGAGGAACGATTGCTTTATGGCTTCGTTTACCAATCTATCTAGACTCTATTGGAACGATTTTTGCTGGCGCGTTACTTGGTCCCATACCAGGAATGTTGACAGGACTATCCAGCGGTGTATTAAGCGGGGTGACTACAGATATTTTTTCACTGTATTATTCACCGATCCAAATCCTCACAGGTTTGTTGGCTGGATTGATTTTACCAAGGTATCTCGACAAAGATAAAAAACGTTTGAAACTCTTATTACTCGCTTTGATTTTGTCTGTACCTGGAACGATCGTCTCTTCGATCATTACCGTTCAGTTATTTGGCGGAATCACTTCCTCAGGGTCTAGCATGATCGTCCAATTATTACATGGGTTAGGTTTCGATCAAACCATCAGTGTGATCTTGGTACAGGCAGGCACAGACTACCTTGACCGTCTGCTATCTGTCGTCGTTGTTTCATTAGTCATCACTATGTTGCCGCAGCGCTTGATATATTCCAAGAGAAAAATAGGATGAACAAACAGAGCCAAATGAGCAAAAAGTTGCTCATCTGGCTCTGTTTTTCATCGATTAAAAAAACTTACGCTAAGTAGGATAAAATAATGGCTTGATATTTTTCGATCATATCTAAATAATTATCGAGCTCGACATACTCATCTACTTGATGAGGCAAAGTAACGACACCAGGCCCAAAGACGACAAAATCGAAGGAGTGGTCAGCTTTTGTAAATTCGGCTGCATCTGTGGTTGCTGCCGCTCCAACTAAAGGTAATGGCTGACTGAATTGTTGCTGAATGCAATGAATCAAAGGAGAATCTGGATCTGCTTTGACAGGTATTTTGTTGTAATCGATCGTCAATTCCAAATGGTAGTCTGTCTCTTGATTCAATTCCTTGACGATTGATTGCAGTAATGCAATGATTTTATCATTTGGATATTCAGGAATCGATCGGATATTCCCTTGAAGCTGCGCGTGACTCGGAATGCTGTTTACTTGATTTCCGCCGCTGATCAACGTGACATTATGGATTGTTTTTCCTAAGACGGGATTCTCGATTGTTTCAGCGAGGTGATTCATTTCAGCATCTGCTTTCGTAATAAATTCATTTAGATGATTGATCGCATTATAGCCTTGGTCTGGCATAGAGCTATGCGCTTCTTTTCCGTGCGAGATGACCGTATAGTTGATTGATCCCATGTGTGTATACATCAAACTGTAATTAGTTGGCTCTCCGATGATCAAGGCATCTAAGTCATCCACATAACCAGCTTTCGTGAGCTGTTCCCCACCTAATTCACCCACTTCTTCTCCGACAGTGGCTAATAATTTGACTGTTCCGTTAAATGGTTTTCCTGACTCTTTGAGTTCGATCATGGCAATCACCATTGCCGCCAAGCCACTCTTCATATCTGTAGCCCCACGTCCGTACAAACGATTCCCATGGATTTCTGCTGCAAAGGGCGCATAGGTCCAAGACGATTCATTCCCCGCCGCCACGACATCCATATGACCAGATAGGCCTAACACTTTTCCTGATTGCCCTTTTTGGAATTGAGCAATCAGATTATCTCTACCATTACTGTAAGAAACGAGTTCTCCTATTATGCCATGTTTTTCCAAAAGCTTATTCAAATAAGCTGCTACTTCGCCTTCGTTTCCATTCACTGATTTTATTCGGATAATCTCTTGTAAAATCGCAATTTTTTCTTCTTTTTTCATCTAATCTTCTCCTTTGCCGTTTCTTTTTATTGTATTGGAGTACGCCTAGATTTTCAAATAAGAGAGGCCACAGAAAAAAAGGGCGTGACAAAAGCAGCGTCACATTCCCCTTTTCCAAGTAAATGGCGTTCAAAATCTTGCCTCTACGCTAGTAAATCCAACCAAGTAAAAAAACAAGAGAAGCTACTTTGTTGAACTGTTCTTCTGTAGTCAAATCATTTTATTCCTCATCATTGAAAATAAGAGTATCACATGATCTATAATTACCCCTCCTTACGTAATAACCACGTAGCCAATTATTTTCTTCAAGAGAGTAGTCATACTCATATTCATACAAACTATTCCTTACCATGAAAAAAATACTGACACCGCCTCTACCACTTTTCGTATCTTTCACCACTCTTGAAATAAAAATATCATAATCGGTTAATTGGTATTCCTCCTCTAATAATTGATACAGTGCTCGTGTAGCTATATGTTTCTTGATTGGAAATTGATAGAGCCATGTACCCCCTAACAGTAAACATATCGAAATAAAAATCTTAGAACAGTAATTTCTTTTTTTAGAAATCCTCCTTCTCATCATCAATTCTCCCATGTTAAGATATGGATCGCTCTTTCATCAAAATAATCAGGAAGATCGTATGGCAAAGCAATAAGCGGCTGATACATTCCTCCTACCTGCACAGCAGCCGAAGCATACCAATAAGCTTGCCAGACGATTTTAGAACAGTAAGTCGGATCCATCCCAAAAATATTTGTAGTTATCCCATATTTATAATTTTTACCATCGTAATTATCTAATGCCCATCGAGCAGCTAATCTTGGTTGATATTGTTCTGTGACCCGATAGATTTTCGTCCAAGTACCTTTTTTTCCATAAGCTGATTCCCATTCTAGAACGCTCATTGTTTTTGGTGGTTTTCCTGATCCTTCAATTGAAAGGATCTGATTTTTCCCCACACTTCCTAAATAAATCCCAGCATGTCCAGTGACTCCCCAAAAACTAGTGTCGTTCGTAATCAAAATATCTCCATAATACATTTTTGTCCTTGCATTTCTAAATTCTGGAGCGACTGGATCCGTTGGAGGTTCTGAGGTGGCTAACTGCGTAAAAAGCTCAAAGGTCACATCTTCTTCTAAGACCCCTAACGCTTTATATTCCTCATACTTCGTTCTTAACTCGATTTCGTCCATACGGTTTTTAGAGAGGCGTTTCAATTTGGCTTGCTGTTGCTCGTTTTCTTCAAATCTATCAAGTTCTTCTCCAAGTAAGGCATTTCTCGTCAAATATTCTTCTACTTCATCTGCGTGCGCTTTGGGTGTTACTACGATAACAAGTCCTATGAACCCGATAAGACCCAGTATCTTCAAAAATTTTTTCATTTTTCTGTCTCCCTGTTCAAATGATTTTTATCGAAAGAGGAAGATTGCCATCCCCTTTTTGAAGAGAATCATCCTATCCGAGCGTAAAAGGATATGAATGAAACGAAGACTGCTTCCTCCTCTCTTATTGTTCTATCCTTAAAAGGTCCTAAACGATGTTATCTCTTGATAACTGATTTTTTTCGATACGATTATCTCGTATCGATATTTGTAAATATTATATACAGAAGCCAGTTACAAAAATAAAATTATGAGTTATTTTTAATAAATACGGATATTTATATAATAGGGTTTATATGATATATATAAATAAACAGTTGTTATTATAATAATTTATGTACTCTCCCGATTTTTCTGTTCTTAAAAAAGAGATTTATTCATCAAATGATTTTCACAACAAAAAAACTCTCTACTTGCTGAAATCAGCAGGTAGAGAGTCTGATTACTTAACTAAGTGATCATGCTCGTCTATCTTTCAATCGGTCGATCATGTATCTTCATTAGAAAAGAATTATTTGTTTTTCAAGTTGTAGAAAGATTTCAAACCTTTGTATTCTGCAACTTCACCAAGTTGGTCTTCGATACGTAGTAATTGATTGTATTTAGCAATACGGTCAGTACGTGATAGAGAACCTGTTTTGATTTGACCAGCGTTTGTTGCAACAGCGATATCAGAGATTGTTGAATCTTCTGTTTCACCAGAACGGTGAGATACAACTGCTGTGTAGCCAGCTTCTTTAGCCATTTCGATAGCTTCGAAAGTTTCTGTTAATGTACCGATTTGGTTCACTTTGATAAGGATTGAGTTAGCAATTCCTTTTTCGATACCTTCAGATAATTTTTGAGTGTTTGTTACGAACAAGTCGTCACCAACTAATTGAACTTTGTCGCCTAATACGTCAGTTAATTTCTTGAATCCGTCCCAGTCGTTTTCGTCTAATCCGTCTTCGATTGAGATGATTGGATATTTAGAAACTAATTCTTCGTAGAATTTGATCATTTCGTCAGTTGTTTTTTCGCCTTCGCCTGAGTCAGCTAGTACGTAAACGCCTTTTTCTTTGTCGTAGAATTCTGAAGAAGCAGCATCCATAGCAAGAACAACGTCTTTACCAGGTACATAGCCAGCTTTTTCGATTGCTTCGATGATTACTTCGAAACCTTCTTCGTTTGAACCAAGGTTTGGAGCAAATCCACCTTCGTCACCAACAGAAGTTGCTAATCCGCGAGCTTTCAAGATTGAAGCTAATGCGTGGAATACTTCAGCACCCATACGTAGAGCTTCTTTGAATGTTGGAGCGCCAACAGGCATAATCATGAATTCTTGGAAGTCGATTGAGTTATCAGCATGTGATCCGCCGTTGATGATGTTCATCATTGGTGTTGGCAATACTTTCGTGTTGAATCCGCCTAGGTAGTGGTATAAAGGTACTTCTAGGTAGTCAGCAGCTGCACGTGCAACAGCGATAGAAACACCTAAAATAGCGTTCGCACCTAATTTACCTTTGTTAGGAGTTCCGTCTAAAGCGATCATAGCTTTGTCGATAGCCATTTGGTCACGAACATCGTAGCCAATGATTGCTTCAGCAATGATGTTGTTTACGTTGTCGACAGCTTTAGTTACACCTTTACCGCCATAACGAGCTTTGTCTCCGTCACGTAATTCAACTGCTTCGTATTCACCAGTTGAAGCACCTGAAGGAACCATTCCGCGGCCAAAAGCTCCGCTTTCTGTGTATACTTCTACTTCGATTGTTGGGTTACCACGTGAGTCTAAGATCTCGCGAGCGTAAACATCAGTAATAATTGACATGTTTTGTCTCTCCTTTGAGTTTGTTTTTTCCTAAGGGATTTCCCTCATATACGATTTTAGTTAATTTTGCTCATTAGTGCAAACATTTCTTGCATTTTTCGCAAATTTTCACCAATTATTTTACAGCGTCTAACAATGACAAGAATGAATCTGCTTGCAAGCTTGCGCCGCCGACTAAAGCACCGTCAACATTTTCTTTTGCCATGTATTCAGCAATATTTTCTGGTTTTACAGAACCGCCGTATTGGATACGAACAGCTTCTGATACTTCTTTTCCATAAAGTTTTTCAACTGTTTGACGTACAACACCACAAATTTCGTCAGCGATTTGTGCGTCAGCTGATTTACCAGTACCGATTGCCCAGATTGGTTCATAAGCAATCACCATGTTTGACACTTGTTCAGCTGAAAGGTCAGCTAAACCAGCTGTAATTTGTCCTTCGATCCATTCAGCAGTTTTGCCTGCTTCATATGTTTCTAAAGATTCGCCACAGCATAAGATTGGTGTCATACCGTTTGCAAAGATAGCTTTTGCTTTTTTATTGATGTCTTCGTCTGTTTCATGGAAATATTCACGACGTTCTGAATGTCCGATGATCACATAGTGAACACCTAGATCAGCAAGAGCTGCTGGTGAAGTTTCACCAGTGAACGCGCCTGAGTTTTCCCAGTAGCAGTTTTGTGCTGAGATTTTTAGTTCTGTACCTTCAGCTGATGTCATTAATTCTTGTAAGAATAATGCAGGAGATCCGATGACTGAATCAACCTTGTCATTTGAAGGGATTTTGTTTTTTACTGCTTCAGCAAATTCTTTTGCTTCTGATGCAGTTTTGTTCATTTTCCAGTTACCTGCGATAATAGGTTTACGCATTGAGGAACACACTCCTTAATTTATTGAAAAATGGCTAGGGAGTCATGAAAACTCCCTTCACCTTTTGATCGATCACTCGTCAGAATAGAGCAAACTTGGCTGTTTATTTATCGTTGATTGCTGCTAGTCCTGGTAATTCTTTACCTTCAAGCAATTCCAAGCTTGCGCCGCCACCTGTTGAGATGTGTGTGAATTTGTCAGCAAAACCTAATTGTTCTGCTGCTGCAGCTGAGTCTCCGCCACCGATGATTGTTGTTGCGCCTTCTAAGTTAGCGATTGCTTCACAAACACCGATTGTACCTTTAGCAAAGTTACTCATTTCAAATACACCCATAGGTCCGTTCCAAACAACTGTTTTTGCACCTTGTAATGTATCAGCAAATAATTTTACTGATGCTGGGCCGATGTCTAAAGCCATCAAACCGTCAGGAATGTCTCCTTCGATTACTTGTGTTTCTACATCATTTGAAAATTCTGGTGCACAGACATTGTCGATTGGCAAGACAAGTTTGTCGCCTGCTTTTTCGATCAATTCTTTTGCTAGTTCTACTTTGTCAGCTTCTACTAGAGAGTTACCGATCTTGATTCCTTTTGCTTCGTAGAATGTGTAAGTCATTCCGCCACCAATCAAGATTTTGTCTGCTTTAGGAATCAAGTTTTCGATTACGCCGATTTTATCAGAAACTTTTGCGCCACCAAGGATTGCGATCATTGGGCGTTTTGGTTCTTCTACTGCTTCACCGATGAACTTGATTTCTTTTTCCATCAAGAATCCAGCAACTGTTGGGATACCAGTTGAAGCGATACCTACGTTAGAAGCATGCGCACGGTGAGCTGTACCGAAAGCATCGTTAACAAATACATCACCTAATGAAGCCCAGTATTTACCTAGCTCTGTATCGTTTTTGCTTTCTTTTTTACCGTCAACGTCTTCAAAACGTGTGTTTTCAAATACGACAACGTCGCCATCTTTCATGTTGCGGATTGCTTCTTCTAATTGTTCTCCGCGAGTTTCAGGTACGAATGTTACTTCTTTACCTAATAATTCGCCTAGACGTTTTGCAACTGGAGCTAAAGATTTTCCTTCTTTATCTTCTTCTGTTTTTACACGTCCAAGGTGAGAGAAAAGGATTGCTTTTCCGCCTTGTTCTAAAACGTAGTTGATTGTTGGCAATGCTGCTTTGATACGAGTGTCGTCAGTGATCACGCCGTCTTTCAAAGGAACATTGAAGTCAACACGGACAAGAACTTTTTTGTCTTTTAAATCGATATCTTTCACTGTTTTCTTAGCCATTTTATTTCCTCCTGAATAAACTTATTATCAAAAAAAGCGGAAGAAGCGCGATTGCTTCCCCGCTTTTAAATGTACATGTCTATCATTTACACTTGTACGTTTGTCTATCTTATAAGTTAGCGAAGTATTCTAAAGTACGTACTAATTGTGCAGTGTATGACATTTCGTTGTCGTACCAAGCAACAGTTTTAACTAATTGTTTGTCGCCAACTGTCATTACTTTAGTTTGTGTAGCATCAAATAATGAACCGTAAGTCATACCAACGATATCTGAAGAAACGATTTCGTCTGTGTTGTATCCGTAAGATTCGTTTGAAGCTTCTTTCATTGCTGCGTTGATTTCGTCAACAGTTACTTCTTTTTCAAGAACTGTTACTAATTCTGTTAATGAACCTGTTGGTACAGGAACACGTTGAGCAGCTCCGTCTAATTTACCGTTCAATTCAGGGATTACTAAACCGATAGCTTTAGCAGCACCTGTTGAGTTAGGAACGATGTTTGCAGCAGCAGCGCGTGCACGGCGGAAGTCACCTTTAGGATGAGGTCCGTCTAGAGTCATTTGGTCACCTGTGTAAGCGTGGATAGTTGTCATTAATCCTTCAACAACACCAAATTTGTCGTTCAATGTTTTAGCCATAGGAGCTAAACAGTTAGTTGTACATGAAGCACCTGAGATAACTGTTTCTTTACCAGTTAATGTTTCGTGGTTTGTGTTATAAACGATTGTTGGAACATCGTTTCCGCCAGGAGCAGAGATAACAACGCGTTTAGCACCAGCTGTTAAATGTTTTTCAGCTGCTGATTTAGAAGTGAAGAAACCAGTACATTCTAGAACGATATCTACGCCTAGTTCGCCCCATGGTAATTCTTCTGGGTTGCGGTTAGCTAATACTTTAACTTCTTTTCCGTTTACGTTGAATGAACCTTCATGAACTTCAACTGTTCCGTTGAAACGTCCTTGAGTTGTGTCGTATTTTAACAAGTGTGCCAACATTTTAGCATCTGTCAAGTCGTTGATTGCTACTACTTCGATTCCATCTACATCTTGGATACGACGGAATGCTAGACGTCCAATACGTCCAAAACCATTAATACCTACTTTAACTGTCATTTAAGATTTCCTCCTTATGAAAATCAAAAAAATATTTATTTTAAAGGGTTACCCCTTTTAAAATCTCGTTTGCAGCAGCTTCATCAGTGATGAGCCACGTTTGTTTTGGTGCATTTTTCATATAAGCTCGAATTGCTTTGGCTTTTGATTTTCCGCCCGCTATCGCCATGATGATCGGGACTTTCGCCAAATCTTGCAATTCTATACCGATTCTAGGGACCTTATAAACAACTTCGCCTTTTTCATTGAAAAAGTAGCCAAAGGATTCCGCTACAGCATTTGCTTGTTTCAGCATGACTAATTCTTTTTCAGTCATCTTTCGACGTGCTGCCATGTGTAATGCACGCCCAATACTATGAATAACACAATTCGCCTCACTAATCAAGTTTAAGACTTCTTGGATAGATGGCTCATTGAGTAAAGAATTGTAAGTTGCCAGACTTAATTGTTCCGGAACATAAAGTGCACGGTGGTTTCCATTTGCTTTAGCAGCCATTCTTGCACTGACAGAATTTGCCTGTACAGTTATCGCTTCACCAATCCCGCCTCTTGCAGGGACAAACAAGTTATGCCGTTTTTTATTTTCCAGATTAGACAATTGTTCTGCTACAACTGCCATGGTGGTTCCTCCCATCACAGCGATGATATTCTCGCCTTCCGGAAGCAGTCGGTCTAAGGCTTCACTCAGCGCTTCGCCGAATGCATCAGCCACTTTGGTTTGCTCTTCGCTGTTTCCTGAAACAACGATACAGCGCTGATTACCAAAATATTCTGCCAACTGTTGTTCGGTTTGATGCGTACCTAAAAGCTGATCCATGAAGTTTTCAAGACTTTGATAAACTTCTTCGCCCTTAGTTGTCAGCGTCATACCGCTTTTTGAGGTATCGATCAAATTCAGATTTTTCAAAAGGTCTGTTTCTGTTCGCAATACTCGTTCTGTTATCCCCATACTTTCCGATAAACTTCGACGTCCAATCGGCTGCATCCAATAGATATTTCGTAAAATTTTATAGCGTTCTTGCAACACTTCGATAATATCTGGTGCAACAGATTCAATCATTTTTATTTCATCTAGCATAGCGATCTCCTTAGTTGGACACTTTACGTCCAATGTAGACTTAAAACGACCCATATACGATAAAAAAAAGAAATTAACTTTTCAAATTTCACATCAATAAAGGGAAATCTCAACCTCACGACTGTTAGTCTAACAGTTTTTCTTTCGTTTTTCAACTAAAAAGATCAGAAAAAGCAAAATACTTTTTCTGATCTTTTGGATGATCAGTTATCATAACGTTTTCTTTTTGATGAACTTGGGATTCCTAATAAATCACGGTATTTTGCTACCGTTCGCCTTGAGATCGCTATCTCATCTTTTTTCAGCAATTCAACCAATTTCTGGTCCGACAACGGCTTGCTTTTGTCTTCTTGATCAACTAATTCCTGCAACTTTTTCTTCGCAGTATCTGCCGAAAGGTCTTCTGTCTGTTCTGCACCGTTAGTAGGGATTCTTGCAGTGAAAAATTTCTTTAACTCAAATACACCGAAATCTGTTTCCAAATATTTCCCGTTGACAGCTCGACTGACCGTAGATTCATGCACATCTATCTCAGCCGCAACTTCCTTTAACGTAAGAGGTTTGATTGGCCGCCCCTTGTCGATAAAGAAAGCTTTTTGTCGAGAAACAATGACTTGAGCAACCCGCAAAATTGTATCCCCGCGTTGGAGGATCGTTTTCTTCAACCATTCGAATTCCTGTTTCCGTTCTTTTAAATAATTTTCAGTTTCTTTATCTGCTTGTTGTGACATTTGCTTGAAGTAGGTCTCTTGGAATCGGATATTCGGCTGGTTTTTTCGGTTTGAGATGACTTGTACATTTTCATCGTCCACTAATACCCGGACATCAGGAATAATGTACAATTCGCTACTACGGTCGAAAATTCGTCCAGGACTTGGGCTCAATGTTTGCAAATAGTCGAATATTTGCTGAACAGCGTGTAAATCAACAGAAAAACGCTGCGCAATCTCTTTCCATTTTCGCTCCACCAATTGCTCAAAACATTCTTCTAGCACGATATAAGCTAGTTCCGGCGCATAATCATCCCGTTCCGTTTGAAGCATGAGACATTCTTGCAAACTACGTGCACCTACTCCAGCTGGTTCTAATTGCTGGATCAGTGTCAACGCATCGAGCATTTGAATAGGCGTCGCTCCGATCTCTTTTCCAGCTTCCTCTAAACTAATCGTCAAAAATCCGTTCAAATCGATGTATTCTACAAGATAAAGAACGATTTTCCTCAAAAAAGTATCTCGATAATTCAAATGGACTTGTTCGATCAATGAATCAAATAAAGACCCTTTTGTATCAGGAATCTGATTTAGGTAATTTGTCTCTTCTCCTTCATAAGAAGGTGAAGAAGCTTTTATGTAATCTGGCTGCCATTCCGGCTCAACAACTTCCACCAATGGATTTTCCATTGCTTGGTTCTCAACGAATGCCAACAGCTCTTCACTGTTATATTGTAAAACTTGGATGGACTGCTGCAACTGTTGCGTCATGGCTAGTTTCTGTGTCTGCTGCTGTTTTTGTGAAAAATTTTGCTCAAATTTCATTTTTTTGTCCAATCCCCTTGTAATTTTTTATCTGTTTAGTTACAATTATCCCAGTGCTTGCGTCCTTAGTGTAGTGGATATCACGTAAGATTCCGGTTCTTGAGACGGGGGTTCGATTCCCTCAGGACGCGTTAGTTTAGAATCGTTGGTATAAAAAACCGATTCAGACACCTTACAAAATGTAAGGTGTCTTTTTATGTTTTCGAGATACATAAAAAGATACATTACCTTATACCTTTGCCTTTGCATGTTCCAGGACCGAAGCAAAACTATCATACACACTTGAATCGACAAAATCTGGAGCATTTACATAGATTTTAATAACTCCATATCGATCTTGACTTTGAGTCAAAATAATTCGACGATTATTGAAATCAATATGTTGCCACTGTAAAGCATAAGATTCGCTTTTTCTATCTTCCAAATGCATTTGTAAGCATAAACAAGACATAATCTTGTAATATAATCTTGTCATTATTTAGATCATTCTGAGCTGCTTCAATCCATTCAATCAATTCCTCCGCTGTAAGAAACTCACCGTCCAATCCTCTTTTCATCTTTAACTCTCTTTTTTAGGAGAGCTTAAATTTTTCAAAAGTTTTCCTAATCGATTGTACTCAATGTAATCGAGTTGCTCAGCAGTATCAAATATTTGAAGAAAATAGCCTTTCAGAGCTTTAATGCTAGCATATTCTTTAGCTTTTTTCATCATTAGCCGAGATACTAATTCTTTTTCATTGTTAAGATAGTTTAAACTGTACTCACAAAAAATTGGTATCAAGTGTTCTCGAAAGTAAAACTTAGTATTTTCTAAGGTTGCAGTACTTGGTATTTTATCAGTTCTACCTGTCATATCCATTTCATATCTTTCAATCCACACATCTTCATAAAATTTAGAAAATTTGATATTTCCCTTTTGTTGTAAAAAGCGTGAATTCTTTTCTACAATTACCTTATTTATATTTTCTTTAACGTCCTTCTCTTCTTTTTGAGCCAGTTCAAGGTTCTTCCAAGTTTTTTGATATCTTGTTTGTTGAATCCCGGTTATCTCTCTAAACTCCTTGGGATATGGAAGATTCACCTTATAGCTGCCACTCGCTTGTTTATTTATTGCCATAGTCTTCTCCTTTCTCAACAGCAAGCGGAGTATTCAAAATTCTATATTTAGAGTTTAACATATTTTATTACTGGATTAAATGCTTCATCATCTAGTGATTTAAACACACTTCATTGAATCGAATGACTCCTTGAATCACCGTTCTTGGCAACCCCCGTTTTATCCAACGATCCATAGTAAATAATGTATTCACTATTTCACGATATACACATTTATCTAAAAAACGAACACTCTATTTACAACAAATTGACCAATTTTTTTTCAGAATGATGACGTTGACAGTCAGACAGTCTTGCTCTCTATTTTCGCCATAGAAGATTTGTATAGAGAAAAATATGGAAATATGGGTACTAGATATGCATTAATTGAATCCGGCTGCTTTTTACAAATACTACAGTTATTACTGTTAAATGAAGGGATACACTGCTGTCCAATGGGTGTAATAGATGATTCCTACATCAATGCTGAGGAAGAAGCCTTATTACACATCATAATTAATTAGCAGATGATAATAAAAAAATTTTCACAACAACAGTGGAAATTTGAGAGGAGGTAGCAACTATGAAGAATGAAAAGCCTAAGTTTGAGAAAAAATCTGTTCAGTCTTGTGCAAGTGCAATGAAGTAATCTCAAAAAAGAGGGCATTGAATTAATCCATGCCCTCTTTTTGCGATTTTTTTAATCTATAACATAGCAAGTTTTTAGAAAGATCTATAGCTTCAACATAAACAGAGGGTTTTGTATAGATGAGCTCAAACTCAAGCCTTTCAACAACTTTTATTGATCGATAGTTATCTTCAAATATTTCACACCATAGACTTTCAAATTTTTTTTCTTCAAAACAATACCAGACGATCTGTTCAAGAGCTTCTGAACCAAATCCCAATCCCCAAAATGGTCGTGCTATCCAATAGCCTATGGTTGCCTCTGATTTTCCTTTCACCGTTTCACATTCATCAAAACCGATACTACCGATAATACTATTTTCTTCTTTTTTACAAATTGCATAATTATTTTTATTTAATAATACTGATTGGATAATTTTCTCACTTTCATCGATACTAGTATGAGGACTCCATCCGACCCTTGGACCAACCTCAGGATCAGAGGCATATTTGAAAAGACTTGAGCTATCAGTTAATTTCCAACTTCTAAGATATAATCTTGCCGTTTCCATTTCTCTCATTACCACACTACCTCTCATTTAACTTTGTCTATTCAAAAAGAATTTCTTCTTATGTAACCCCGAATATAAATCGCTAAGATAAGAGAAGTAACAATTTATATTGGTAGACTAAACAACATAAAAAATAGAATTTTGAACTCCGCTTAATAGGTACATTTATAGATACATTCAGTCTAAAATCTATTCAAATACATTACAATTTAAAATAGTAACTATTAGACAAAAGGCTAATTAACCAATAATAAAACATCTTAAAAATTTATAAAATAACACTACGGTTCTTGAGACGGGGGTTCGATTCCCTCAGGACGCGTTCTATTGCCATTTTAGCATAACTTCCGAATGTTTGCTTCTTTATTTTTCAAGTGAAAACTGTCCACCAAAAAAATTGGCGGACAGTTTTTTATTATAAGTATACTTGTTTTCACTTACTGGACTGGCCGATGATCGTTTCTGCCATAATAGTTCTCGACAGTCGTTGGATGCCCTAATAAATCCCCCACTGTCGTGATGCGATACCCTTGCTCTTGCAGATAATCGATCACTTGAGGAACGGCACGAATCGTTTCAGGATAAATATCATGGAATAAAATAATTGCACCATCGTATACTGTTGCTTGGATCTTCTGTAAAATCAAATCAGGATTTCTTGTCTTCCAATCTTCTGAATCAACCGACCATTCGATGATTGGCCGCTGGATAACACTTGCTCCTACACTTGTGATCGAACCATAGGGCGGACGAACGAAAGTGGGGGTTTTACCAGTGGCTTTTTTGATCTCAGTGTCTGTTTTTGTCACTTCCTCCGTAATCGACTGGGCAGAAAGCGTCGCCAGATCCTGATGATCATATGTGTGATTGCCAATCTCGTGTCCTGCTTCTGCTGTCTGCTTCACAATTTCAGGATGTTGCGCCGTATTTTCTCCTAAAACAAAAAAAGTAGCATGCACGTTTTTTTCTTTAAGTATTTGCAACAGCTGTGGTGTTGTGGTCGCTCCTGGTCCATCATCAAAACTGATGGCAATACTTTTGACAGTCGGCTCTTGGACAGTTTCTGTACTTTCTTGTGTTGGTTCTGGTTCAGTTGATTGACTTTGTGTTGATTTCACTGATTCTTGAGTGGATTCATTGACGCTAGCTGTTTCAGTCGACTTGTTTTTATTCGTTGATTGTTCTGATTGATTGAAAGATTGTGATGAGTGCTCCGATGAAGTTACTTGTCCTTTCTCTTCGCTGATCAAGGAGGCGACCGAAGTGACTTCGAAAAATAAAAGCACGGATAAAGCAATGATACTGATAACTAAATAATTTCTTTTCACTATATCTCTTCTTTCTCTTTTTCTCTTCTTAATTACTTACTTGAAAATAACTGTAAAAATTGAAACTGCTAGTCGCAACTACTTCTCGCCTAATGATCCAAATAATCTTCCGATGCCAAAATCGTTTTTGTCACGGACTTCGGAATGACAAATTCTGGTGTTCCCATATAACCAGGAGCAATTTCATATTGAGAAAAAGTCAGAACTAATTGATGTTCTTTATTCAAATAAAAACTTCGTGTTGGTGTAACAAGTGTTGGTTTTTCTATCGTTCCTTCTTGAATATCTTGTTCAGTCCAATAGTACTTAGACGGATCTTCCTTGACTTGTTCGGCCATTTGCCGCTTGACTTCTTTTGTCAAAACAGATAGATAGGTGTCATCTTTGAATAACAGCGGAAGTGAGAGCTGGACACTGTTTTTCTTGTCGATTGTGTCGTATCTTTTTTCAACGTGGCTATCCGCTGCTGTTTGGGTAATCTGTCTTTCGATCACAAGAAACCGGTCATCGTCTACGATTTTCTGATAATCACCCAGAACTTGGTAATGATCCGTTTCAAGATTTCCATATTCTTTTTCAGCTTTTTTGAAATCTGCTTGTCCTTCGTGAAAGTATTTTTGGTTTAATCCATGAATCGTTTTGTTTTCTTTCTCATTTTGAGTATGGATCTTCGGTACTTGAATATCGATTTTTTCAGATTGATCAGTAAAACGTTCGCCTAAGATCAATTCAATGACTGATCCTAAAATGGGCAAGTCTTCTGCAAAGCTTCGAACTTGACTATTAAAAAGGAGACTACTTGTTGTAATCATCACGATAGCCAAAGATACTCCAAACCCTTGGAGGCGTCTCTTTCTCCGTCTTGCTTTTATGAATGATTGCTCTTCGATAAGAAAACGCTGACGGATCTCCTCTTGAAGCCCTTTTGGAATTTCTTGTTCTTTATAAGTTTTCTTTAGTTTTTTTAACTTTTCTTTTTGGGAATACATAGCGGTCTTCTCTCCTTCATTCTAGGATTTGACGTAAAACATTCAGTGAACGATACATTTTTGTTTTAACTGTGTTTTCGTTCATATCTAAGATAGTCGCAATTTCTTTCAAACGAAATCCTTCAAAAAAGTAAAGGATCAGAATCTCTTTTTCCGGACTGTCTATTTTATCTAAAATCATATGGAGTTCTGCAACGGAAGTTTCTAAAGGTAATTGCTGCGGGATATCTTGAATTTCAAATAAGTCAACAGGTGTCCTTTTTTGTTTGCGCCAACTATCTAATGCCGTGCGGATCAATATCCGGTAAAACCATGCATTAAAATGCTCGATTTCTTTTTCTTTTTCAAAATACTTCAGTGCTTTATGGAAACTATCTTGCATCACATCTAAGGCCTCTTCTTTATCATGTACGTAATTCATCGTGATACGGAACATTTTTTGATAATCAGTTTCGATGAGTCCATTCAGCAGGTGACGGTATTTTTCAATCTGCCGTTTTTTCTTATATCCAGTAAAAATCATTCTCCACTCCTTTCCGCCTCACTTAATATGACGTACAAGGTACGCTAAAAGTTTCAATTATTTTATTTTTTATGTATTTACTTTGAATTTTTATATACAAAAAAGAAGGTGTGACAAAAATCATGTCACACCTTCTTATTCTGATAGCTTCAACGTCTCTGTTGCAACCTCTGATACACGGTGTTCTAGAAGTAGCTTCTTCGGAAATAAGTGGAAATTTCTTGAAGTTGGCCACTTCCGTCACAGCCTCTACAGTAAATGATGTTTATTCTTTTTCAGAGTCAGAAAATTCTTCCTCTTCATAGTCTTCATCATCATCGTCTTCGTCTATGATACTTAAATCTTCTTCGATATTCCCAGGCAAGTCTTCTTCATCATCTGTTGGGTCATCTGCTCCAATTTCTTGCAAGTCAGAATTATAAGCAGCGATTTCTTCATCTTCATCATCATCGTCATCAAACAGATCATCGTCGTCTTCTTCTGTCAGATCTGTATCTTCTGGGTCATCGTCATTGTAATCGATCGCGTCTTCATCATCATTGATAAAGGCGTTGACTTTCTTGCGTTTACGGCGACGCGGAGTATCTTCATCCTCTTCGTCCATTCCATGGTTTACTTCTTCATCGATCGAATCGATAGCATACCATGAACGCAAACCCCAACGATTATCCCCTAATGAGATAAAGCTGCCGTCAATATTCAAGTCAGTATAAAATTGTGCGAGTGAATCACGAATTTCACTATCTGATTTGCCAAGATAGTTTTGGATTTGGTTGGCTAAATCAGAAAAATCCATGACATCGCCACGTTGTTCTAAGATCGCGTGTGCTACTTCGATCATTGATAATTCGCTTTTGTTTGCACCTTCAAATACACTAATTTCCAATCAGGACACGTCCTTTCACAGTCTACTCCTTATCATACAAAATCAGACACAAAAAATCAAACTTTTCTTTTATATTGTATGTGTCTGTAATTTTCCGAGAAGCTCTTTTCTCTTGATAAAATTAAAATAAGATTAAAACACCTCCGCGCATGCGCTTTGTGTTAAGTGTTATTTTATTTATTTTTTGTATCGTTTTTGTTGTTTTCTTCCCCCTTACTTTAACACATCTAGCTATTTTTTCAAGAATTAAGTCACAAAAAATTTTTCGTAAATTGTTTATTTTAATATGAAAATACTCTCCATTAATTCTTGTAAAAAATAAAAAAACAGGGTAAACTTATTTTGATAAAATTAAAATAAGTTTTAGACTAATCCCAGTACACAATTAGTCTATCTAGCTCTTTGTGTTCTTTACAAAGGGGCTTTTTTTATTTGCCTTTACACCAGTCCAATCGCTGTTTAGTGAGATTGGACGGTTTTGAATAATTAATTGTATAGTTTTTTACACTGTCTACTTTTTCCCCTTCATCATCAAAAAAGTGATTAGGACGATTTCCTAGCTCTGCTACTAATTGATCATCTAAGGCAAATGCTTCTTTCCACTTTTCCAAAAAGATTTCTTTCAATGTTCCATTTCGCTTCGTGGTCAATAACCATGCCATTGCTTCTAGCCCTCTTCCCCAGTATTTACTATTTCGTTTCATCCGGAAAGTTAAGATCCGATGAAGACTCTCCATAATTCCAATTCCTTGTTTTTCTCCAGATAGCTCTCGAATATGATATGGCTTAATAATTTTCCAATTCCTTCGTAAATACGCTCTTAACTTTTTGACATGAGTTTCTTGTTCTTCTGTCTCTGCATGTGATTCTAATGTATCTAATGCACATTGCAAGTCTTTAGTAGAATAATTATTAATTGCTTTTTGAAATACAGGAATTAGTTCTGGAACAAAGACACGTTGTTCCAGCTTTAACGAAATATGGTAACGATCCAAAAAGTGTTCATGCCTTTTCACCACGGGCAAAAGACTTTTAAACGTCTTTTGGCTATAACCTTTTCCGCCATCTGAATTAGTCACAATGACGGTGTTTTTCAAATTATAAGTACGATACAAATAGTTTTCTAAATTATCCATTGTTTTCTTATGTCCTAAGCCAACAAATTGTTTCAAATTCTTAGTTTTTTTTCGTTGTCCATTTGTTTCTATTCCTTCATGAACAATGAAATGCGCCAGTTCTTTGTTTTTTCCATCTTTGCCACCAACAAATACACCATCTCCTTCAATATAGAGGTAGTCAACTTTATGAGTACCTTCTGTCCCATATTCTTCAAGATAGCTTTCATGCTCTTTGTATTTCTTCCCGTATTCATGAACTACTTTCATTACAGTATCTTTTGAGGCAGTTATATTCGTTAAAGTTTCAATCAATTCTGAAGATTTTCGGTAAGAAGTTGCCATACTTAACTCTATAAGTGAATATTTTGTTCCCACTGAGTATCTTGTATAGCGTTCAATTCCTAATAACTCGTCGATAGGATAAACAATATGGCCATTTCTCTCAACTGGTGTACGTGTGTAAGTAAGTTCTCCAAATAAAAAGTAAACACTGCGTTCAGAACATTTTCCAAGTTCATATCCTTTTGCTTGATATTTTCGAAGCAGTTCAGATTCATACATTTTGATATATCGATTAAATAGATAATTCATTAACCTTGTACTAAGTTGCAATAATTGCTTCTCCTTTACAATAAAATCTGTTTCTGAAAAAAATATATTTTGTAAGTCTGGCAAAAAAGCAGCAAACATGTTGTCGTTCTTATCCTTTCTATTTTCGTTGATTATGTACGTGCCAGGTAAAATAAATCTGGCATTATTTTTTGTGCATTGTTTCAATGATTCTAAGTAATAATTGCGCGAATTCTTCTGGTGTATAGTTCATAAGTAGTGTTTTCAATAGGTATTCTAATTGTTTGCGCTCGATTTGAGACAACTCAGACTGTGTCAAAACTTCGTTTATATGTTTTAAAAATATTTCATTTGTCACACGCTTGTTTACTTTCTACCTCGATTCCTTGGTATACTACCATCTGTTCCATACACAGATACAAAAAACTTCTCTTATCTGTCATAACTGCCGAATCAACGCTGTTAAAAATGCGGAAGCGTTTGGACGACCTTGTTGAGTGACGTAACCAGCTTGTATTGCTAGTTCATTTAATTTCTCACGATCAGAAGGATACAAAGAAAACATAAAATCTTCTTTTCGTTCTTTTTCTTGGTACGCCATTTTTTTTATAACATTAGACGGTTGAACAATGTTTTTGGCTGTTTCTTGCTTTTTCGTAACAACTTTTTGTTGAATAGCTTCAAAGTGATTCATCATTTATTTTCCTTTCCCCGTAATATTATTTTAATCAATATATTCAAGTTTTAACAAGAATAATTTTTTCATAGGTATTTTCCATAGGTATTTTCCATAGGTATTTTCCATAGGTATTTTC